>CAJXBG010000019.1 GCA_913050215.1 uncultured Gammaproteobacteria bacterium
GTAGCTGTTGCCGAATAGTTGCGTGATAAGCGCGATCAATCCTATACCCTGCATAGATACACGCGGCGATGAGACCCCAAATCATCGCAAATGGACCATCAAGCACACCCAGTGCATAGATTTTATCGGGGTGAATCTGGCTGGCCTCTACGCCCTGTGGAAAGTCGATGATGTCGAGCGCGACGCCGGCGACAACGTGACCGATGCCGTTGGTGACCTTGGCAAAAAAAGTGCGTGCAGAATAGAAAATGCCTTCCTGTCGACGCCCCGTGTTGACCTCATGGTCATCTGCTATATCCGCAAGCGCTGACATGACACTGATGTTGAGTATCGAGCCGCAAGCAGAAGCAATTGTGCCAAAAAAGACGACGAAGCTAACAAGTGTCCATGTTGTGTTTTCGGGCGCTAGATCAAAAAGTCTTAGTGTGACTGCGCTTGACCAGGCGACGCTGAGACCGGCGGCAGACCATACGATCGCCCAGCGTTTTTCGATAAGCTGATGAACCCGGGCAGTCACAGTAAAGCCAATCGCATAACCAAACACGTTGCCCAGAATCAGCCAACCAATTTGTTGGTCGGTGAATTCCCAATAGAATGTCGACATGTATAGCCCGAGTGTTTCATGGGTACCGATTGTGATCGACAAGAAAAACAGTCCCAATAGCAAAAACAAGTAATTTCTATTCCGCATGGCGGAATACATTTCTTTGAGAAGCTGACTAGTGCTGAAAGGGGGTAAGTCAGTGGGTATCTTCTTCATTTTGGGGATTTGGGAGCGCGTAGCGTAAGCCGAACCTAGCATGCACACGATAATGAGGCTTGTGCAAAATATCACGACGGGGTTGTACGCCATTTGAGTCATGCGGCCATTATCAAAGCTCGGAAAGATGAGAAACCAAACGACAACGTGCATGACGATAACACCGATGTAAGTGAACACATTGTTGTAACTCATGACGCGAGTGCGTTCGATATAGTCATCTGATAGTTCTGCGCCCATCGCAAGATGGGGTACAGCAAATAGTGTTGAGCTGATTCGCATGAGAACAGTGAAAAATGCAAACCACGCGAACAGATCAAGTCCCTCGATGCCTGCAGGCGGATTAAAAATAAAATAGATGGTGACGACTAGTGGTAGTGGCGCTGCAAACATAAACGGATGTCGGCGCCCAAGTTTGGATCGCCAGCGATCTGATATAGACCCGATGAGTGGGTCGGTGATGGCATCAGAGATAATGCCAATGGTGACAGCGGCAGCAGTGAGTGTACCCGAGAGACCGAGTATCTGATTGTAGAAAAAGAACGTCAGAGCATTGAATATCCAATTAGTCGCGGCCTCCCCTGTAGCGCCGATGCCAAAAGCCAATTTGGTTGGCATAGCAAGTCTTGATGATTCAGTCATGGCGCTTCATCTCGCGTTTGATTTCCTGTTTCATTCTATCCAATACACGCAGGCGCGATACCGCGCCTCAATCAAGTGCCTTTGGCACGCAGCTTCCGGCCTGGTAAACATCGAGTTTGTCTAGATTCTGCAACACGGTGATGTCCTGCAACGGATCACCATCGACGACGATAAAGTCAGCGACTGATCCTGATCTTAGTGTGCCGATGGTGCCTGCCGGGTCTAGCATGAGCCCCCCATTTTTGGTGGCACAAATGATCGCTTCCGCTGGCGACATAGAGAACAGGTCAACAAAATATTCCAGATCTTTTGCGTAAGAGCCGTGGGGCGCGATGCTGATACCATAGTCGCCGCCAACAACAAGTTTGATGCCTGCTGCCCTGAGTTTTTCTACGCTAGCAATCGTCGCGTCAATTTCTGCTTCGTAACCTTGTGCCTGCACTGTATGGCGACTAATGCCGAGACTTTCGCATTGAGCGAGGTATTGAACTTCCCATGCGATGGCAGGACCGATAAATATTCTTTCACGATGCTCAACCAGGAGCGCCACTGTTTCATCGTCCAAATAGTTCGCGTGACCGATGAAGTCGACACCTGCATTCACGGCTTGTCTAACAGCCGCTGAGCTGCGTGCATGACAAGCAACTTTAAGATTTCTTCTGTGTGCTTCATCGACTGCCGCAATGACCTCTTCATTCGTGAACGACAACTCGCCGGGTGGGTTAGTGGGATTAATTGCTTCACCGTCGATAAATATCTTAACCACATCAACGCCCAGTCGCCGTTGTTCCCTTACGGCTTTTCTTACCGCCCAGGGTCCATCAGCAATCTGTGAGAGTCCGCCATCGAAATCAACATTGCTGGCGGTTGCGCCGAGATCGCGACCGGCTGCCATTAATCGGGGACCGCGAATCTTGCCAGTATTAATCGCATTTCGCAGCGCCACGTCAATAGCGTAGGTTGATCCGAAGCTAACAGCCGATGTGAATCCTGCATTCAGCATCAAACGCGCGTTACCGACGGCGGTGATCGTGGCTTGCTCTACCGAAGAATCCCCGATTGAGAAGGGGCTTGAATCATCGAAAGACAGATGAGCGTGGGTCTCGGTCATGCCTGGCATCAGAAATTTTCCGCCCAGATCAATCACGTGGTGCGTTGAGCTTTTCAAATCCTCTGCATTGCCTGCAAAACGCACTGATCCGTCTTCGACCAAAAGCACGCCGCGGTCAATGATATCCTCTGATTCGGCGGTAAACAGTCTTGCATTCGTGAATAGTGTGGACACTCTGCAGGCCTCGGTTAGTCAGTAAAAAAAGATGTTTTCATTTCGCCGTTGGGCCCATAGACAGGTTCTCCCCGTTCGACGAGATATGCCTGATTAACGCTCTCAACAATTTTTGCTCCCATCAGGAGCTCTACCATTTTTAGATAGTTTGGGTGTGTAAAATGTGCCGCAAGCGAATCGCTGTCTTCCCACAGTTCGTAAACCTGTATGCGATTCGGTACCGATGGGTCCGGAGCAAAACAATAGTCTCGACAACCAGTCTCTTCTACTCTGGTTGCCATCTGTACATCTTTGGTGATGGTAACCGCGTGGTCACGATCGGCCTGACTTTCGAATTCAAGTGCAGCTACAACGACGATCATTATTCTCTCCTTTGACTAAAATTTTAGACGAGCTCAGTGCGAGTCCAACGTCTGTACGAAGGGCCGTCGGGACCTCGTTTTTCCTTGGCATGTTCGGGATACACCGAGGCAGTATACAGATCACCGTGCGCGTCCATCGCGAGTTGGTGGATATAAATTGCGATATTTTCGACCCGTGATTTCACTTGGCCTGTCTCTTCATCGAGGATGGCAAGATTGCTCATTTTATCGCTGGCGTAAATTTCGTTTCCGTAGCTGGCGAGGCTTAACGGCATAATGTGTGTCCACTCATCGATGTACTCACCAGAAGCATCTAGCCGCTGAATCCTGTGAACGCAGTCTTTATCTGGCTTGGTCCGATGTGCTTCTATTTGTCCCGGTACGGTCATGTAGTCGTGAAAATTTCCGCCACACAAATCTGCGACAAGTAGCCGACCCTTGGAGTCCTGCGTGAGCGCATGCGGTGTATTAAATTGCGCCTGCCCGCGTCCCCACTCGCCAACGGATTTGATATATTCGCCTTCCGGCGTGAACCAGACTAAACGTGAATTCCAGTACCCGTCTGCCACAACAATGTTGCCATCCAGCTGCACAACAACAGCCGTTGGCCCATTAAAGTGCGATGCGTCACATCCCCATTCGCCGAAGGTGCCAAGGGTGAGCAGTAATTCGCCATCCGGCGTGTACTTTTTTACGGTGTGCCCGTCGCGATCAGTCGTCCAGAACATGCCATCTTTTTCAATGTATAGCGTGTGGCCGCCAAGCGCAAAACCACGCTCCCCAGAGGGTCCCCATATGCCTAGATACTCGCCTTCGCGATTGAACATGGATATGCTGCTTTTCCCCATCTTGTCGGCCATGGCGAGCGGGTGGGTTGCCCAATGCTCGATATCGCGGGTGAAAGCGTAAATAATGCCAGCTTCATCGACGGCGATGCCGGAACCCATTTCAAAATGCATACCAGCCGGGTATTTTGGCCAGCTAGATACCAGCTTGTAGCCCGATCGAGGATCATCGGTTTCCGTGTTGTTATCTACATCATGATCGGTACACATATTGAAACTCCGTCTTATCTGAGATGTCACCGCAGTGGCGTCGGATACTTTGGGTGTTAGGTTCAGAGAGCGTACGACCCCGTGTTAACGCGTCCGGCACTTTCTCGTCCAAAGCATAACACCATCGACGGTTCCCGCCTTTGTTACTGTGCATCAGTGTTTCCCAGTGGTGCCGGTTTTCCCTGCCCCTGTGAGTCGTGCCTCCCTAATGGCTTCGGCGAATGCTTTCAGCGTCCGCCATGACATGGAATATTTTGTCCCAGTCACCTGCATTGGTAATGCCTGAGATCTAGCGACCTAGCATGAATAAGCTTTTGCGACCCAGCTTGAATGGGCTTTGAGAGCGCGTAAACCGGAATCTGGCAAAGCTGCCAAACGCTCTTGAATGTAAAAGAAAGTATTCATAATGACAAGCAAGCTTGACTAAATAGATTTGCGTGGGTAAAGTAAAGCTCACTTTACATACCGAGCAGGAAACAATGATGGATGAATCTACAGATGACAGCTGGCAAGCAGAAAATAATAGAAAAGCGAAAAATCTTGCGGGATGGTCGATCGCATGGTTAGGAGGTACCGCACTGCTGGCATTCGGACCAAAGTATATGTGGGACTATTCGACGTTGCCCACACTAGGTGCAGTGCTGCTTAATTTGGTCGTAGGTCTCGCCATGGTGATGGCCTTGGTCCGTTATATCAGCGGGCTGGATGAACTTGAAAGGAAAATATTTCTCGACGCTGCCGGATTAACACTGGGTGTGACGCTAGTCTGCGGTAGCTGCTATGAGCTGTTGGAAGATGCAAAGCTGATTCCTTACCAA
The DNA here is from genome assembly GCA_913050215.1 of uncultured Gammaproteobacteria bacterium. Classification (GTDB taxonomy): domain Bacteria; phylum Pseudomonadota; class Gammaproteobacteria; order Pseudomonadales; family Azotimanducaceae; genus UBA4582. The sequence continues at coordinate 4,923 of CAJXBG010000019.1, forward strand.
CCCGAAATTTCTCACTTATTTTATCTTATGGTCATCTCTTTCGCCGTCTCTGTCTTTGTTGGTAACCGGAGATACAAGTGAAAAATCGACTCAAGGTTTTACGGGCAGAACGTGATTGGACTCAAGCTCAACTGGCATTCGAACTGGATGTCTCTCGGCAAACTGTTAATGCGATTGAGAAGGGTAAATTTGATCCTAGTTTGCCACTTGCGTTTAAGGCTGCCCGACTTTTTGGTCTAGCCATTGAGGAAATATTTCTTGATGATGCAGCATCGTGATTGCTAGCGGAGGATTGGTTGACTCGCAATTGAATAGACGTAAGGGAAGCGCCATACTTTAGATTTATTCAGCCAAGAGCCAATGATGAGAGTACGCGAAGAAATAACCAACGGTCGGATAGAGGGGTTTTGCCAGCCTGAGTTCAAGAGCGTTGCGGAACAATTTATCAAAAATTTTGAAGGCGAAGAGGTGGGCGCTTCTATCTGCATGACACTAGAAGGTGAAACCGTCGTCGATCTCTGGGGTGGATTAAAAGCGGGATCAGATGCGGCTGATTGGAATGAAGATACCGTTTCAGTTGTGTTCTCTTGTACGAAAGGCGCGACCGCTTTATGTGCGCATCATCTTATAGATCAAGGCTTGCTGGATATACATGAGAAAGTAGGGCAATACTGGCCAGAATTTGCCACCAATGGTAAAGAAGACGCGACGGTGGAAATGATGCTGAACCACAGTGCTGGTGTGCCAGCCTTGCGAGAACCAATCAAAGCAGGTGGTTATTGCGACTGGGACTATATGGTTGAAAGACTAGGCGCGGAAGCCCCATTTTGGAAGCCCGGCTCGCGTAATGGTTATCACATGATGACTTTTGGCTGGACGGTCGGTGAGCTGGTCCGTCGGGTCAGTGGTAAAAGCCTTGGCACCTATTTTAGAGAAAACATTGCGGAGCCGCTTGGGCTCGATTTTGCGATCGGTCTGCCGGAAGCGGAGCATCCTCGAGTCTCTAGAATGCTGCGATGGCGGCCAGAAAAAGGCCAGCAGCTCCCGCCCTTTACTCAGGCGCTATTACGCGACCGAAATTCTCTGCAGTATTTGGCTTTCATGAATTCCGGAAAACATAAAACAGATGCAACCGTATCATGGCTTGCCGAGCTGGGTGGTGGCGGCGGTATTACTAATGCCAGAGCCTTGGCAGGGATGTATGCACCCCTTGCTAATGGTGGCAAGCACAACGGAGTCCGCATTGTTAACGAAGATCAGATTCTGAGAATGAGTGGTGTCTCTGCCGCAACGCTAGAAGATGCAACCTTGCTGATGCCATCGCGTTTTGGATTAGGTTTCATGCGATCAATGGATAACCGGCATCGTTCGACTGGCAGTATGGAAACGATGATTCTCGGGCGTGAAGGCTTTGGTCATGCTGGCGCTGGAGGCAGTGTCGGGTTTGCTGACCCTGAAGCTAGGTTGTCACTTGGATATTCAATGAATCAGATGGGTGCAGGCATTCTTTTGAACCAGCGCGGTCAATCCCTGGTGGATGCTGCGTATACGAGTCTCGGTTATCGTACCAACGAGTCGGGCAACTGGGTGATGTAAACGGCCAACAACAAGGTCACTGAATGCGCATTGGCGTGATACTCGGTGGTCCATCATCTTGACCTGTCTTTATGTCTTGTGGCTTATTGTCTGTCTTCTAAAGTTTATTGACAACGAGGAACCAAAACGATGGGACGACTAGATGGCAAAGTAGCACTGATTACCGGTGGCGCTCGCGGTCAAGGAGCGGCCGAAGGTAAATTATTTCGCGCTGAAGGTGCCGAGGTCTATTTGACGGACGTGCTGGTTGACGAAGGTCAAAAAACAGCCGCGGAGATTGGCGCGACATTTATCGAACACGATGTCACAGACAGTGCGGCCTGGGCTGAAATCGTTTCACGTATCGATCAGGAAAATGGTCATCTGGATGTGCTCATTAATAACGCGGGTATCTTTCATATGGTTGGCCTAGTTGAAACTGAAAGACAACTTTGGGACCGTACCATTGCAATCAACCAGACAGGCGTGTTTCTGGGGTTGCAGGCTGTCTCTGACATCATGATCCGTCAGCGGTCGGGATCAATCATCAACATTTCATCTATTGCCGGGTTGCGCGGCTCTGGCGGGGCGTTTGCCTATGGCGCGAGTAAGTGGGCGGTACGTGGAATGACCAAAAGCGCCGCTCAGGAATTGTCTCCGCACGGCGTTCGCGTTAATTCGATTCACCCGGGTATCATCGAAACCGCGATGGTTGATGAATTCAGTCGTAAGGGAATCAACGAAAGCATTCGCGAACGTATTCCCATGGGTCATTACGCTGATGCATTAGAGGTTGCCAAGCTTGCGCTATTTCTTGGCTCGGAAGATAGCAGTTACTGCAGTGGTTCCGAGTTTGTTGTTGATGGTGGTATGACGGCTTAAATCGATAATTTACACGCACAAAAACCTAACTCACGGAGAGGCTAAATGGCCCGAATCAAATTGTTATCCGACGAAGAACTGGACGACGCGACGCTTACAACAGTTCAGGCGATGGAAAAAAGCGGGGCTGATACCTCTACCATGCGAGGTCTCGCTAATTGTCCAGAATTCTTTAAATCCTATTTCCAGTTTTATGGTCCGGCGCGACAAGGACACTCGTTGTCTGAAGCGTTGATCGAAATGGTGAGGCTTAGAATTGCTAGACACAATGATTGTTTTACCTGACTCAATGCTCGACTTCTGCAGTCTGCAGAAGAATTAACAGAAGAAAAAATCACACGGCTAGATCTCGATAAATCACTCAAGGGGTTTTCTGACGCAGAGCAACTGGCGCTTGAATATGCTGACAAAATGGCAACCGATCATCACAACATGAGTGACGATTTTTTTGATCGCCTTAAGCAACACTATACCGACGAGCAGGTATTAGAGCTTGGCATGATGATAGGCCAGTTTATTGGTTTCGGCAGAGTCTTGATGGTGTTGGATCTAGAATCTAAATTCTGTGCGGTTGAAGGAGCGAACCTCTAAGCCAGTAATTTTGCCGATAAACGATCAACACTTGCTGCGATAGTGCGTCCGCTCTTTGGCGACAGCAGTCGCAATGAGCGGCATATCATCTCCTGCTTAAACGGGTCCAGGCTTGCGTTTCCTTGTCGTGCAAATGCGTGCTGTTAAAGACTTCTGTCACGACACAGTATTCAAGCTGAAGCTCATTTGGGTCTTTGAAATAGATGGACTGGCACCAGCCGTGATCGACAATATCTGTGACATCCACTGCTTTTGAGCGAAGGTGTTGCTTCCTAGCCTCAAGATCAGCCGGACTGTCAGCCTTGAATGCAAAATGCATCACACCGCCCGATATACCGAGGCCGCGGTTGATGCCCGTATCGAAATCGTCGCGGATGCCCGGGACCTCATTGCATTCCATAAACGCCAGCATCTCGCCATTGCCTGTATCGAGAAACGCATGTCGTATTGTGCCGCCTGCGGTGGGACTCATCACATCACATACTCTGGTGTTAAAACCGAGTATGTTTTCATAGAAATCAAGCGTCGCATCCATATCATGGGTAGCAAGACCAACATGGTGAAAACCGTTGTTGTTCATCTAAACTCCTTGTTGCAGCAACAAAAGGACAGGTAAGGGTCGAGTTTACTAAAGCGTGAGTGGAAAGCGAATTCGATCGTTTCCGATAGCAAAAGCTCAACAAAAGATCGCAACAGTGATATGTTTCTGTCCAGGTACATCTTGAGGGTGAGCGAATGACGAGCGATAAACGACAAACAAATGATGGTTTATCTACCATAGATGATCAGTCGGTCGAGGATACCCGTCCATCCCAGGCTGTTGAGAAGCATGAACGATTGGACAGAATAAGGGATGAAATTCTTCGATTGGGTCTGGAACGGCATGTGCTTGATCTTGAACTTTATGGCTACACTATTCTGGAAAATGTGAAGCCATTGTCATTCTTCGATGAATTGCGTGAGACGATTTTAAGGCTTGGTGAAGAGGATCGAGCGGCGGGTAGGCGTATTCCCCTGTCAGGGAAAGAAGGAAAGAGTTACTTAGTGACGTGGCTGCTGGCGAGAGGGCGAATTTTCGAAGAGGCTGTCATGGCTGAAAAACCTTTAGCTTTGATCACGTGGCTGATGGGTGAGAGTTGTCAGATAAGCAGTAATCACGGTCATATCCGGGTCGATGGTGACCCGCCACAGGATATGCATACGGATACACCGATGGTACCCGATCCTGTGCCTGAGGCTTCTGCAGCATCAAATATGATGTGGGTAACAGATGACTTCAGTCTCGAGTCTGGTGCGACGCTTGTTGTGCCAGGGTCGCACAAACGACGAAACAGCCCGCCCTACGGTGCTAGAAGTATGGCTATTCCTATTGAAGCGAAAAAAGGTTCTGTTGTTGTTTTCAACGGAAATCTTTGGCACGGCGCTGGTGCCCGCACAATCCCGGGTGAGCGTGTAGGCATGACGGTGTATTTCAACCGTATGTACGCAAGGCCGCAGGAAGACTTGAATGCCGTGATCAGTGATGAGGTCGTCGCGAGAAATCCAGCAAGATTTGCGCATTTGATCGGGCGTAACAACCCGTATCCAGCGACGGACTTTGGTTTCTTTAACTTAAAAGGCGCGCCTTACTTTGGTAAGACGATTGATCCCCGAGGATAAGGCCTTTCAGGTAAAAGTCAGTGTTGTTGAATGAAGCGGATCAGGGGTGAAACCACTTCACCCCTTGTATTACTGCGTTGAGTTAATTGTTTTTTAATCGCTTGTTACAGACCGAGATAGTCTTCGTAGTTTTTGCTATAAAACCGGTCTAACTCCTCAGTGCTTGCTTCGACGGCGTCGAGACTTTCCTCGAAATCTCCAAACGGATCCTTGCCGCCCTCTGGGTGTGGATAGTCGGTGTTAAACATCAGAATATTTTTGCCGACGTTCTTCAAAATCCAGCCGGTATTTTCAGTATGAAGTGGCGCGACGCGAATCTGTCGTTCGAAATACTCTGAGGGTTTCATGGAAAGTTTTTTCAGGCTTTGATCAAACTTGCCGAGCAACGAGACACCCATATCAAGGTTCATCAGTGAGGCAGGCACCCAATTAGCACCAAGTTCGATAATGCCAATTTTCAGTTTTGGAAAACGCTCCAGTACACCGTCAAAGATCATGCAGGTTATCCATCGTTCTATTGTGTGGTGGATAACAGGCAAGTCTTTAGGTTTGGTGGTTTCGATGTTGCCAATATTGCCTGCCAGTACTCTTTCTACTCCGGTGTTCATATAAACCGATGGCATGTTCTGGCCACTACCGATATGTAGTGTCACCGGCACGCCAGCTTCTTCCATCATCGCCCAAAGTGGGTCATAGGCGATATGTGAAGGGGCTCTGCCTTCAACCGCATCGGAACCTATCCAAATAGCATTGATGCCTAATTCTAACGCGAGTTTCAGTGAAGTCTGTGCACGCTCAGGATCTCGTAACGACAGGTAACCAACTGATTTCAGCTGCGTGTCATCAGCGCAAAAGTCTGCCATGCCGCGATTGAGTGCATCACAACCGCCATAAACCACTTCAAGATCCTTCGATCGAGCAAACCGACCGGCGCCAACTGAGGGGAAGATGAGTTGCGAGGTCACACCCATAATGCTCAATGCGTCGCTGCGTTCGCGCTTTTCGACCGCGCCGTATGCGCTCCACATGTTGCGTTTGCCGGGGTGCGCAAAAATGTCAGATTTTAACGCCGCTGTGAGCTCTGGGTTCTGGCCCGCCAACCGCTTGTCTGCGGCTTCGATGATAGGGTCAAGCGCAGGCATGTTGAGGTCGAAAACACCTGTGTCCAAATTGTCTTTTACATATTCTGTTGCGTAACTTTCCAGCCAGCCTCGTCCTTCAATGATATGGCTATCTGCATCGTGAATGACGCGTCCCTCGCGGTGCGACATATGTCCTCCTAAAATGGTCATGAGTTTCGATTTAAAAAAATATTAATATATAGTTCATATAATAACAACCCTGTTTCCATATTTGTTACTGGGGGTGTCATCAAAGTGTGCTAGCAAAGTGTGCTAGTGAAGCAAGCTTTCAATTCTCCTAAGACGAATTTCACGATCTTGTCGATCAGGGGAAGATTTTATCAACCTCGAAACCATGATGAGCGGCCACACCCTATGCGGCGCTGCTCCTCTATCGCGGTTCCCCAACGTGCCTCGTTGGTCAGGTTGTGTTGTGGAAATTGACGCGATCATCCATGCGGGCATTTGACGACAGCTCAACCAGCCGGCGCCTAAGGTATTGCGCTTTAGCGAACGTCGGGTATCAGAGCTGGAGGAAACCACTCACAATTAATGACTGCTGGATGCCCTTCATAGACTCGCATCCCCATCATGTAGGGTCCTGCGGGTACCGGCAGCCAGTTGTTAGTCTTGGCTGGCCGTGCCGCACTGATGGTCAGCGTCAAGCTGCCATCCTGATCGTAGACAAGCCCCGGGGTGCGATCGCTAATAGACCAGCGATCAATTTCGTTCTCAACAAGATACATGTCCATACCATAGGCCGTTAATGACCAAAAGGCATTGCAGGGTGGTAAAGCATTGGCCTCAAATTTTAAAAGAAGCGGCGTTGAACCGTCGGGTCTATTGCCCGTTGCGTCTGATTGCACAATGTAGGAGCGGTTTTCAATAGCCTGATGGCCACCTAGACCGAATTTGGCGCCTGCCGCGCGTTTAAGAATGTCGCCGTCAAAACCGGTTGCGCTGCGCCCGGTACTCCAGCCGTTTTTATGCACGGTGCCCGCTGCATTGCGCCCCGTGATAAGTTTGTCCCCTTCCTCAACTCCAGCAGCCAGTGCGTCTGCCGAAACACTGTCCGGATCATCTACGATTGCCTGTGCTTCTGCAGAGAGTTTCGGGTGCCAAAGCGCCGGTTGGTCGAGTGCAACGTAGCTTTTTAGTTCGGTGAAAAATTCCGCACCTGCTTTATGGATACCCGTTGGGCGACCGGCTCGCGCTGTTCGTTCGGTGGGGTGAGAAAGTGGTGCTGTTACGCGAATACTTCGCTGCAGAGAACGTGCCTTTTCGATATCTTCCGGCGACTCAACAAGCACCCGAACAATGACCCATGCCGTGGGAGTGCCAATCGTGACGATATTGCCAGCATCGTTGGCCGGGGGCGTGTCTGGGTCGAAGGTCACCTGAACGCTGGTGCCTCTGACCCCATGGTGACGACGACAAACATAGGCGACATGTGTATAGGCATCAAGCACCATCACGTTCCAATACCGGTTCGGGTGATCCATAGGCGGGACATCAATCGTTAAATCACCATGACGCAAGTCATACCAGGCGGATGAGTACAGCGTATCGTTATTCGGCACGACGATTGCCCGATCACTTGGTGTCGCCAGATCATCAACATGATTCATCGTGCCGCTGTCGTTCTTTGAACACAATAACAACCGAGTGCGGTGTACCGACGCTAAGGGAAAACCCCAGATGTATGCTTCAGCGGCAGGAGAGATCTGAGGGGGTAATGAAGACTGAGACATAACGATGAATGGGTTTCCTTAAAAAGCTTTAGATAGTGAGTTAGATTTTGCCGATCGCTGACAGAATTCGCTCTGGGGTAAAAGGTTGTTGCGTCACTTTTCCGCCTAGAGGACTTAAAGCATCGTTGATGGCATTCATGATTGCCGCTGCTGCCGCGCCGGTGCCAGCTTCTCCGGCGCCTTTAGCGCCAAGTTCTGATTCGCTGGTGGGAGTCTCAATATGCGCAACTTCAATGTCAGGCACATCGGTCATTGTCGGTAGTAGGTAGTTAGACATGGTGCCGTTTAGCAGCTCTCCTCGGTCGTTATACCGACATTCCTCAAACAGGGCGCCGCCGATGCCTTGCACGACACCACCACGGATTTGTTCGTCGACTAATTGCGGGTTGATGACTCTGCCGCAATCTTCGACAACGCAGTATTTTTTGAACGCGATCAGGCCGGTCTCGATGTCGACCTCGATGTAGCAGCCTTGTACGCCGTTGGTGAAGGCAAAGGGGTATTGTCTCGGGACATAATGGCGAGTTGCTACCAGCTCCGCCTGAAAGTCAGGCGGTAGGGTGTCTGGGCGAAAATAACAAATGCGCCCAATCTCGGATAAAGGCATGCGCACTTCTCCGTCTCTGTGGTTTATCACATTGTTTTCGCAAATATCCAGTGAGTCAGCATCCGTTTGAAGCATAATCGCCGCGACTTCAAGTATGTTTTCACGCAGTGCTTTACCCGCCTGAACTGCCGCCTCACCAGCAATACCTGCGCCACGCGACCCCCATGTGCCGCCACCATAGGGTGTTACATCGGTGTCACCGGTGATGACTTTGATGCTATCTAAAGTGATGCCTAAGGCACTTGCGACGCACTGTGCCACGATAGTCTCTGAACCCTGTCCCTGTTCAGTGACGCCAATGGCAACGGTCGTATTGCCGTTGGCATCGAGTCTAACGGTCGCGCCATCCTGCGCAGTGATAGGTGCTCCACCAACCCCGTATGAAGCAACACCCGGATTGGTCATTTCGATAAATGTTGCGATCCCGATGCCGCGATAGACGCCTCTTTCGCGGGCTGCGGCCTGATCTTTACGCAGCTCCGCATAATTGATCATTTTTTCTAGTTTATCGAGACTCGCCTGGTGTGAAAGTTTTTCAAAAGGAAGACCGCTGGCGGAAGTTGTAGGGTAGGCGTCATCAGCGATGAGATTGCGGCGCCGAATTTCCAACGGGTCCATCCCAATCGCCCTTGCAGCATCATCGACCATACCTTCGGTGATCATCGTGACGATAGGGTGACCGACAGCCCGGTACTGTGACATAGGTGTTTTGTTTTGATAGACAACCGTGGCTCTGCCTTTGTAGTTACGATTCCTGTATTGACCGCCGGTAAAATTCAACACTTGCAGGGCTTCCATAGCGCTGGTTCTAGGATAGGCGGAATAGGGCCCAACGCCGGTCCAGTCATCGATCTCGAAAGCGGTAATTTCACCGTTCGCCGTGACCGCGACGCGGGTGTCTATTCGATGATCGCGAGCATGAATGTCTGAAAGAAAGGACTCGCGTCGATCAGCAACAAACTTCACGGGGCGGCCCAGCATGTAAGATAAGGCCACTGTTGCGAATTCGTCAGGGTAAGCGTGCACCTTGATACCGTATGCGCCTCCCACATCGTTGCAAATCACACGTACCTTGTGCGTGTCTAATCCAATGTGCTTTGCAAATAGGCTTTGCATCATGTGTGGGGCTTGAGTTGATTGGTAGATCGTCATCTGATCGTCAGCGGAATTGAAATCAGCTACGATGCTGCGGCTTTCGGGACACACGCCGGTGTGACGGTTTGAAATATAGCGCTCTTCAATGATGTGCGCTGCATGGTCAAAAGATGCACCTACATCTCCGGCATCCATCGTTCGACGCCAGGCCAGATTGTCACCCAGCGACTCATGGATAATCTCGGCATCTTCTCCTAAAGCGGCTTCCATATCAGTCACGACCGGTAGAATGTCCCATTCAACTTTAATCAGTTCGAGGGCATCCTCAGCCAGCGCTCGTGTGCTTGCAACGATTGCGACAACGGGTTCACCTTCCCAACTGGCTTTTTCAATCGCGAGTGCGTGTTGCTCTGCTGATTTCATCCCCTCAAGATGCGCGAGAACACCGACCCAAGGCGCACAAACCTCGGCTATATCGTGCCCGTCAACCACTGCAACAACGCCAGGCGCTTTGATCGCTTGGTTTTTATCAATTTTGTTTATCCGGGCGTGTGCATAGGGCGAGCGGAGAAAAGCGACATGTACCATACGAGGCAATTTTGTGTCGTCAGTATAGTTCCCCCGGCCATTCAGCAGGCGTTTTGCATTGGGACGGGGTACGGTCCGCCCGATGTAGCTATTCGGTCGGAACAGGTGATTGTCATTAGAGGCATTAGTCATCTTGCTCACCTACGCGCGCGTTCCTTGTTTGCGCTACCGTCTCTACGGCATCAACAATGGCTTCGTAACCGGTACAGCGGCAGTAGTTACCGCTTAGATATTCACGTATTTCTTGGCGGCAGGGTTTTGAATTTTGGGTCAGTAGTTCCGCCGACATCATGAGCATTCCCGGCGTACAAAAACCGCATTGCAGCGCGTTTCTGGCGTGAAATGCATCCTGTAAGTCGCGGAACTCGCCGCTTTCTGAAGCACCTTCAATCGTGGTGACTTCGTCACCCTCAACTTGCACCGCAAGGATTGTGCAAGCGCGTGCTGTTTGTCCATTGATGTTGACTGTGCATGCACCGCAGACACCTGATTCGCACCCGACATGGGTGCCGGTGAGTTCTAATTCAATTCGCAAAAAGTCAGCTAAAGACATACGTGGCTCGACAATTTTTGCCTGCAACTCGCCATTAACACTTAACGAAATGAGTCTTTTTTCTGTCGTCATCTATTCCTCGCCGTGGGCCGATACAAACTGTGCAAGAACGCGCCGGGTGAGCACCTTGGCATAGTGCATTCTGAGTTTTGCTGAACCATGGGTATCATCGGAAGGATGCAGATCTTCAGAAAGTGCAGCGTCCAGTTCGGCAGGCGGCACATCATTGATGGCGCAACCCTCGATCACCGAAATAGTATTCACGGCCAGCATGGGGGTGTCATCTGTACCGAAGAATACCATTTTCAGATTTTGAACAGATTGATGCGTTACCTTTCCGTGTGCAGCAACGCCACACATAGCGTAACCGGTTTTACGTCTTGCTATTTCGTGGAAGGCAGACCGAAACCCGACGCGGTTTTTTGGCACATCGATGCGGGTAAGAATTTCATCGTTGTCTAGCGCTGTTTCATATCGACCAGTAAAGAAGTTTTGCGCAGCGATCATACGTTTTGAACCAGCTCGCGCTAATTCAAAGTTCGCGCCCAAGGCACACAAACATGCGGGAAGTTCTGCGCCGGGATCAGCCATCGAGACACTGCCTCCGATAGTGCCGCGGTTCCGAATCGCAGGGCTGCCAATTTCAGGTATTGCCATTTTGAGTAAGGGCGCATGCTCGGCAACCAGTGCCGAGGTTTCAATTTCCCGATAACGGCTTATTGCACCTAAACTAATCATGTCTTGGCTTTCTTCTATTGAAGACAGCGCGCTCAGCCCGTTGATGTCGATTACAGTCTCGGTAGACCTTAACCGTTGATTAAAGTCAGGAACGAGGCTTTGACCACCGGCTAGAATTGCAGATTCGGCACCATGACGGCGACGTAGTTCTAATGCTTCTTCCAGTGATGCAGGTTTGACGTAATCAAAGGGTGCTGGTTTCAATACTCCTCCTGGCGGTGGCTGGTTGATGCCCCTGTCATAAAAATGAGCCGTCTATACCTCGTTTCAGTCGTCAGCTGGCCAAACCTCATTTAGTACTCGGAAGGCGGTCATCGCCACTGGCCAACCTGCATAGTGAGCAACATGGGTAATGGCCGCTTCGAGCTTTTCTCGGGGTATGCCGACATTTCGAGCACCAACAAAATGCAATTTCTGCTCTGATTCCCTGTTCAATGCAATCAAGGTTACGCAGGTAGCGAACGAACGATCAGCAAGCGCAAGATCATCGCCCTGCCAAAGGTCGCCGAATAAGTGTTCAATCGTGTAAGTACTAAATTTTTCCGGCAGCGGTATGCCTCCGGCACCTGTGCCCTCGAGCAACTTGCCTACCATTGCCATGCCCTTTTCTCGTTTGTCGCTCATTTTCTGCCACCTAATCTGTCAGCCATTGATGTGTGTCATGATTTCGCTGAATCAATCTCCACGTGAGATTTGTCGAGACGCAACGTCTAGATTATAGCGAATCTTTGTTTTTATCAATTCACTGGTAAATCTCTAGCGATATAGCCCCGTGGGTCTTACTCAATCCCGCTGAAGGCTTGATCGACGAGTTTGCGAACAAATGAGGCATCGACTTGCTCGAATCGAATCATGACCTTGTACCAGACTGCGCCGTAAAGCTGATGAATTAATACGTTCACGTTTTTAACGGCGGGTGCCTCATCCTTTGACCTGGCCGCCTTAAACGCATCAAGAATCAGTTCGATTCTTGGAAGATAAATGGTCGACTCCATTTGTTGATGTAGTTCGGGGTTTCGATGAGCCTCGGAGATAAGGCAAATCACTGCCTGGCGACAATCAGTTCGGCCGATGTGTTGCCCGAGTTTCAGAAGCGTTGCCCTCAGGTAGCTCTTGATTGGAACAGACGCATCATATTCGAGTACTTCTGGTAGTAAGCGGTCTCTCAGCACCTCTAGGACTAGTTCAGCTTTTGAGCCCCACCAGCGATAAATAGTCTGCTTGCCGACACCTGCTTTGGTTGCGACGTTCTCAATGGTGAAGTTTACATAGCCATCAGTTGCAAGTAATTCGGCAGTTGCTTCAATAATGGCGTTGTGAGAGTCAGCATTTCGGCGTGACCCACTTGATTTTGAAGCCAAGAAGACCCCCAATAGTTAAATTTTCATCAATAGTAACTCGTTTAAAACTTCAGCGTCTCCGCAAGCACGCGCAAATAATTGACAGTTTTCAACTAACTTGTGCGAAGTTCGTATTTGAATTCCGCTATTTTTTCTCCATCACTTGTTTGATCGGACCCGGAAAAAATCTGTTGGTTGTTTCTTGATAGGCACGATATTCCGGACGTTTTTGTAGCGAATAGTATTCTGATGGTTCTGCGCCAGTATCATAGACCAGGGTGGAGTACATCTTCCACGAAGCCATGAGTAGCCCGGCGCCTAAGGCCAACCAGATGACGAAAGTTTCTGTTTCGTAAAGCGCCATGAACGAAGGAATAGCCGCAATGATCAACCCATTCCAGACCATCCATTCTGCGAAATAGTTTGGATGACGGCTGTACTTCCACAATCCGACATTACAGACCCTGTTCCTCTTGCCGGCTTTTTTCATGTTGCGTAAGAAGGTGAGCTTTTGAGTATCCGCGATTGATTCCATCGAAAAGGCACCGATCCAAACCAGCATGCCGACGATTTCTAGAAAGTGTATGTGTTGATTCGCGTTCGTACCAATAACAAAGGCAGGCATCGCTAAAAAGGACGCGTTAGCGAGTCCTTGCCAGAGGGCATCAACTTGCATCGCCAGTTGTGTATTGGTTTTGCCAGACGCGATCCATCGTTGTTTCTGATATTCATAGCGTGGAAATTCCTGTTTTAGCCTTCCCATCGACCACAACTTTAGCGCGCCGAAACCCATGCGGCCTCCGACCGAAAGATAAACGACGCTCACAAGCGCCGTCCGCAGCGGGTCTCCGCTGCTTAACAACCAAGTTAATGCGCCAATGAGCATTAAGCCAAGTGGCCAGCCAATATCGACATAAGACATCCGATGCGTCTTCCAAATCGGAATGCAGACCACCAGACCAAATAGCACCAACTGCAGCAAACCGTTATATAAACCCATCACTGCAAAGGAATCGGTTATCAGTAACAAGATCCAGCCTGCGATGAATGGAAGGAGGGGTGTGAAATATTTCATAACATTATCTACTTGTCCGGCTGTCGCTCGTTAAGCCACGCGTGCTGTCCGATCTTTGTTTCAGGCTGATCGGCTACTTTACCGCACAACATCGTTTGTAGCGATGACGCATGTCTGTAAATGACTTGCCTAGATAAGTGTAATGATGCGTGAATTTGTTTGCGCCATCTGGCTTACGCGTTGAACCAGCTTTAACAAGCGCTCATCTCTCGTTAGGTGGCGTGCATAGTGGGCTGAGTCGTTAGGAGAAAAGCAGTGCCGCGAAATCAGCCCATGCGGGTTGCTGGGCTAGCGTAAGCTTGGCCGCCATCGCGGTAAAAAACAGCACCAGCCCAAACAAACTGGTCCAATGAGGTCGTTTAAGTCTGAGTCGATCGTAACTGATCAGGATGGCAAAAAGCCCTAGTTCAATGATCGGAATGAAAAAGAATTGCGCGCCGATGGCCTCAACCAGTCTCGCGACAGCGGGATCGAGAATGAGTATGCCAGCCAGCAGCATCAATCGCTTATGCGCGATGCTATTGGTGCGGTGACGTAATCCAAGCGCAAAGGCGATTGCGAAATTAATCAGATCCGTTAGTGGGAACATCATCGATGCAATATGACTGTTTGAGCCAATGCTAAATGATGGAATGCGATAGGCTGATCTCATCATAAGATACCCCGCCAGTAACATGGCCACTGCCAGTATCAGGCTGAGACGGCCGAGGGCTTGATGTAAAACGGGCCGCTGATTGCGAATTAAAGAGGCTTGCAGAGTAAAAAGCACAAACCACGTCAGGAATATCAAGCCGTGTATGTGGTAGAGCAAGGGTAATGAAGCGGGTCCTTCGGGTAGTGACAGGGCAGATGCACCAAAACCTGAGATCACGATAGCCGTCAGCAGCAGACCCATAACGATGAAGAAAGGTTCGCCTTTGCTGAGTTTAGCGCTAATTTTTTCTGCATCCATATTTTTTCTATGCGTGTTCAATGTGTCTACATCCACTGAAATATTCGGATGCCAATAAAGCGATAAAAAAATTTCACTCCGACGCGAATGGCTTCTCTTCGTTGATTAATGGCCCTATCGGATAGATCCCATGACGTGTCGCGATGCGAAGTGGTTTCGGCCGCGCAACGCCAGTTTTAGGTTCGTATGGCGATTGCCAGATTCTACGCGATCATCACCAGGGTGCAGTTGTACGAGGACTGTTTTTCGCGGCACCTTTGACGTATTTATTGTTGATCCATGCACCGCCAAATAACTGAAAAAGAGTACGTCACCCGCCTTGGCTGGAACAGGTGTCGCGCCTTGCAGGGGATATTCAGGTCTTGCTTTACTTCCTTGTCCCTCACCTTTCATACCGTCAAGGCGACCAGCTTTGTGTGAGCCAGGATAGATACGCAGGCAGCCAGACGCTTCATCCGTATCTGTCAGGTGAATGACTGCGGCGATCATTTTGTCCTGCTGGCTAGGGAAATGCTCCCAGTCCTGATGCATGGGAAAAGGCGCCCCGATTTCGGGCGGCTTCAGGAAGAGTTTGGAATGATGAAGAATGATGTCAGGGCCGAGAATTTTCTCAGTGATATCCAAAAAGCGCTCACTCATGAATGCCTGTGTCCAAACACCCGAATAATTTTGAATATTATGTGTATGCAGCACCACAGACTCACCACCGTCAAGTGCATCCATTTGTTCGCCAGACCAGCGGGCGTTGTTTGCCTGCTCATTGTTGCTTAGGGCCGAGGCGATCTGGTTAAAGCTGTCAGTCATGCTCTCTAGCTGCTTGGACTCGAAGACAGCGGGGGCGAGATAATAGCTTTGGTGGTCGAAGATTTTCTTTACATTCTGCGGATTCATTTATCGATTCTATTACGATTTGTCGAAGAGCGGGAATCTAATCCTCCACAAGGTCGCGCCCGGCAAGTCTGGATAATGTTAAGTCACTCGACATCCTTCACAAAAAACACTACGGTTTCTCTTAAATAATAGGGACAAAAGTATGAATAAGAATGAGTTCTACCGTAATGCGCGCAACGACATCCCTGGCCCGCTCTCGGGCGTGCGGGTATTGGAAGCAACAACAACCTGGGCGGGCCCCATGTGTGCCGCTGTACTTGCCGACCTGGGCGCCGATGTCATCAAGGTGGAGATCCCGTCAGGAGATGTCGGGCGGGCAATTCAGCCAAATTTGCCCGGTACTGATGTAGGTTTTATGCACGCAACCGTAAACCGCAACAAACGTGGATTGTCGTTAGATACCCGGACCGACGCGGGTCGAGATATTTTTCTGAAACTCGCTGAATCTTCAGACATTCTTGTTGAGAATTTTAAGGTAGGCACGATGGCGAAATATGGCTTGGGCTATGATCAGTTAAGCGAAATGAAACCGGACATTGTTTATGTCTCGATCACTGGCTGGGGACAGTTCGGTCCTAATCATGAAGCAGCCGGATATGATCCGCTCGCACAAGCCTCATCGGGGTTTATGTCAGTAAATGGCTCGCCAGATGGTCCGCCTACCAAAGCAGGTACGTTTCTCGCCGATGATCTAGGCGGGCTTCATGCCGCGATTGGGGCAATGGCGGCGTTGCGCCATCGGGATCAGACAGGAGAGGGTCAGCATGTTGATATCGCGCTACAAGATGCCATGTTGTTTCAGAGTAACGGATTACCAACCCTCGGAGCTTTGGGTGTTCAACCCGACAGAATGGGCAATGAGTTTGGATTTGCTGTGCCCTCAAATGTCTACGAGTGTCAGGATGGGTCCGTTTACGCAGGTATATTGTTAGATGCACACTGGGCGGCGCTAGCGCCTATCATCGGTGAGCCTGATTTGGCCCATCACGAGAGCTTTGCGACCCGAGATGAACGCGTGGCAAATCGGGAGTTGTGTAACATTATGCTTGGTAACTGGCTAGCATCTCGCACCAGAGAAGAAGCGGTAACGATGCTGCGTACTGCCGGTCTGCCGATCGCGCCGGTAAATACCTTCCCGGATACGGCGAAAGACCCACACGTTCAGGAGCGTGACATGCTGCAGCCGACGACATTGAAAAATGGTGTTAGCGTGCCTATCACGGGTCCTGCCGCCAAGTTTTCTCGCACACCGACCCGGGTCCGTACTTTCGCCCCGGAAATTGGCGAACATAATGCGGAGATTCTGGAGTCACTCGGTATCACGGCTGATGCACAGCGCGCATTATCAGCGTCTGGTGTCATAGGGTAAGTTGTTAATTATTGCGGATCGAGTTGCTCAACGACTATTGTAATATCGCGATGTGTTTCGACTATCGATGGCGACGGTGTCTAACAACTGAGCTTGCCCTCAAGTGCGTCGTCCATCGCTGTCTGGGCGAGCTGAAGTCCAGCTTCGTACCGTCCAAAGGTGAAGTTTGTATTTGCCCCTGTCGATAAACCCCTCTGAATACTTTCGCCAATTTCGAAGTCTTCACCGAATACTTTCTGGACGACATTGTAATTTGCTTCCCAGTATTTCTTTGCTTTTTCACTCACCGCGGGTTCCGGGATAAGCATCATGCATTTAAATACGCAGGTGTTTTGGCCCGTCGGAATAATTGTGTGGACGTAAACGTGATCCACCATCACCTGAACAAAATTGCAGGGGAACATATAGTTTTGTGTCATAAAGTTT
This sequence comes from uncultured Gammaproteobacteria bacterium, assembly GCA_913050215.1. Classification (GTDB taxonomy): domain Bacteria; phylum Pseudomonadota; class Gammaproteobacteria; order Pseudomonadales; family Azotimanducaceae; genus UBA4582. The sequence continues at coordinate 22,136 of CAJXBG010000019.1, forward strand.
GGACGATAGTCCTCAGGTGTCGCGCCTTTTTCTGCCAGGTCACTGATTTTTGAGATGGGTACCGCGTGTCGAAAGTGAGGGTATTTGTTCAGAAAAATTGACTGATTATCAAGATATGAAGAACAGGCCGTGTGCTGATGAGCAGAACAGAAATGGTAGTTCTCTTGAAAACCTTCCAGTGCGATGCGCCAGTGCATGTTTCGATGTAATGACCATTCCCGGTAAATTGTATGTGACTCAATGTTGAGTGAGCCGAGCTGTTCAGCCATAGGCGCCAGCCAGGCTTCGATATCGATCGTCTCTTCAGCAGGGGAAGGGCGAACCCAGATCAGACCGAATCGTTCAAATACTGGAAGTTCAACTAAGCCATGAGATGCCTTTTCAAGTCTGCCGAAACCCTCTGACTGACGCAGACCTCTGAGGTTGCCATCAAGCCCGTAGGTCCAACCATGATAGGGGCAGGAGAAAGTGTTTGCTTTGCCGCAGGCTTCGGTCTCGACGATGGCGCCACGGTGTCTGCAGACGTTTACGAAGGCATTCACTTTACCTGTTTTGTCGCGCGTAACGAGAATAGGTATGCCGGTATCGTTATGCGTGAAGAACTGACCTGCATCTTTCAATTGCCCAGCATGACCGACGATGATTGGGAACTTGCGAAATAGGGTCTCAATTTCCTGATTCAATCGGTCAGGGTCAGTATAGTGAGTCACAGGATTAAGCATCGTTTCCGGCTCGAGATGTGTGTCACCGGATTCACAAAACCCAAGAACGGTGTTGATGATATTTAGCTCTTCGTCACTGTTATTCATAGCTGCTCCCTCACGCAGGACTAATATAAAAGACTACCATATTCTCCGCGCCAATTATCCCAGTTGATATGTTACCTTGACTGGTAAGTGTCGTCGCAGCGACGATGCTAAAAAAAACAAGATAGGGGACTCAGAATGCCAATCTCAAAAAAACTGGCGCTGTCGAATGAGCAACTCGAAGAGCTGATGCAATCGTCATGGAATATGCGAATCGCGACGGTAGGGCCGGGTAGTCGCATCAACCTGACACCGATGTGGTTTGGTTGGGCGGAAGGCAAGATTTTTGTTTTTGGCCGAGGCCAAAAGGTGGTGAATGTTCGGCGCAATGCTGAGTGCACGATTGTGGTTGATCGCAATGAGAAGTTTCCGGAATTGCAGGCGGCCATGTTTCAAGGAACAGCGAAGGTATTGGAGTCTTCAGTTGAAGAAAATGCCGAAAGCGGCATGGCGAAGGTCCGCAAGCAAATGGGTGCAAAGTATGCCGGTGGTCATGGCGAACCCGCACCAGAAAATCCAGTAGAAAACACCGCCACGGCATCTGGTGAGAGCAATCGGTGGATTGTCATGCAGCCCGACAAGCTGGTCACATGGGATAACTTTAAGTTAAAGGATTTGCGTAAACGATAACCGCTTTGCCTGAAAACTCATGAAGAGATGATGATGATCACCGACCGGCAAATACAGGCCTTCCATCGCGATGGGGCAGTGATGATAAAAGGCGCGATGACAGATTGGGTCGACGTGATGCGTGCGGGGGTTGCACGCAACATGGAACATCCCGGCAAATATGCCTCTGAAAATGATGTGCCTGAGGGGCAGGGTCGGTTTTTCGATGATTATTGCAATTGGACGCGTATCCCTGAATATGAGCTGGTCGTGCGTCAAAGCCCTGCGGCCGAAATTGCTGCAAGGTCGATGCGATCAACGACTGCACAATTCTTTCATGATCACGTTTTAGTCAAGGAAAGTGACACGATAAAGCCCACTCCGTGGCATCAGGACAGCCCGTACTACTTCGTAGAAGGGACCCAAACGGTGAGCATGTGGCTGCCGTTGGATCCTGTAAAAGACGCGACGCTGCGGCTGTTGGCAGGATCACATCATTGGGAAAAAATGGTGCGGCCGGTAAGTTGGGCGGACGATAGCGATTTCTACGACAGTAATGAGGACTGGTCTTCCTTGCCCGACCCAGATGGCAACCACGCAAATAGCAGAATCCTGGAATGGGCAATGGAGCCGGGTGACCTCGTGTTATTTGATTATCGAACGGTACATGGTGCGCGAGGCAATCTAAACGCCCGTCGCCGCCGTGCCCTATCCCTGCGTTGGCTTGGCGACGATGCACGTTATGTCGAGCGCCCTGGGCGCACTTCGCCGCCTTTTCCAGACCACGAGATGGTCTCGGGTCAGCGGTTGCGGGAAGACTGGTTTCCAGTGGTTTGGACAAGATGAACGTTGAGAGGCGTTGCGACTGTTTGGCGAACCTTGCGATCAAACAGCGTGCTGAGGGAACAATCTTGATGGGTTAAGCGACTCGAGTTCAGTCGCTTGCGGATATCGAGCAAAACAAGCAACAAAAGGCATGGTGTGCCACAGCCATATGCTGATTTTCGAAATTAAGCAAATTGCAGGAATTATTGTCTATATTGGATGCCACTACAGGAGAAAAAAATGTCAGACATTCACTATCTCGACGCGATGACCATCGCGCGAAAAATACATAAGAGAGAAATTTCTTCTGTCGAGACGACTGAGGCGCTGCTGAGTCGAATTGAAACACGCTCAAATTTGAAGGCGTATGTGACAGTCACCGCTGAGAGAGCGCTGGCTGATGCCAGAAGGGCTGATCTTGAAATAGCCGAGGGAAACATACGTTCCCCACTCCATGGTGTGCCAATCGCCTATAAAGATTTGCTGGCGACCAATGGTATAAAAACCACGAGCGGGACATCAGTCTATGCGGATCATGTGCCTGACTATGACGCAACCGTCGTCTCCCGACTTGCGGCAGCAGGGACTGTCATGCTGGGCAAATTAAAGCTGACTGAAGGGGCGTTCTCCAGACATCATCCAACGGTGGAAATCCCCCAAAACCCCTGGGGGAAGAATCTTTGGACGGGCGTGTCATCTTCTGGATCTGGTGTTGCAACCGCTGCGGGACTTTGTTTCGGCAGCCTCGGCACTGACACGGGCGGTAGTATACGCTTTCCCGCATCCTCAAATGGCGTTGTGGGTTTGAAACCAACATGGGGCAGAGTCAGTCGCTACGGTGCTTTTCCGCTCGCTTACTCACTTGATCACATCGGCCCGATTACAAGGACAGTCGATGATGCCGCAGCCATGTTGCAGATTATCGCAGGGCTAGACCCCAACGACCCGACTAGTAGTGCGAAACCGGTGCCCGATTATTTTTTGGCCAATGAAACAGAATTGAAGACGCTGAGAATTGGATATGACGCTGCGTACGTCGAAGAAGATACCTCGCCTGAGCACGTTGGTGCGATCAAAGACGCCATGGACGTATTACGTGATTTGGGCTGTGAGATTGTCCCGGTCAATATGCCCTGGCATGCCACGAGTGAAAACTGGGCTTTGACCACGGGGGTTGAAGCCGCCCATGCACATCGAGAAACTTTTCCCGAGAGAAGAGATGAGTATGGCGCGATTGCCGGTTTGCTGGATCTTGGACTCTCGGTCACGGCAGAAACCTATATGCAGATTGAATTAGAACGCCGCAATCTCATCGCACAACTGAGCGCAATGTTTTCACAGTGCGACGTAATGATATGTCCGTCAATGCCTTTGTACGGTCTGCCGAATGAAGGTTCACCGGAAACCGATGCAGCTGAGGAGGGGCTTGCTGCAATGTTGAAGTTCACAGCACCCTTTGACTACTCGGGCAGCCCGACACTCTCTATCCCATGGAAGTCCGTCAATGGCGCTGTGCCAGCCAGTGTGCAACTGGTCGGGCCAGATCTTGGAGAACACTTGTTGATTGAACTGGGTAGAGCGCTAGAGTCAGCCCGAGGTGAACTAGCACACCCTGATCTTGGTTAGGGCGAGTTTCCGCTGTCACGATAAGTGATCTAGGTTGTTGGAAAAGCCGGACGAGTTTGTCTGAATTTAACCGCGTCAGACTTGAACGATTTGCTGTGATGCATTTAGCGTGTCTCGATCGAAGCCAGCCGCTTGTTTGTATCGGGCCATAAATGTTTCTACTTCGTGTCGATCAATTGCTTCTGCCAGCGTTTTACCCTCAGACAAACGTTTTTCGATGTCAATTAGAACGCCTATCGGACCTTCTCCTCGAGCGCGCATCAAAAGTTCATTTATCGGTCCAAGTTGTCTCGCTTCATATTGCGCAAGCGCGGCTGTCGATAATCCGTGTTCCTTGATCGCCGCGCCAAGTACGCGGGTGTCTACTATTCCCTGCGTTGCGCCGTTCGAGCCATGTGGATACATTGCATGTGCTGCATCGCCAATAAGCACAGCACGGCCGTCGGTCCAACGCTCGACCGGATCGCGATCAACCATAGGGTATTCCCAGATGCCCTCGGCGCGTGAAACAATCTCGGGCACATCTAGCCAGTCAAACCGCCAATCCTGAAATTTGTGCATGAAAGTTGCCGCCTGGGCGGGTTTGTTCCAGTCGCTTTGGTTAACTTCTTGTTGATCCTGTGGTCGTAACTCTGCAATCCAGTTAAGTAGCGTTTCACCATTTTTATCTAACGGTTCGACTGGGTAGCAAACGAACCTTTGTTCCATGCCGCCAACCATGACGAAAGAGTTTTTTGTACGGGGAGGGACGCAACGAGAGACGCCGCGCCACATGATGGCACCGTTCCAATGAACGCTGCCCTGGTCCGGGTACATTTGATGGCGAACGTTTGAGTGAATGCCGTCTGCGCCTACGAGCAGGTCTCCTTTTTTGCTGAAGGATTCTCCCGCGGCGTTTGTGAAGTGTGCAATGATCTGATCATCGATGTGCTCATATCTTACCAGGGATGCATCGCTGATCACCGCCGCATCGCCTAGGCGCTCGCGGACAGCGGTCAACAGTTTTAATTGAAATTGTCCTCTGTGAACCGAAAATTGAGGCCAGTTGTACCCAGCCAGCGTGCCTCTTGGCTCTGTCCATACGGGGTGAGCGCCGTAATAGAATAGCGCCCACTCCTCTGCTTCAGTACCAATCTCTCTCAGATCTTGTTCGAGACCCAATTGATAAAGCTCACGGATAGCGTTGGGTTGTAGATTAATGCCAACACCGAGTGGTTTGATTTCAGAAGCAGCTTCAAACACTTGCACTTCCTCGCCGATCTCATGACAGGTAAGGGCAAACGCCAGACCTGCAATCCCTCCGCCTGCAACGAGTATTGTCATTGTGTTTTTTCCTCACCTGTACATGAATCAATTTTAGTCATGCGCAACCATGCTTGTTGTCAGTCTGTCGCTGCCTGGTCCTTGAGAAACATCAGTGCAAATATCGCGACCAGTGAGCCTAGCGCCATCACAAAAGATACCGCTGTCAGACTAAATTCTCCCTCGAACAGAAAACCCGCAATAATCGGCCCAAGGACAGCGCCGGCTCGCCCCATACCGATGACGAATCCTGTGCCCCCCGCACGCAGATGTGTTGGGTATGACTGGGCCAGCATTGCGTAGAGTCCTACTACAGCAGAGTTGGTAAAGAACCCGGTAATACCGGCAACGATAGCGAGACCGGTCAGGTTGACTTGTCCCATGCCAAAAACGTTGATCATCACGATGGACCCGATCAGGGCGGTAATGATCAGGGATCTCAGACGAAAATAATGAGTCAGACCGCCAAGCAGAACTGATCCTACGGCACCACCTACATTGGCCCAGACCAAGATGCCTCCGGCAGATGCTGGAGAGTATTCCATGTCGACCACGATGTTGGGAATCCATTTCAGGATAAAATAAAAGGTGATGATGTGCGCCAAGTAGGCGGTGGTAAGCAGGATTGTTGTTCTCGCGAGTTGTGGTGAAAAAAGGTCCCGCCAACCGGTGCTTTTCTCCTCTGATGCCGGCAACTGCTCAAGCACCGCATGACCCATCCGAGTCAGGATACGATTGATTTGCGCTAGCGCATCGGGTCTTTTCTTTTGCGCAAGATATGAAATCGACTCGGGCATGAGAAACCAAATAGCCGGTAACAGCACGCCGGTCATGGCTGCGCCCAAAATGAAAACGGCCCGCCAGTCGAAATGCGCGAGTAGTATTGTCGCCAGGGATCCACCAATAATGATTCCGACCGGATAGCCAGTCGCCATCAGCACGACATTAAAGTTTCGGTGACGGGCATTTGAATATTCTGCCACCATGGCGTTTGTGGTGGCGAGCATGCCGCCGATGCCAACGCCGGTGACGAAACGTGTCGCTAACAACGCGTTGACGCTAGTGGCCTGCGAGGCGAGATACATGCCTGATGCCATGACAACAAGGCAGCCAAGGATGATTGGGCGACGCCCTAGGTTATCGGCGATGCTGCCAAGGACCACTGAACCTGCAGCCATACCTATGAGTTCCATCGCCAGCACAATACCGAGAGCGCCGCGAGAGATTCCCCATTCTGCGGCGATGCCGGGGGCCGCAAAGCTGATAGCGAGCACATCGAAACCGTCGATGGCATTGAGTGCAACGCACAAAACGACGGCTGCGATTTGCAGGCGTGTCATTGGTACGTCGTCAAGAATTCGCTGTGCTTCCATAGTGCCGGTCATCGAAATGGGTGCTCAACAGAGCGCCCTACGCCATGGGTATGACAAGATGCGGCCTGTGCAAAATCAGCCTACAACACAGGCTGTTCCATCACAATCGGTAAACGTCTAAGGACAAATCGTTTGCATGTTTCAAGCGGGTTGAAACGAGGTTGCTAGATGATGGCTGCTCACCGAAAGGATTGATCTGAATGACAAAAGCGTTATATTCAATCATTCGGAAAGAATTAGGAGCGCTAGCGCGATGAGTTACGAGCAGATCCTCTATGAGTTAAGTGACACCACGGCGGTAGTGACGATCAATCGACCAGACAAAATGAATACGTGGAATGCTGGTGTTGCCAGTGAACTTAGTCAGGCGCTTGGCCAAGCTAATATGGATGATAAGGTGCGTGCTGTGGTGATTACCGGTGCGGGCAGAGCATTTTGCGCCGGTGCTGATCTTGAACGTGGCGGGGAAACATTTGCAGGCCGGGATGAAAAGAAATCATCGAGCAGTGAGACACCAGCCTTATTGTATCCGTATCAGATTGACAAGCCTGTTATCGCTGCGATTAATGGTGCTGCGGTTGGCGTAGGTATGACTTATCCGATGTTGTGTGATATTCGCTATGGGGCGGAAGATGCCAAAATGGGGTTCGTTTTTACGAGGCGGGGAATGATGCCTGAACTGGCGGCGCATGTCCTGGTGCAGCGGGTTGCTGGTTTCTCCAACGCATCAGACTTGTTGTTGTCAGGACGCATTTTCAGAGGTGCCGAGGCGGCACAGATGGGCATTGTTAGCGAAGCGTTGCCGGCTGATCAGGTGCTTGATCGAGCATTGGCGCATGCCGCCGAATATCGCCTGACGGCGCCCGTGTCCGTTGCTATTACCAAGCGGCTACTCTGGCAGGGGCTGAGTAACTCCGTGCCGGAGATGCTAGCGAAAGAAGGTCCGCTATTCGCGTGGGTGGGTAATCAGGAAGACGCCAAAGAAGGTATCCGATCGTTTGTAGAAAAGCGTGAGCCCGCATGGCATCTCTCGGTCGCACGAGACATGCCTGATATTCTTTAGGACCTCAAACGTTGATGCTATGTCAGGCAGCGGGTTTAGGCCGTGACGCCGGCACGATGGCTATCTCGTCATCACGAAGAGGCGCGCGGGTTTCCCTGCGGGCGAGTGCAGCTTCGATATATGGCGCAAGTTCCTCTGCTTTCTTCGCTTCGCGTTCATCTCTACCCTCAGCAAAGTCGTCATGAACATCCCGGCTAAAACGTTCCAGGCTCTCACAGATATGTTCGTGTTTGTTATTGCCGCCTTGCTGCAGGAATATCACTTGGTCGACACCAGAGTCAGCAAATCCTTGCATATGATTTCTGAACTCATCAGCAGTTCCAATGCCAGGCGATCGAGCCATGCTTCGATCTGGATGGGCTCTTTTCCCGCCATAGGCAGCATCGTGCACTTCTTGACCAGCGGCTCGTGCTTGCTTGCGAGCGATATATTTTTCCCAGAGGCTGCTCCTGCCAGGTACCACATCGTCAGTCACTAATGCGCCGATCGCATATTCGAAAAATCTGAACCCGTCTTCCCCGCGCCGAGCAGCTTCGTCGTGATCATCGTGCAGCGAAAAAGCTGAAACCATGGCAATGTTGGCATTGACTGTATGTCCCAGAGGTACGCATTCTTCTGATTTGATGGTGTCGTAGTAAATCGAACTCCAGGCTTTCGCCTCCTCAGAGTCGAGGAAACTAAATGCAAGCACGCCTAGACCATTTCTTGCCGCCTCTCTGATCGTATCTCGATTTGTACACGCCATCCACATCGGAGGATGGGGCTTCTGAATGGGTTTTGGTAACACGTTGCGGCAGGGCATTGACCAGTCATCGCATTCGTAGCCAGGATAAGGCTCCATGACCATCATGTCTGCGATTTCGCGCGCTGACTCGAGCGCCATGGCACGTTTGCGTTTCGCCGGAATATTAAAGCCGCCGAGCTCCAACCGTGTCGCTCCCTCTCCGATGCCAAGTTGCGCGCGACCGTGGGAGATAAGGTCCAGCATGCCAACGGACTCTGCTGTTCGAGCAGGATGGTTGTAATTAGGTATGACTTGTCTGATGCCAAAACCTATCTTTATACGTTCTGTTTTGGCCGCAATAGCGGAGAGGAACACGTCACTGGCACTACAGTGGGAATACTCTTCAAGAAAGTGGTGTTCCACCGACCACGCATAGTCGATGCCCAATTTGTCGCCAAGCACACATTGTTCTATCGCATCGTCCACCAAACGTTGTTCGCTTTGACTGTCCCAGGGCTTTGGAAGTTGCAGTTCATAAAGCATTCCGAATCGCATGTTCTATACCTCGTTGGCGTGAGAGATCAATTGATCATACATCAAGAGGTTAAGACAAAGGAATAACGCAGCGGTCGCATTATTCATGTCGATCTGAAGTCAAATACACGACCCGGAAGAGGTCTGTTCGGAAATATTTGTGCGGATCTCAACCGCTATACCCAAATAATTAAGGCGTATTAAGACGATATGCTTTGGCTGCAGTACCGCTGAAAACGGCGGTTTTTTCCGAGTCGCTGAGTCCCAGAGATGCAGATATCCGTTTGAAGAGATTCCAGCACGCGCGGTAACTAAGACATTCACGGTCCACGGGGAAATTACTTTCAAACATACAGCGTTCTGGCCCGAATGCCTCAAGCGCGTATTGATACCAAGGCAGCAACGTCTCGCAAAAAAATTCAGAGTTTCTGGGTTGCTCTGTTTGTTGCATATGATATGGGGGTTCCCAATCCCCAATGCGCATCTGCGCGCCTCCCAGCTTCATCACCGTGTTAGGGCACGCTGCGACGGCGTCTATGCAACGACGCCACTCGGCTATTTCGCTGTCAGTCGCAGCTGGGTCAATGCGGCCACCTAGATGGTTAACGATGATCGTGGTCTCTGGAAACTTGTTGGCAAGGTCCGCCAGTCGCGGCAGTCTAAGATAGTTAGGTGACCAGTTGTCATAACTGAGGTCATGCTTGCCAAGCAAAGCAAAGCCCTCGAGAAAAGTCTGATTTAGGTCACTCGGGAAAGCGCTGCGGATACCACGAAAGTATTCCGAAGCATGCAGGTGTGCTTCTAATATGGGTTCAGCGGCGGCGCCTAACCTTAGGTCTGCTGTGCTGAAGATGCCGGTGCAGAGTCTTGTCTCACCATAGATTCCTGAACGGCTCATTGCAGCGATGCCATGAACAAATTCCGTTTCTCCGATGCATCGCATCTCGGCGGGACCGTCGGCGCGATAAAAAGCGCCACATTGCGCAAATACGGTCTGCACAACATTATGTCCTGAGGTCGTAATATCTCTGGAAATCTCATCGCATAGGTAGAGTCGCTGTCTGAAACTATCCGGATCAAGTCTGGCGCGGCGCATATCCCACAAATGGTGATGTGGATCTATAATCGGTAGGGCAGGTTCCAAAACTTCTTCGGGTTCTTCCCGCGCCAACCAGGTGTCTATTTCGTTGTTCTCGGCAATGGTCACTTTATTCTCCCTAGATCGTGTCTAATTTTGCATTGTGATGCTTTCTAGAAGCCATTTTTTGGTAGGGCAATCAGCGCTTGATGACATGCAAACCCCAACGGGACTTATTCCGTTCGTTCACCTTCAAGACCTTGGTCATCAGGTTGCGTCAGATATTCGCTCAGACCGTATCCCTTGCGACCATCGTCCAAAGTATATTCCGTCATACCTTCGCCGACATGCGTGTTGGCCCCGGCTCGCCGGTTCCGAAGCGGGATGTAGCCCATGACTTTTCCGTCCAGATGACGCTTTCTGCCATCGGCGAGATCAAGATCGATTGAGAGGTTGCGGTGATAAAGCGTGTTTTCTAGGTATTCTGTTGAGAGCACTGCTTTCTCAACTCGAATAATTTCTTCGCCCTCATGGAACAGGCCCCGTCCTTCGCCGTTTGCGCCACAGGTAATTACCATGCCGAGATCGTCACCAAAGTTGCCTGTGATCCATCGATAAGACGGTGTCGCCTGCCAGTAACGGGGCCCCCAGGAGTGATCGCGCAATCCCCACCCGTTGATGCTGATTGCATCTTCGTCGCCCAGTTTTAAACTGCCGGATACGCGCATATGTTGTTCGGTATGCGATCGGGCGAACTCGTTGCCATCACCTTCCTCACCAACATGTCCGTAGAGTGGTCCAACGGCATCGTGTATTAAATCGATGGTGAGTTCTTTGCGCGGGTTTTCCTTAAAGGCTTTGCCAGGGTCACGCATCGCTGTCGGGTCAGTCATGTAGAGCGCCTTGCCCGAAAAGGTGGTTCTTACTTGCTCGGTGGGTTTGATGATCTCGATTTTGAGACCGCCTGCATCCCAAGCATCGTTGTTGGATATCTCTGGTTTGGCGTAATTGAACAGTGCGGAGCCATCGGGGTTCCAGACAATCACCGTCATCTCGGCGTAGCCCTCGTTGGCGCGGTTACCTATTCGAACGAAACCTCCACGATTTTGCGCGCGATCGAAAAAGTTAAAATAGACAGATTCGTTGAAGTTTTCTTCTGGACCCAGCTCGTGGGTGTAGTCGTCTTCTGGCTTAATATTGCCGATAATTTTCATCTTAATGCCTCAGTATAAATATCTAAATTGTCAATTTTACGCCAGCACTTTTCAAGCCCAGCTGCAGGGCAGTGCCAGTGGTCCGCGAAATGCCCAGCCAGCAAATGGCACCTCTCCGTTAAGCTTCGGGCGCCGCACACGTTCAAAAAAGCGGGGTAGCGCGACGTCTGCAATGAGAGCGCGAGATGCCCATGCACCTGCACAAAAGTGAGGTCCAGCACCAAACGCAATCGAGGGGGTTATGTCTCGTGTGATATCGAATACGTCCGGTGCAGAGAATACTTCTTCGTCTCTATTCGCGGAACTGAACATAAAAAAAACGCGGTCTTCCGGTTCAAAGGTGACACCCCGATAATCATAACGCTGGGAAACCCGCCGCGGAGACATGCCAATGGGTGAAATCCAGCGGGCGTACTCCTCAAAAACCTGCAGCCAACTGACTTGACCATTGAGTGCAAGCGTTAGTTGATCCGGGTGAGACAGCAGTGCCCAGATACATCCTGCGATGGCATCCCTTGGCTCGTTTTGGCCGCCGGAGATAGAGAGTTTGATATTAGCGCGAATTTGAGACTCAGTAAGTCCTGCCGCGAGTTGAACGGAGATCAGAGAGTGATCGGGTTGAATTTTCAGCTCAGATAATTTTTCTGTGATGTGCTTGTCGATACTCGCCGTGCAATCGTTGCATCTGGCCTCAATCTCGAGATCTCCGGTATAGTTAGCGCATCCATCGATCATTCCCTGACTGGTCCTGTTCATCTCCTCGACAGACATGTTTGTGAGCCCTGTCATTGACCTGAGTGCATTTGCAGATACCGGCATCGCATACCGCCAAAAAAGATCAGCCTCTGTCGTGTCCGTTATTGCATCGAGCAAACGATCTGTTTGAGCGCGAAACTCACTGCTCCAAACTTCACGCACCGTACGAGGAGACATGGTGGGGTACACTGCCCTGCGTTCCGCCATGTGTGCTTTGCCGTCCTTACGCATAAGGTTTTCACCCATCAACTTTGTCATCAATCCTTGCGGTTGATCCGATGAAAAGACACTTATTTTCTTCTCGTTCAACACGATATCGGCGTGTCGGGTGATCAGCGTTGCGTCTAGTTGCGGGACATAGGCTATGGGCGCTTGGGCGCGCAAAATCGCCAAATCCGGGTAAGGATCTGAATAGAACGCATCAACATCAATGTCGTATCTAGGGGCGTTTGAGACGTGATTACTCCGTTCGAAGTCGAAATGGTAGTGGTCAGAGGATGGGGAACACGCCCGTGTATGTCAATTGTCTGTGCAGCGCGTGCGTTGCCGATGATATCAGGCGCTGAATGATAGCGTTTCAGTGCTGGAATCGAGTTAGAGACTTTCGCCTTGATCCCTCCCAATACGAATAAAGCAGACGCATGGTCTTCTGCGTCTGTTTGGTTACCCCGCAATTTTATATGCGAGTCGTTTGAAGTCCTGACTGAAGGGATGCAAGAAGGCAGGCATTCTCTGCGTCATGCAAATACCGGTAATATTGGCGTTGGGCGACCACCAGAAATGTGTGCCGGCGATACCACCCCAATGATACTCACCCGCGGCGCTTTCCGGTTCGCCCTCTGCGGGACGATTTTTGAGCGCGAAACCCAGGCCAAAAGTCGTGTCGGGCAAATGCCACATTGGAAAGTTTACGCCGACACCCTCTGGACAATGGTTCGTTCGCATAAGCGCGAGCGTGTCTGGTTTTAAGATTTGGGCGCCATCGAAACTACCTCCATTGATGATCATTCGGGTAAAGGTTAGAAAGTCTGGAAGCGTTGAAAATAATCCGGCTCCGCCTGACAGAAAACTGGGTAGACTCGCGTTTGCCGAGTTCTCTTTGCTGTCCATGGGTAATGAGCAAGGACTCATCGAATCTAGCAGGTCATCAGGGAGATACATGGTTGATAGACGATCGAGTTTTTCTTCGGGCACATAGAAATCTGTATCGTGCATTTTCAGTGGCTCGAATATCGTTTCCTTCAAATATTCGTCAAATCGTTGTCCGGATATCACCTCGATAAGTCTTGCCAGGACATCAGTAGCAAAGCTGTAGCGCCAGAATGTGCCTGGTTGATAAACCAAGGGTAACGCTCCTAGCCTTTGGCACATTGATTCAAGTGTCAATTCCGCTTCGGGCGCAAAGGAGTTCAATCCATGAGCACCGTAAGCAGTGTCGATGACGGAATTAGGCTCAATAAAACCATAAGAAAAGCCTGCTGTATGTGACATGATTTGCTTGATGAGAATGCTGCTGTGGGCGGGTTCGGTTTCATCAATGGCAGTCGCGTTAGCTTTAAGGACCTGCATACCTCCAAATTCCGGCATGAATTTTTCAAGCGGGTCATCCAATTTAAACCCACCTTGTTCCCAGAGCGTCATTGCCGCAATAGAACAAACAATCTTAGTGCTGGAGTGCATTCTAAATATGGTTTCTGCATTCAACGGTTGCTCTGACGCGTGGTCGGCGCTTCCATGAAAACTCTGGTCAAGGACATCGTCGCCTTTAAGAACAAGCGTGCTCACGAAGGGAATAACGCCTTCGTTTACATACCAGTCCATGCGTTCGTGTAGTTCAGTAAAATCTAGGTTCTTGTTAACTTTTGTCGTCATATTTGGAATCTTCTAGGGTATAAAAGTTGTTGATTGATAAGTCTTTCGTGAAATTCTCGGGCAAAAGAATAGCAGAGACCAACAAAACTTTCTTTTGATATAAAGCAACACTAAAAACGTGACCCAAACTAAATATGTGCATTCGCGGCGTGGTGTGCTCACCGCATTATTGATTGATGAAGACGCTTGTACGAAGCGTACACTCACTGTATGCATAGTCGGTTTGGATTAATCGGATTCAGCTTTGATCGGTGGTCTTGTTTTTCGCCCCATGTATCTGGCGTTAGGAGGTTCGAGCAGTGCAAGTTGCCGATTGGTGATGTCTGCATATTGTGTAAAGTCAGCAGGATCAAAATAGTCGGCTGTCCAACTTGTACTGTGAGGAGAGAATTTGTAAAAAGCGGTTTGGCGTGGCTCGTTTGTTTGCCATGGTAGCGTGCCGTGGACTAGGGTCTCAGTGAAGATGATGGCATCGCCCGCATGCGCTGGTATGCCTTTTAACAAGCCGCCGGCATCTCCCCCTTTTTCACGCCAGCCTTCGGGTAGTGGTAGGTTAGATTTGTGGCTGCCGGGAATACAACAAAAGCCACCGCCATTATCGTGTGTGTCGAACAATTCAAAAGCGACAACGACAAGCCCGTTGTAAAATTGGCCATCATGATATCGAAAGTACTGCGAGCCTCCGGTGGTGTTCCAACCACCATGCAAGTCCATGCCGGGATAGCCCATCGCCACGTGTTGATGTACGTTAATGTGGTCAAGTCGATAGGTTGGCAGTATGTTGTCGCCGTGTTTACGCTTGCGATACGCTCGGAAACCATGGTTCCCAACCAAGGCCTCCAGCACGGGGCGAAGGGTGGGCAAGTCTAGAAGCGCGCGCCATTCTGCAGACCAGTGCAGAGGGTTATCGTCTTTCTGCCCCGGTGTATGTTGTTCGGTTGCAGGTCCCATCGTTGCTTTGAGCGCTTCAATTTCGCTGGCGTTCAGTATGTTGGGTACGACAAAGTAACCCTGCGAGTCGAACCAATATTTTTGTGTTTCGTCCATTTTGCATCTCGATCATTCAACGCCCGCTCGCTTGCCCTTCACAAAATAGCGCGCTAGATGTAAGTACCCGCTAGCGCTTCTGCGATTCCTGGAACTGCCTGAATGCCACCGCGCTTGCCATCACTCGCGTTGCCTCGGCCAAAATCATCTGGCATCGCGCGGCCATTGTGCAGCGTTAACCAAAGCCTCAGTAAATGTCGTTTTTTAGCGGGGTCATCGTAGTCTTCGTAGGCCGTTCTCGAATGAAACGTCGTGTAGTTACAGACCATCTGAATATCTCCGGGGCGGAAATCCATATTCAGCGCAAAACCCGGTTCATGTGCGATTGTATCGACGAGGTCCAGAAATTCAATTTGCTCTGACGTGTGTGCAGGCACACCATCATGCCGGTCGGCAGAGTCTAGGAATGTACGGACATAACGCACTGCCATATATCCATCTTTTTGAACAGCAAGGCGCGTTTTATAAAAGGGTGCCTCTCCGGGTTGTTCTTCGTTGCGTCGATCGTAACACCATTCTTCAAACCAGAGATGGGCGAGATCTGGGCGACGTTTCACGACTTCGTTGTAGGCGCTGGTGGTAGAGGCGACTCTGCTCAATCCGCCGCTCTTGGCTGTCTCGAGGCACAACAGGCCAACAACATCTGAACTGTCTGTGTGGAAGGGAAGTCGTAATCTGGTCTGATAACCGCGCGCGCCACTATCTTTCCTGAAATCGACGCCTTCATCGGTGACGTGCCCTAGTAAGTGACCGCGTGCGTTTTGCGACACCGGTCTACCTAGGTGTAGGCCGATTCCCCAGTAAGCAAATGCCGCATCACGCTCTCCCAACGCGTCAAGCGGTAGTCCTCGAAGCAACCAAAATCCGCGACCGTGATCTAGCTCGCGCGCCATGCCTTGCAGGCGATTGCCTAGCGTGGGTAGAGGGAAATCTTCGCGTTTCATCTCAAGCATGCTGATGCGTTGGCTGTTAACCCGCTTGATGGCATGCTGAATTTCATCAACCTCGGCATCGGTCAATAATTCAATCCAGCTGTCATCATTCTGCAAATCTCTGCCGTACCATGCAGCGGGGCTATCAACGAGGTCGGACGTAAAAGGTTTCATGTTTGATTCATTCATACTCTACTCCACATAAGTTTGCAGATCGTTCCGCGTCTATAGACTGTAGTCTGATACAAGAAGCCAATACGCTTCATCTGGATAAATCAGGTTTGAATCATTGGGGGCGCTCCCCCTGCACGATCACTCTGTGCATGTGGCGTCGCATGCCTTGATAATCGTTTAGGGCATTGTGAAAAACACAGCGGTTGTCCCACATAGCAAGTGAACCCTGTTGCCACTTGAATCGGGTGACATACTTATCTTGGGTGCAAATTTCGGTCAGATGTTTAAACAGCGGGATGCTTTCTTCTCTTGTCCAGCCTTTGATGCGATGGGTGTGGGGCAATGAGCAGTAGACGCTTTTTTCTCCGGTATCGATGTGCGTTCTGATTAACGGATGCTCAACTTCTTGTTCTGCAAAATCCTCAGCGCCGCCGTAGTCCTTTGCCATTTCACTGCGAGCTGCCGCCTGTTTATAGCTACCCTCTCGACCATGAACGAGTTTGGGAGAGTAGATGCCTGATTCGCTTTCAAGGATATTTTTAAGCCCGTCACTCAAGTCGTGAAATGCCTGAGTTGCGTCGGCGAATAATGTATCACCACCCGTGTCGGGTACTTCAACGGCGTAAAGCACTGTCGCCTTTGGGGGTCTCTCAACATAAGAAGTATCGGTGTGCCAGGCACCACCAAAATTGAGTTCTGCATCAGCTTCTTTGATGATGGGTATAACATTCGGGTTTGAGTCAACAGCGGTCATAAAAGGGTATACATCCAAATCACCAAAATTCGCGGCAAAATCAGCCTGCTGGGTCGGTGTCAGGCTTTGATCCCGAAAAAACACAACATGGTGCTCCAACCAGGCCGCATTGATTTCTTTAACAGCCAAAGCCGACAATGGTTTTGAGATATCGACACCCGTTATGATCGCGCCAACTGGGCCGACTGCGGTATCAACCTTTATAGTTTGGTAAGCCATAGCAAAATACCCCCGTTTTAGTAAATACTACGCCACATTAAGTGAAAACATAACAATTTCGTAGACAGAAAAGATCAAATAAACGCATAGGAAGTGATGGGACTATGAAAAATAAGCAGGTTGTCGTAGTAGATGGAGATGACGCATCGCCCGAGGTGATGATCCCTACGGTAAATATTTTGGAGCAAATGGGATTACCCATCACCTTCGAACGACCGCTTATCGGTCAGCCAGCGCTTGATGCCGGCTTAACCGGATTTCCTGATGAGGCAAGAGAGGCAATAGATGCATCAGATGCCACTTTCTTTGGATCAACAAGCGGAGCAAGTACCGCTGCACTTTTTTATCTCAGATGGGGTAAACAGACCTATGCAAATGTAAGGCCCTGTCTGTGGACGCCTGGATATAATTCACCACTTGCTAACCCGGTCGGCATTGACTTCACAATCATCCGAGAGAATCTTGAAGACCTGTACCTCGGCCTTGAAGGCGATATTGAAGACCTGCAGGGGCTCAATTTTTTCTCAAAACACGCGCGTGCGCCATTGTCGGAGTTGTCGCCTGGAAAATATGCGATCAAGGCAATCACGGAGGCAGGCTCAGAGCGGGTCATCCGCTTTGCCTTTGAATTGGCAAGAAAACGCAATTCAAAAAAACGCGTCACCGTCACCTGTAAATACAATATGTTGAGCACCTCAGATGGTTTGTTTCTTGAGATTGCCAACGACATCGCAAAGGAATATCCAGATATCGAATATGACCACTACATCATTGACGATTTTCTCTGCAGAATGATCACCAGGCCCCAACACTTTGATGTGATTGTGATGCCTAACCTTTATGGCGATATCATGTCGGATGGTGCTGCCGGGCTTATCGGAGGGCTTGGTCTTGCGCCCTCTGGCTGCTTTGGAGAGGACTATGCGTATTTTGAATCTGCGCACGGTTCAGCACCCGACATTGCTGGCAAGAATGTGATCAATCCAACCGCAACGCTACTTTCTGCCGCAATGTTGTTGGACCATTTGTCATTTGAACACGAGGCGGCGCGGCTAGTTGATGCCGTGAGGTGCGTTTATGAGGCTGCAGAATCGTTGACGCCTGACCAGGGTGGATCGGGTACCACAACTGGCTTCTGCGAAGCCATCATTGAACGGTTAGCTCAAAACTAATTGAGAATGTAAGTTATCGAGCATACCGCGTGGTGTTAATGGCGTATGTAACTGGCATCCCAAAACATGATTACGGCACGAATTAATCATTTTCGTTGTCAGTGCGATGCCCTAAAACGAAGAGGGCGGTTTGGTGAGAGAACTTTATGATGCCGTTTTCTTCTCTTACATTAAGCCCGGTTTGATTGGTTGCAATACTTTGCCTGAATGTTGATCTTATTTTTTCTTTTTGCGCTTCACTCGGTCCGCCATGGATAAGCCATTGTTCCACTTCATAGTCCATTGTACCGAACCGACAGCTTTTTATTTCCAGTCCAGTTGCGTTGAATAGCCTTTGAAAATAGGTTTTTGATATGCAGCGCACGTGGGTGGGGTCACACAATTGTTCGAGCGCATCGTGACGCGTTGCGGTTGCTGTATCTTCGTTGCCTAAGATGTCGGCAATAAGGATCTCCCCTTCGGGTTTGAGTACACGAGCCATTTCTTGTAACACTTGCCCCGGTTCGGAGAAGTGATGGAAGGCTGCACGACAACTGACCGTATCGAAGGTCTCATTCTCAAATGGGATATCCAGTGCGGATCCATAGGTGAATTCAATATTGTCTATGCCGAGCTTTTGGGCCTCTGCGCGGCCGATATCAAGCAAATTCTCTGTGACGTCTAACCCCGTTGCCTGTTTAGCGTGACCTGCGAAAGCCATGGTCAATCTGCCGGGACCACAGGCGACGTCGAGCGTCTGGCTATGACGATCTGTTTTGGTTAGCCGTACCAAACCTGCCATTGCTTGCACATCTTTCGCCTGCTTTGTTTGGGCATACTGGTTTGCCTGACGGTTGAACTGCTTTTGAATTTTTTTGGTATGAGAATCGAGTGATTTCATGATCTTCTTTCTATGTTGGTCAATAGGATTGGCTAAAAAGGCATTAATTGCAGCCAGTGTACCTGAGTTCACGGAGTTTGCCTTCCTCCAAGCACACGTGGATACTCAGCTTAACAAGTCACAAAAATCGACAGAGGGACCCAGAAAATGAGCGAAATGATACTTGACGCTACTCAACTGCCAGACCCCGAAACCATGCCTATTGAAGATATGGATGTGAGTCATCCTATATTGCTGCAGCAAGACAAGTGGCAGCCCTATTTCAAACGGCTACGCGCAGAAGATCCCGTCCACTACTGCAAAGACAGTATGTTTGGAGCTTATTGGTCGGTGACGAAATTTAACGACATTATGGAGATCGAAAAAAATCACGAAGTTTTTTCTTCGGAGCGTGATATCACTATCTTCGATCAATCTATGCTTGATGCATTGGGCGTTCAGCGCAGGCGGCGCGACACTTCCAGTTTTATCAGCATGGACCCACCCATTCATGATGAGCAACGTAAAGCGGTTCAAGGTGTGGTTGTTCCGCGTAATCTTGCAAAGCTCGAGGGGCTCATCCGGCAGCGAGTGATTAATATTCTTGATTCACTGCCGCTGAACGAAGAATTTAACTGGGTCGAAAAAGTGAGTATCGAGTTAACCACACAGATGCTCGCGACGCTGTTTGATTTTCCGCTTGAGGATCGATACAAATTAACCTACTGGTCAGATGTGGCGACATCTTTGCCCGAGTTGGGTATTGGTGTGCCTGGGTTGACCCGGGAGGCCCAGGAAGATGCGCTCGAGGACTGCCTCTCCACCATGCGTAAGCTTTGGGCGAAGCGCGCTAATATGCCAGCGGATAACGACGTGGATCTATTGTCGATGCTCGCGCATAACGAAGCGACGCATGATATGGACGATGATATGTTCTTGGGTAATCTCACGCTGCTGATTGTGGGCGGAAACGATACGACTCGAAATTCGATTTCGGGTGGCGTTTTAGCCCTGAATCAGAACCCCGCAGAATACGACAAGCTGCGGGCGAATCCTGCGCTAATTCCTGGGATGGTTTCAGAAATTATTCGTTGGCAGACGCCGCTTTCCCACATGCGTCGAACAGCCACGCGTGACTTTGAATTCCGCGGCAAGCAAATCAAACAAGGCGATAAGGTGGTCATGTGGTATATCTCGGGCAATCAGGATGATGAAGTGATCGACCGTGCGGATGAGTTTCTGATTGACCGTGCTAATCCACGGCATCACGTCTCGTTTGGTTTCGGTATCCATCGATGCATGGGTAATCGGCTTGCTGAAATGCAGTTGCGAGTTTTGTGGGAGGAAATCATGCAGCGTTTCCAAAAAATCGAGTTGGTGGGCGAGCCAGAACGCATCGTGTCGAACTTTATCAAGGGTTATACGGACCTACCGGTAAAGCTGATTCCGAAAAGCCAGCCATAACATACCCGTGATTTGTGGTTGCCAGACATCTGCCGTTTCTGGCAATAGCCTGGCAATGTCTTAGATGTAGAGAGCGGTTGAAAAGCAGCCAGTTGAATCTGAAGATAAGGCTGTCAATTCGGTTGCCGGCCGAGTTGCTAGCGATAAAGTCG
>CAJXBG010000020.1 GCA_913050215.1 uncultured Gammaproteobacteria bacterium
GGAACCCGTTGGAAAACGACGGTGAACTACAGTGCAGTTTCCGATCTGGACTATCTTGAGGATATTGGTGGTGACGTTGGCTCAGAAGCAGTCGACAGGTTTATCGGGCCCGTAGACTCAAGCCTTGCCAACCGGCGTTCTGCAGCACTCACGCGCTTGGGGAAAGTCGAGTATCGGGATGGGAGATTTGCTGCGTCAATGTTTGTTCAGGGTTTTCAGAACTTGGATCCGAATGGCAGCGAACAATACGAGAAAATTCCTTCGCTGACCGCAGGATACAGCAATGAAATTGGTGCAATCGATTACAAAGTTGATTTCGACTACTCTTTTTTCACCAAAGACAACACCGACATTCGCGGGATCAATGCGATCGTCGGTGAACGCGTCACGAGTTCAGTTAACTTTTCAATCCCTTATCGACAGATCTGGGGTTTCGTCAAGCCAAGCCTGAGTGTCATTCATCGAAAGTACAATCTCGACGATACGCCGACCAACTTTCGGGCCAATCCAGAGGAAACAATTCCAGTATTTTCATTGGATAGCGGCCTCTATTTCGATCGTTTCTTCGACTTTACCGGGAATTCCTTCCAGCAAACGCTCGAACCAAGGCTCTACTTCCTCTATGCCCAAGAAGCGTTCCAAGATGACCTACCCAGTTTTGACGCGAGTCCCCTCACACCATCATTCTCTCAATTATTCAGAGAAAACCGGTTCGCCGGCGAAGACCGTATCGGAGACGCCAGGCAACTCAGTGTTGGGTTAACCACTCGGTTTCTTTTCCAAGACACCGGAGCGGAACTTTTGTCTATGAGTCTGGGTCAGATTTATTACTTTAAAGATCGAACCGTTCTTCTCAACAGAATCGAATCGGAGTCTCCAACAGCAAGGGAATCAGCGCTTTTTGCCGAAGCAAGGCTAAAACTTGGCGAAAACTTCACTGCCAGAAGCTCCTTTGAATGGGAGCCGGATGCTAACAGGAGCAATCGAGGCCAAGTGAGCATTAAATACTCCGATAATGAGCGTCGAATATTTAACTTTTCCTATTTGAACACGAGTGAAGAGGCACAACGGGCGACCATTGAACAGCAATCTGAGGAATCGGATATTACTTTTATCTGGCCAATCGTCAACAATTGGAGCGCTATCGGGCGCTGGAACTTTGGTTGGGACACACACCAGACAATCGAATCGTTTATTGGCTTTGAGTATAACGACTGCTGCTGGAAAACCCGATTGGTCGCGAGACGCTTTCTCAAGGAGCAAAGAACAATTACAATATTGACAGACGATCCCTCCTCGGCAACCGGCTTTAGCTCAACAAACACACTGGTCACGCCTGCCGATACAGGGATATTTTTCGAATTCCAGTTAAAAGGACTTTCAACCCTTGGCCGAAGACTTGATTCTCTGCTGGAGCAATCAATACCAGGATACAGAAACCGAGAAGATCTCATAGGACAATAAGAGCACTTATGAAACAGCATCGTATTTTAATAGCGCTATTTATCGCGCTCATGGGCTTCGGCACTCAATCTCAGGCAGCGCTAGTCATTCTTGACAGAATCATCGCGGTAGTTGATGAAGACGTTGTGATGGAGTCTCAACTCAATCAAAGATTAAACAGCGTGAAAGCACAACTTACCGAAAGCCAGCGTGGGCAGATTCCATCAGATGAAGAGCTCAAGACACAATTGATCGAACGCTTGATCGTCGAAAGCGTTCAAATTCAGATGGCAGACCGGGCCGGCGTGCGAATCAGCGATGAAGAGCTCAACGAGTCAATGACAGCCATCGCGGCTCAAAACAAACTGACTCTTCAGCAGTTTAGACAAGCTGTTGAGCGTGACGGTATCCCTTACGCAGAAATGCGAGATCAGATTCGGCGTGAGGTGAAAATAAACCGAGTTCAGCAAGGTATCATGAGAACTCGCATCAATATATCTGAACAGGAAATCAAGGACTTTCTTGCCTCTGAGCTCGGCGAAGTCATCACAGCGGATGAATATAGACTGGCACACATACTCCTATCAACGCCGAACGATGCCTCGCAAGCACAAATTTCCAACATTATGAAAAACGCTCAAGACCTCAAAAATCAAGTCGACAATGGCGCAGACTTTCAAAGCCTCGCTATCGAAAAGTCTACTGGTCAGAATGCCTTGAACGGTGGAGACCTTGGCTGGAGAAAAGTTGTTCAGTTGCCAACCATGTTTGCAGACATCGCCCCGGAAATGAACGCGGGCGAATTGAGAGGGCCAATACAAAGCGGCAGCGGCTTTCACTTGATTAAGTTGCTTGAAAAACGCGGCGCAAAGGCAGAGGGGCAGGTCCCACAGACACAAGTAAAGCATGTCCTTATCCAACCTTCAGAAATAAGAACGCATCAAGAGGCACTTGATCTGGCCGAAAGCCTGAGACAGGAAGTCGCTGACGGCAGGGATTTTGATGAAATCGCTAAATTATTCTCAGACGACCCGGGCTCAGCCTTGAGTGGGGGCGATCTCGGCTGGAATCGCGCTGGCACCTTCGTCCCCGTGTTTGAACAACAGATGCAGGACTCAGATATTGGAAGGCTCTCCCAAGTGTTCGAAAGCCAGCATGGCTTTCACTTTTTAGAAGTGACCGGCAGAAGAATAGAAGACTTCAGCGAACGCTTTAAACAAAGCCAAGCTGAAAACTATCTCAGAAATCAAAAGTTTGATGAAGAACTGGAAAACTGGATAAGAGAACTTCGCGAGGATGCTTTTGTCGAAATCCGAGAGACGTAGCTAACACGCCGGGATTAGCCATGAAGGCAAGAAAACGTTTCGGTCAGAATTTTTTGCATGACAGTAATGTCATCCACAAAATCATCGAGGCAATTTCACCAAAACCGACGGATACGATCTTTGAAATTGGCCCAGGACACGGCGCGCTGACTTCGATGCTCGATCAGGCTACCGCCGACCTTACCGTGGTTGAAATCGACAGAGACCTCGCGGCAAACATCAGCAACCTCTATCCACAAATCAACCTCGTTATTAGTGACATACTGAAGTATGACTTCAGTGCTTGGCAACCCACTCAGCCCGCTCGTGTTGTAGGGAATCTGCCTTACAATATTTCGACCCCGCTACTATTTCGACTCTTCACAACGTTGGAAAAAATCAGCGACATGCACTTCATGTTACAACTGGAGGTCGTCAATCGGCTAGCTGCAGCGCCGGCTTCTTCTGATTATGGTCGGCTCTCTATTATGAGCCAGTACCATTGTGAGATCGAAAAACTCTTTGAAGTGCCTGCCACAGCTTTTATGCCTGCGCCGAAGGTCACATCGGCAATCGTCAGATTAAGACCTAAACAAAACCCGATCAAAGCAACCGATGAAAAGTTGTTCAGCGAAATTGTCAGCGCCGCTTTCGGACAACGGAGAAAGACCATCCGGAACTCATTGAAGCCATTTATGAGCAGCGAACAACTAGAAAAAGCGGGCATAGACCCAGGCATACGCCCTGAAAAGGTTTCTCTCAATCAATTCATCGATGCTGCCAACCTAATTTCAAAAACGTCAAGTGGACTAACCACATGAGCATGCGTTTGTTATGAACACCTATGCAATCGGCGATATTCAGGGGTGTTTTTCAGAATTTATCGCCCTGCTGGAGAAAGTGAATTTCAACAAAGACGATGATCAACTTTGGTTAGTCGGCGACCTGATCAACAGAGGTCCACAGAACCTCGAAACCATTCTTTTCCTCAAATCACTGCCTAACGTGACCTGTGTTTTAGGGAACCATGATCTACATTTCCTCGCGGTGGCAACCGGGGTGCACAAAGCCTCCAAAAGCGACACGTTGCATGATCTGCTCGCTTCACCTGAACTTCCCGAGATCATTGAGTGGTTGCGCCACCTTCCCTTGATACACCTAAACCCAAGTCAGCGTTACTTAATGGTGCATGCCGGGCTTCCCTCAATATGGAGCTCAGCCGAGGCGCTTAGCTACGCAGATGAGGTGCATGCGGTCTTGCGAGGTGATAATTATCAAACATTTTTGAAGGCGATGTACGGCAACCAACCCGCTATCTGGTCCTCAAATCTGAGGGGGATGGACAGACTCAGGGTCATTACCAACTATCTGACTCGGTTACGATACTGCAAGGTAGACGGCGAAATGGATCTGATTCACAAAGATCAGGTTATTCCCTTGGGCTTTGATGCTTGGTTCGATCATCACCCGGAGGTACTGGAAAACGACATGACAATATTATTCGGTCATTGGGCTGCATTACAGGGCGTCACCGGGCGCAAAAATATACTTGCACTCGACACGGGTTGCCTTTGGGGTCGCGAACTTACGGCGTTAAGACTAGAAGACAAACAGTTTTTTTCAGTTCCGTCACAACAAACATTAGCCAAATTTAACGAATTGAAAGGCGTATAGTACCCACATGGAAGTATATTTGGTTGGCGGCGCAGTGAGAGACGAACTATTGGGACTTCCTGTTCAAGAACGCGACTGGGTGGTCGTGGGTTCAACTGCACAACAATTACTCGATAGCGGATATCATCCCGTTGGCAAAGACTTCCCCGTTTTCCTGCACCCGAAAACACACGAAGAGTATGCGCTAGCCAGAACCGAGTCTAAATCTGGCAGAGGCCACAAAGGCTTCATTGTTAATGCAGACATAAACGTCAGTCTTGAGGAAGATCTTCAGCGCAGAGACCTCACGATTAATGCTATCGCGCGTGATCAGGATGGCAATCTTATTGACTTTGTTGGTGGTGTCTCGGATCTCAACGCAAAAAAACTGACACACGTATCGCCCGCTTTCTCTGACGACCCACTTCGGGTGCTGCGCGTCGCACGCTTTTTTGCGCGCTTCAACCATCTTGGCTTCGAGGTTTCAAGCGATACAATGGCTCTCATGGCTGACATGATAAGTGCCGGAAACTTGCAGGAGCTGACACCGGAGAGAGTTTTTAAAGAGCTTGAGAAGGCATTGAATACTGCCTCACCCTGGAAGTTCTTTGAGCTCTTGCAAAACATCAGCGGTCTTGACGCGATCGGCTTTAAAAATGTGCCAATCGACTTGGAGAAATTCAGACATGCTTGCGACGTAAATGATGATGCAGTCATTCGATTTGCAATGCTACTTGCCAGCGCGAACATAACATCGGTCAAACGGCTTTCCGAATATCTCAAGACACCTAAAAGGTATCTGGAATCAGCACTGCTAACAGTCACCCACTACAACACTTGGCGATCTGTTGACAAACTGACGGCAGAAGAAATCGTTGAGTTTTTCTATCAACTCGATGCCTACCGGCGCCCCGAGAGGCTTGAAGTCATGCAAGCTTGTGGCTCTACACTTTTCGGATCAAGTGGCGATTCAGCCGGTCACATTACTCAGCGATGGAGCAAGTGTTTAGACGAAACAAGGAAAATCTCTGTCCGGGATCTACATTCGATTCCCCAGAAAAACGAAATAGGGCAAGCAATTAGAGCGCTCAGAATACAAACAATTTTATCGCTTTAGACAGACAGCCCTTTGACGATTAGGTATCAACCACACTAATCTCGCGCTCTATCGCCCGGTAACCGATATCATGCCGATAGGTTGCTCCATCAAAATGAATCTGGTCAATCATCTTATAGGCGGCTGATTGCGCCTCGGAGACGCTAGCTCCCATCGCCGTGACGCCCAATACGCGCCCTCCTGCCGTCACGAGTTTTCCATCGACTGTTTTGGTACCGGCATGAAAAACCTTACCGAGCTGATCGGCATGCTCAATTCCACTGATTTCAAAGCCTGTCTTGTAATCACCGGGGTAACCTTCCGAAGCCATCACTACGGCTATTGCTGTATTTTCTTCAAAGTTCAACGATTGTCCTTCAAGCGTTCCACCAATGGCCGAGAGGCAAAGATCCGCCAGATTATCTTTCAATCTCATCATGATTGGCTGGGTCTCTGGATCACCAAAACGACAATTGAACTCAATCACGTTGACATTATCATCCTCATCAATCATCAACCCGGCGTACAAGAACCCAACGTAGGGATGTCCTTCCTCGGCCATGCCGGCGAGTGTCGGTTCAATAACCTGTTCCATGACCTTTGCGTGGATTTCGTCAGTTACAACCGGGGCAGGAGAATAGGCACCCATTCCTCCCGTATTAGGCCCTTTATCGCCATCATATATCGCTTTGTGATCCTGCGATGTTGCGAAGGGTATTGCGACCTTACCATCGGCAATCACAATAAAGCTGGCCTCCTCGCCCGCGAGAAACTCTTCAATCACCACGCGTTGGCCAGCGCTGCCGAAGCTATTTTCCTGCATCATCTCTCGAACCGTGGTTTCAGCCTCTTCCAACGTTTGAGCGATCACAACACCCTTGCCCGCAGCCAAACCGTCAGCTTTAAGCACGATGGGCAATGCGATGGTTTTCAGATAAGAAAGAGCCGCTTCAGGAGAATCAAAACTGCCATATTTAGCGGTGGGAATACTGTATTTTTGAAGAAAGTCTTTTGTGAATATTTTAGAACCTTCCAATTGAGCTGCTGCCATTGACGGGCCAAAGCAAACTAGCCCTGCCGCCTGAAATTGGTCAACAACACCGGCAACCAGCGGCGCTTCCGGCCCTATCATCGTAAGGTCAATTTCATTCTCTAGGGCAAATTCGATTTGCCCCTCGAAATCCATTACATCAATGGCAACGTTTTCAAGCCCAGCGTCCAGGCCAGAACCGGCATTACCCGGCGCGAGATAAACAATCTCAACACTGGGAGATTGCGCAAACTTCCACGCTAACGCGTGTTCTCTACCACCATTACCGGTAACTAGGATCTTCATTTTGGTCTTCTCAATTTGTAGGAAATCACTGTCAGCAACCCGGCTCGGCAATCAGTGCCTAAAGTGGCGCATCCCGGTGAACATCATCACCATGTTCGCCTCGTCAGCGGCTGCAATAACTTCTTCATCACGTACAGACCCACCAGGTTGAATGACTGCAGTAATGCCAACTTCTGCGGCTGAATCTATTCCGTCACGAAAGGGAAAAAATGCATCTGA
This sequence comes from uncultured Gammaproteobacteria bacterium, assembly GCA_913050215.1. GTDB lineage: Bacteria > Pseudomonadota > Gammaproteobacteria > Pseudomonadales > Azotimanducaceae > UBA4582. The sequence continues at coordinate 7,052 of CAJXBG010000020.1, forward strand.
CGCCATCACTGAGCCAGCAACCTGCAAACCTTCATCCGCCGCCTTGATACCTGCGACCTTTGCACTATAAACCCGACTCATCTGTCCTGCACCCACGCCAACTGTACGACTGTCTTTTGCATACACTATCGCATTGGACTTGACATACTTCGCCACAACCCAGGCAAACAACAGATCTGCTTTTTCACTTGGGGTCGGTTCTCTCTTAGACACAACCCGCAGCTCCTCTTCCTTAAGCAGATCCCGATCTTTACTCTGCACAAGCAACCCGCCGGCCACTTGCTTATACTGTGGCGTCCCTCGCGTGGGTGCGCCAACCTGCTGTAGTTCACCACACGTCAACACTCGAACATTCTTTTTGCGGCCAAAAGCGGCTAACGCATTAGGCGCATAATCCGGCGCAATAACAACTTCAACAAATTGCTTTTCAACGATCATCTCTGCCAATGCCGCATCGACGGTTCTGTTGAATGCAATGATGCCACCAAAGGCTGAGGTAGGGTCCGTTTCAAAAGCTTTAAGATAGGCTGCTGATAAGTCAACGTCACTCGCAACACCGCAGGGGTTTGCGTGTTTCACGATGACACAGGTAGGCGTTTCAAAGGAAGCAACACATTCCAGTGCAGCATCTGTGTCGGCAATATTGTTAAACGACAGCGCTTTGCCGTGTAACTGAGTCGAATGTCCGATGGTACCGGTCTCCGGTTTCATCTCTGTGTAGAACGCAGCCGATTGATGAGGGTTTTCACCGTAACGCATTTCCTGTTTTTTCTCATACTGGACCGTCAATGTGTTTGAGTATTCAGCGACTTCGGGTACCCCCTCAGACTGCCCTTCAAACTTGATCGTACCAAGATAATTACTAATCGCAGCATCATATTCAGCAACGTGTTCAAACACTTTTCTCGCCAGTCTGAACCGAGTCTCAAGGGAAAGGCACCCATCGTTATCTGCCAACTCTTCGAGCACGCTTGCATAATCTGAGGAATCACAGACGACAGCAACACTGTCAAAATTCTTGGAGGCAGAGCGCAACATCGCAGGGCCGCCGATATCTATATTTTCAATCGCATCGACAAGGGTGCAGTCGGGATTCGCTACTGTTTGCTGAAATGGATACAAATTAACAACGACGAGGTCAATTTCCTTGATGCCCTGCTCTGCCATGATTTTTGCATCAATCCCAGTGCCATCGCCATTTCGCCTGCCCAACAGCCCACCGTGTATCAGCGGATGCAAGGTTTTCACTCGTCCATCCATCATCTCTGCAAATCCGGTGTAATCCGATACTTCCCTTACCGAGACACCCGCGTCAGCAAGCAACCGATGAGTGCCCCCTGTAGATAGGAACTTTACGCCGTATGATTGAAGCGACTTGGCGAATTCTTTTAAACCAGATTTATCCGAAACACTCGCGATTGCGGTCCTTATTTTTACGGGTTTCATATCTATAGGCTCTTTTTTGTGGTCGACGAGGCTGGCTACCGCACCATGCAAAATCAGCCGATGCGGAAATAGAAAAAGGACGGAATTACCGTCATTTGAGAAGGGTTAATTATGCCACGAGCGCGAGTCATTTTAGAACTGTCTAGCAGAATTTTGTTGATCGCCTTAACCGCGATCAACCTGAAACTCATTGAATCGTTGCGGCTAAAAGAGTTGCGAACAAGGATATGAAGGAACACCTGCCGTTTGGTTACTACTGTCGACTAATGCGCTTCAGGACCTGGCCGAATTTACAACATGCCATATTTGCGTAGTTTCTTGCGCAAAGTGCCCCGGTTTAGGCCTAACATCAGCGCGGTTTTGCTTTGATTATTGTGCGTGGAGTCAAGCACACTCTGGATCAATGGCGCTTCTACTTCTGAGAGAACTAACTCATATAAGTTGGATATTTCCTCGTCGCCCATCGTAGAGATATACCGTTCAACACATTCGCGCACAGACTCTGCAAGCGTTGCGTGTTCATCCTGCGCCACATCGCTAACCAGCGTAGCCGCGCTCATCAGCGGCGCTGATGCTAGCTCAGCTTCGCTATTCTGCTCGAATTCCAAATCTGCTTCGCTACGAATATCTTGACTGAAACCAACAGTACCGTTTGTTAAGTTAGGAATTCCCATTCTTATCTCCAATTAGCAGCCGGCTCGCGACTTGCGAGGTATGTCAAAGGATCCCTGTTGACCATCACCAGCACTACCACAAAAGGTTTCCTTACCGGAAACACGCTCAAACGAGTGTTCGACCATCGCAAGCTGCTCTTTGGTTGTTTCGCATCGGTTAAATGCGCTTTTCACCAACTTTGCCTCTTCAGGCGTTTCGGAAAAACATTCATTTAGATACCAACCAACGTGCTTTCTGGCAATACGCACACCCATCACCTCTCCATAGAAGTAGGAGAGTTCTTTTATATGTGTGATGAGAGCGCTTAATATCTCAGGTAAATTTGGATTAATTTCAATGCGGCCAGAATTCAAGAACTGATCCACTTGAGCAGGTAGCCAGGGCCTACCCTGCGCGCTTCGCCCAATCATTACAGCATTAGCACCCGTCGTGTTCAAAACCCATCTGGCTTTTTCTGGGCTATCAATATCGCCGTTCGCTACAACTGGGAGGTTGATCGCGTCAACGACCTCTTTTATCGCTTGATAATTCACCTCACCGCTAAACTTGTCTGCTCTCGTTCGACCGTGGACGGTAATCAGCTGAATCCCGCATTTCTCGGCAATCTGCGCAATTTTGACTGCATTCTGTTGATCCTGTGACCAGCCGAGGCGGATTTTGAGAGTGACAGGCACCGATACGGCATTTACGGTTGCAGACAATATCTTTTCAACGAGCGCTTCGTCTTTCATCAGCGCAGAGCCTGCGGCTTTTCGGCAAACTTTTTTTGCGGGACAGCCCATGTTGATGTCGATAATAGCCGCCCCCTGCTCTGCGTTGAAAGCCGCGGCTTCAGCCATCATATCTGGCTCTGCACCAGCAATTTGTACCCACCTTGGGCCGGCTTCACCTTCAAAGCGCAGGCGGTTTTTTGATTTTGGAGTTTTCCAAAGACTCGCATCACTAGTTAACATCTCGGACACTAACCAATGCGCCCCAAAACTCCGGCACATTTTTCGAAAAGGTTGATCGGTTACACCCGCCATCGGGGCGACAATGACGCGACTTTCGTGCAGATGGGGGCCAATCCTCAGCATTGTTCTATCGGGTTGAAAAAGTGTGGACGAGCATCATATCAGCAGGGAGATCAACACTACCAGTTTCATCAATGAAGCGCAGAGTGACTTAACGCTTAGATAGCAGGCACAGCTTCAAGCGCGTAACCAAATGCATTTTTCCCTGGATCAACTATTTCTAACCCAAGGCGCACCTCGGTTAGTGCTGGAATAAACCTCAGCCCCACCATTTCCCCACCAAGGTATTCTTTCGGTAAAAACCTGCGAGTCGCAATAACCAGATTATTAATATCTGTGAACTTCATTTCCAATAAAGGAAACGGTTGACGATAAGCAGACGTATTCCTGATGATCGCGTCGACCAGCAGGGCTCGCTCGGTCTCTGGATGAACACGAATGACAAGTTCAGTTGTTTCAATAGAAGACACATTCTCAAATACGGGTAATTTACACTCAGCGTAGTTGCAAAAAAAAGCGTAGTAAGGCCGTAGTTTTGGATTTTGAACCAGCCGCTCAACATTCACCGAGGCAAACTGAATGACAAAGACCAGCCCTAACAATAACGCGCCAACAAACCATCTCAAGGAGTGAGATTGTGCGACATCTTCGTACTCACCCACTATTTCATCAGGCGCTAACGATTCAAGCTGTATTTCCGGAACGACCTCCAGCGTCTCTGGTTCCTCTTCCGGCTCACCGAGCGGTGATGACTGGTCTAACGCATGAACAACCGTGTTTGTGCCAAAATCGGGGTTTCGATCTAAATCGGGGTTTGACTTCCCGCCAGATTCTGGCCCTGATGCAAAGGTCTCCTCCATGGCCAAACTTTTGTTCGATCCATCACCCTGAGAGACGTCAACAACTTGAGGTGCTGCTAGATCAGCATTGGTTGCATCGATTCCAACTTCAGTATTTTTTTCAGCTTCCAGATCAGGCACAACTTTTGTTGTAGGTTCCCTGCTGTCATCGTCGCCCTTCAAGTCCTTAAGCTGTTCATCTGGCGTTGCGTCATTGGGGCCCGCAGACATTGAAGTCTGGTTGGGGACCAAATCGTCCACGCCCGAAACAGTCGCCAGTGTCGATTTCGTCTCTCCAACAATCAACCCGGCTTGTTCAGCCACATCATGGATGGCGTCGTTTGCATGTTCACTAACAACCTCTGATTCGCCAGCGGAAAGTGCTGCTTCGAGCAGATAGTCATTTGCAGCAAACACCTGAAGACAAGCACCGCAGCGTACAGCGCCGTGAGCCGCTGCAAGCTGCGTCTCGGTGACACGAAAAGTCGTTTCACACTTAGGGCAACGACAAACAAAGCCAGCCTCAGCCATCAGCTTTGTTCCTCTCCTAAACGCGCAGTAGACCGAGTCGCCGCCAGACAAACCCAACCGTCCATTTCTGTTTCGGCATAAAATACCAGCCCAAGCGCCTCATAAGCCGCCTTCACCCAAGACTTCTGACCGACCATAACCCCAGACAACACAATGTGAGCATCCGGATTCATAAGGTCTGTCAGCGTTCCAGAAAGGTCAATTAAGGGCTGAGCCAAAATATTCGCGATGATCACATCATAGGTATCGTTGTAGGCGCTTCTTGGAAGTTCAGGCAGAATCTTGCTAGCCACATCATTTCGTTTTGCATTTTCAACGGTTGCGTTCACCGCTTGCTGGTCGTTGTCTATCGCGGCCACTTTTCCGGCACCCAGCAAGAGCGCAGCAATTCCCAATATTCCTGAACCACAGCCGAAGTCCATGACTGACTGATTGGGTTTGATGTGCTCATCCAGCCACGACAGGCACAAATGCGTCGTGGCATGGGTACCCGTACCAAAGGCAAGTCCCGGGTCTAGTTTCATCACAACCGCATTGTCTTCTTCAACTTGGTGATTAGAAGGGCACACCCACAACCTTCGACCAAAACGCATGGGTTCGAATCGATTCAACCACTCTCGCTCCCAAATTTTATCTCCAAGTGTTTCCGCATAGAGAAATTGAAAATCCGTATCTGCTAAAGCAGCTTCTATTTCTGCAACGTTAACGTTGTCATCAAACAATCCCGTCACTGTCACTTGCTCCCAAACAGGCGTTTCCCCCGGTCCAGGTTCAAATATTGGATTATCCTCTGCATCAACAACCGTGACCGAGACAGCACCACTGTCCCAAAAGAATGTTTCCAGAACATTTAATGGATCACTGTTATCGCCCGAGGCCAAGGTAGAAGTGCCAGCTGCAATCGTTTTCCAAGGCATCAGCTGGCGCCTCCTGCGGTTTGTTGTTCTGTCAATTCGTGCTTTGCAATCTTGGTGACAAACTTGGTGACAAACTCGGTGACAAATTCTGTCGACATTCTGTTCTCAATAAATTCCGGAGAAGCAAGAATTCGGCGGAGTAGATCGCGATTAGTACTGATCCCTTCAATCACAGTTTCCTCAAGTGCACAGTCAAGTCTGCGTCGCGCGGTTTCCCTGTCCTTGCCCAATGCGATGATCTTTGCGATGAGCGAGTCGTACTGATGAGGTACTCGATACCCGGAGAACAAGTGAGAATCAACCCTTATACCTGGCCCTCCGGGAGGATTGTAACTCCTCACTAACCCCGGAGAAGGCAAAAAATCGTCGCTTTCCGCATTGACCCTACACTCAATGGCCGTTCCACTGAATGCGATATCACTCTGGGTATATGGAAGTCGATGATTCAGCGCAACAAACAATTGCGCCTCAACAATATCCAGTCCGGTGATCAGTTCACTCACTGGGTGCTCAACCTGCAATCTGGTGTTCATTTCTATAAAATGAAACTTGTCATCGGCATATAAAAACTCAAGTGTTCCAGCATTCCGGTACTTAATCGCGGACATTGCTTTTACGCATTTTTCCGAAAGTCTATTGAGTAAATCAGCGTCAATACCCGGCGCAGGTGCTTCTTCGATCAATTTTTGAAATCGCCTTTGAGTGGAGCACTCTCTGGTGCCGAAATGCAGAACGTTACCTTCCCCATCACCAAGAATCTGAACTTCTATGTGCCGAGCTTTAGGAATATATTTTTCGACATAAAATGCACTCTCACCAAAACTTGCCAGTGCTTCGGCCTGAGCCTCAGAGATGGCCAGATTTAATTGAGCGATATCGTGAACGACCCGCATACCTCTACCACCGCCACCGAAGGATGCCTTGATGCATATTGGCAAACCTAAATCGTCTACCAGTGAGGCAACTTCTGCCGCACCAACCTCTCCTTTAGAACCGTCGACAATCGTTAAACCGAGACCTGCGACCGTCGCCCTAGCAACCGCTTTGTCACCCATCGTCTCGATATGTTCAGCCGTTGGTCCAACAAATCGCATGTTAGCGGTTGCAACAGCTTCAGCAAATTCTTCGCTTTCAGACAGAAACCCATATCCAGGATGGATCATTGTGCACCCGCTTATCTGAGCAGCGGATATCATCGCTGGAATATTCAGGTAATCCTGTCGACCGATGCAGATCTTTTGGTCTGCCAAATTCAGGTAACGAGCGTCCGCATCGACCTTTGTGTAAGCGGCGACTGACTCTATGCCCAATTGTTTGCAGGCACGTAAAAGCCTGACCGCAATTTCACCGCGATTGGCAATCAACAATCTCTGTTGTGTCCCGGAACTACTCATTTATTGCGACCGAATTAGGCAAGAAGACCAACCTGAACAGTATGAATGGCCTTGATATCAGGAAGCTGACTTAATAACAAAAAGCGGCTGATCATATTCAACCCCACTCGCATTCTCCACCAACACCTCCTCAAGCATGCCAGTGTATTCAGAGGTGATGCGATTCATCATTTTCATCGATTCTATTATGCAGAGCGTATCGCCCTGCTTAATCTGCGCACCCTTCGTCACAAACGGCGCAGCATCGGGATCAGGCGCTTGATAAAAAGTGCCAACCATCGGCGCTGTGACGGTTGCGTGTCCTGGTGCATGCTCAGGCGTCACCAAATCAGATGAACGAACAGCACCGCGCGGCCTGGTCGGTGGCGCGTCTGCAACAACACTGCGCGCAACCTTCGGTGCAAGTCTGCGTCCGGACACAGAGGCTTGGGTAGCTTGAGCGGTATCAGAAACAACATACTGCGGAGCAGAGGCTATTATCGGCGTCGCGCTTTCCTTGCTTGCTCTGGATATTCGAACAGAATCTTCCCCTTCTTTAATCTCGATTTCACCAAGATCAGACTCCTGCATCATTTCAATCAACTTCTTTACTTTTCGAATATCCAACTCAAATGCTCCTGGAAAAGGTAAATATGGCTATACATGTTAGCTCAACAGAAATTTAATTTTCTTAGAAATTACGCTATTTTCGGTTATTTTTATACGACATAGCTCGGAGAATTTAAAAAAATATCAAAGAAAAATCACATTTTCCGCACTATTGTCCGTTTTTGCGGGGGATAACAGAGCCCTGCGTCTGCACAACCCTGATATTGAACATTTATCTCGAAGTTACCAGAACTTACCGGCACGTTAACCTCTAATTCACCGTAATAGGTTTCGACATCCCCAAAATATTCGTCGTGTTTGTGCTTTCCGTTTGGCAGCGAAACAACGATCGTCCGAGCATCATCCGTGTCGGTTTTGACCGTGAACAAAAGTTGATGTTTGTACAAATAGTACTCTGGCGCTATTTGCCACCTTACGATGACGTCCTGCTCACTGGTCAGGCTGGACATCTTGAAGGCTTTATCAACCTCAAGAAAAACGGGGCCTCCGAATCCATCGAAACGCTGCAACGAAGTCTCGGCAGCGCATATTTGCGACGTCACCATCAAGGCTAAAACACAAACTAATTTTGTTACTCGAGTTGGCATTAGACGCAAGTTCCTGTATTTATCTCTGTACGCATATAAACTTTATACATTTAACCAACGGCACCCCTCTAAAGTTTCGACAGTGAACTATTCCACAAACCTCATAAATGTCAGTCTCTGGGACACGCTCGCCGCTGTTATCCTAACGTGCAGCATGATTCTAGCGCTTACAGGATGTAAAGCTACTAATTCTAGATCTAGCAACCCTGCCGCAACTCAGCCAGTTGTAACCACGCCTGCAGCGCCAATTCGAGACCCAAGAATTCAGCGACTGCTTGAAGAAGCATACTTCGCTTTCATGGAGAGTCGATTAACTACGCCTATAGAAGACAATGCATATTATCGTTATCTGCAGGTTCTCGCTATTGACCCGACTAACGAGGACGCTAACACGGGAATATCAAACATTGTCGAGGAGTACCTTGACTGGTCTTTGGAGAGTGTGGCCAACCGCAACTTCAGAGCCGCAACCAATTATCTCAACAAAGCACGTTCAGTCGATGACACTCACCCCAATATCTCAGCTGTTGAAACCAGAATTACTGAGTACCGAAATGCCAGCGAAGAGCACTACTTACTGGACCCTTTAGTCCTGAATAGCAAGACAACAGAAACGCCACAAACGTTGGTCGCTATTGCACAGCGGATTCAGGAGACTGCTGCAAATGTCATCATTTCTGCCCGAAGCGACGCTGAGGGGCGATGGATTTATCAACAATTAAATGCTCAGACGGACAATCGTATCAAAGCCCGATTTGAACGACGATCAAAACCAGGGGTCAGGCTTGTTATTCCATGATTCCAACATCATGCTAAACCGCTTCCTATAACAGACCCGTCTATCGAAGCGCCCTCAAAGCGGTTCTCACAGCACGCACGAAGACCCAGCCCGCGGCGAAGCTCATGCTCTTAAGCTGTTTATTGAGTCGTCCTGCCGCTGAAGTTGGCAATTTTCCACAGGACCTTTAACATGACCATCACGTTTAAGCCAAGGCCGCCGCAGCAGTGTTTGATAAATTAAAAAACAACGTTAACGATCAAATTGAGACCAACGGTATCGTGGGCAGGATCGGCAAGGCAATTGCAGGCACAATAGGTGTCATTCTTCTTATCGCCGGCATTATTGGTTTCATCTGGGATACAGAACCGGATACGTTCGACATTCACGCGATCACTCAGGAAACGACTCAACACTACGGAGTAAAGACCGTCGTTGGGAGTACAACGGTTTCAACGACAATGGCGCTGGCTGATAAAATGCTGAACAAACGTGGCGGCTATTTAACCAATGACGTTATCCCTCCGAGTATTTGGATGGACAACGTACCCAACTGGGAATATGGCGTGATCGTACAGGTGCGTGATATGACGCGCACCCTGCGGAACAACATGAGCCGCTCTCAGTCCCAGTCCACCGAGGACCCTGCTCTGACGACAGCCGAAAATCAGTTCTATTTTGATACAAACAGCTGGGCATTCCCACAAACAGAATCTGAATACACACAGGGCAATAACGCACTAGGAGACTACCTGCAAAGACTGGGAGACAATGATCAGCAGTCAGCACAATTTTACGCCCGTGCAGATAATTTACGAGTTTGGCTCTCTGAAGTTGAAACAAGACTAGGCAGCCTCTCGCAAAGACTCAGTACCAGTGTAGGCAAGCGTCAGCTGGATGTTTCCCTCGCCGGCGATTCTGCCGCTCGGCAATCCACTGGGACCGTGAACGACGTCGAGGTGAAAACGCCCTGGTCTGAACTGGACGATGTATTCTATGAGGCCCGAGGCACCACTTGGGCATTACTTCACCTGTTGCGGGCAGTCGAGACAGATTTTGCAGACGTGCTCGAGAAGAAGAACGCGCTCGTGAGCTTGCAACAGATCATTCGAGAGCTTGAACCCACACAGGATTTACTCTGGAGCCCCATCATCCTGAACGGTAGTGGCTTCGGAATCGTCGCAAACCATTCTTTAGTCATGGGTGCGCACATTTCCCGCGCAAACGCCGCAATTATTGATTTAAGAAGACTGCTTCAGGACGGCTAGCAATTTGCCGCTCAGGATCATGTGAAACCACAGGACTAAAATAAGCATGACTCTTTGGCGCTTTCTGCAGAACCAATAACGATAAACCGACTTTCTGATCTTACTTTCCATGCCAGTAAATTAAGTTGTTCAACCGCACCAAATCCTGAAATCCCCATCAATAAGGCTTGAAAAATCGGTCTCCATTGCCAAAACCAGCAAAAATTGTTCGAAAGTAGCTAAAAACTCCAAATTTGTAGTTCAAGACTGGCGATCACTTTTGTACTATAGGCACACTCCAGAGAGGCCACCAAGAGTCTTGATTGGACTGACACACTAAAAATAATCCGACCGGAATTCAATATGAGCGAAATTATTAACTTGCCACCTATTATTGGTGCGCTGGGACTAGTCTGTGCTTTTGTCATTTATGTACTAATGACAAGATACTCAGATGGCGACAAAGCACTTAAAAAGATAGCCACTGCGATCCATGAAGGTGCAATGGTTTTCATGAACAGAGAATATATGATGCTTGCGATGTTCGCAGTGCCTCTGTTTCTGATAATACTGTTCTCACCACTCGGTAAATTTACGGCCTTGTCTTTCGCCGTAGGTGCAATTACTTCAGGCCTCGCCGGATACCTCGGCATGTTCTCCGCTACCAAAGCAAATGTTCGAACAACGGTAGCAGCACAAGAATCAGGCGCTGCTAGCGCACTTACCGTGGCATTCTACGGTGGCTCTATCATGGGTCTGTGTGTTGCATCACTTGGTCTTATTGGCCTGGGATCGCTTTACTGGTTCTTTGGTGGCGACCCAGTAGCACTACACGCTATACACGGATTCGGCATGGGCGGTTCGGTGGTTGCACTTTTCTCGCGTGTAGGCGGTGGTATTTTCACTAAGAGTGCTGACGTTGGGGCTGACCTTGTCGGTAAGATTGAAGCCGGCATTCCCGAAGATGACCCCAGAAACCCCGGCGTTATTGCCGATAACGTGGGCGATAACGTGGGCGATGTTGCGGGCATGGGATCTGATATCTTTGAATCATATTGCGGCTCGATGATTGCCACAATTGCAATTGCCTCGACTATGGCAATGGGTGCAGAGTACGGCATCGCTGCACTCACAACGGATCCAACGAAAGGACAACAGGCGCTAATGTTCCTGCCTCTTGCCCTGGCTTCCTTCGGCTTGATCTGTTCGATCATCGGTATTCTCATCGTACGAGCGATGTCAAATAGCGCTCCTGAAACCGCGTTGCGTATGGGGCACCAATTAAGTGCTGTAGCACTTGTCGTAGGCGCATATTTCCTCACCGACGCACTCGGTGTTTCTTCAGACGTTTGGTGGGCTATTGTTGCCGGTACCGGCGGCGGTGTGCTGATTGGACTGGTAACTGAATATTACACAGCCAAGGGCCCGGTCATTAGAATAGCCGAGTCAGGCAAAACGGGAACAGCAACTGTAATGATTACCGGTCTTGCGGTAGGCATGCAATCGGTCGTTATTCCGATCGTTGCGATCAGTGCGATTATTTATATTTCAACGCAATTGGCTGGTCTCTATGGTGTCGGTATTGCGGCCGTTGGCATGCTGGCAACAGTTGGTATGACCATGGCACTGGATGCATACGGTCCTGTCGCTGATAACGCCGGTGGTATCGCCGAGATGGGTGGCTTGGGCCCGGATATTCGTGAAATTACCGACGGTCTCGATGAAGTAGGTAACACTACCGCTGCAATTGGCAAAGGCTTTGCGATTGGCGCGGCAGCACTGGCAGCACTGGCAATTATTGCCGCCTTTGTAGAAACCATGCACTACAAATACCCCGACTTCTCTCTGGAGCTTTCGAATCCACAAGTGTTAGTGGGTATGTTTATCGGAGGCTGTCTGCCGTTTCTCATCGCCTCTATCACCATGACTGCTGTGGGTGATGCAGCCATGGAGATGATCGAAGAGATACGTCGTCAATTCCGTGAAATAAAGGGATTGATGGAAGGTACCGCTGACCCTGATCATGCGAAGTGTGTTGATATTGCAACTCAGGCTGCTTTGAAGAAAATGATTCTTCCAGGCGTAATCGCTGTATCGATGCCAGCGATTGTAGGCTTTGGCCTCGGCGGTGAAAGTCTAGGTGGTATGCTTGCCGGCGCACTGCTCGGATGTGTGTTACTTGCACTCATGATGGCGAATGCCGGCGGCGCTTGGGACAATGCCAAGAAATATGTTGAAAAGGGCAACCTAGGTGGTAAAGGTTCTGATGTTCACGAAGCCGTAGTTGTTGGCGATACCGTTGGTGATCCTTTCAAAGATACTTCCGGACCCGCTATGAACATTTTGATTAATGTAATGGCTATCGTTAGTCTAGTAATCGCACCCTTATTGTAGGCTGCTACCAACTTACAATAGACTAGCTTAAGACATTAAGCCGGTATCGAGTTAGTAATTCGGTACCGGTTTTTTTGTGCCTGCTGCTTGGGTCGAACGGGGTATGCGGCCAACCAACAATGATCAAGAAACGGCGAGTTCAGAGGTTATTAAATTGGTACCGAACCAGCTCAAAGATTCAGTGAGCGTCACTACGCCACCCACAATGATCAAAGCTGGTGAAGCCATCGCGTTTGAAGCAATTTCCTCAGGCAGCGCATCAAGACGCGTAACCAACACTCGTTGATCTATTCGCGTACCTTGCTCAACCACGGCAACCGGTGTTGAAGGCAACATGCCCGAGCCAATCAGTTTGTCTCTAATCAACCCAGCACTCGTCAGCCCCATATAAAACACCAGCGTCTGCCGGTCGGTAGAGAGTGATTTCCAAGGTAAGTCAAAGTAACCACGGTTTTTTCTGTGTCCAGTGACAAAAGTCACGCTATCGGCAAAGTCACGATGCGTGAGAGGTATGCCTGCATAGGCTGCGCAGCCATTTGCTGCGCTGATACCAGGAACAACCTGAAATGGAATCCCGGCGTCAACTAACGACGCTAATTCTTCGCCACCCCGGCCAAATATAAATGGATCCCCACCCTTCAGCCTGCAGACCCTTTTGCCTTCGCCAGCCAGGCGAACCATCTCACTGTTGATTTCAGTCTGGGCGATTGAATGACGCCCTTTAGCTTTGGCAACAGAAATCCTTTCCGCATCTCTACGAACTAAACTGAGAATATCTTTTGAAACTAAATTATCGTACAGAACAACATCGGCCTGTTGCATCAAGCGAAGCGCTTTCAGCGTGAGTAGCTCTGGGTCACCCGGACCCGCCCCAACTAAATAAACTTCACCGAGGCGAGCACCGCCACCTAAAATATTTTGATACTCTTCCGCGGCATCAAGCGCGGTATTAAATGATTTAGCTGCTTCGTCCGATCGTCCCGCCATCACCAAATTAGCAACAGGGCCTTCAAACAAGTATTCCCAAAACCTCCTTCTTTCATCGACGGACTTCAATCTCGATTTAACCTGAGAGCGCAATCCACCAGCGAACCGCGCAAGATCACTCCAACCAAATGGAATGAGCGTTTCCAGCTTCTGCCTCGCCATTCTCGCAAGCACCGGCGCAGCACCGCCTGAAGAAATGGCAATCATCAACGGCGACCGATCTACAATGCTTGGCAGAATAAATCGACAGAGTTCGGGGGTATCAACAACATTAGCAAGCACTCCAACTTGCTCGGCATCATCAAATACTTGTTGGTTGACGATGGATGAAGGGGTTGCTGCGATGACAAGCAACTGGCCACTAAGGTCAGACGCCTGGTATTCACCTTGCCGGTAAGACGTAATTGCGCCAGTTTCTATCCAACCGGCTATTTCCGAGCTGATTGACAAAGAAACAACCGATACACTTGCCCCGGCGTCTATCAGGGTTGCGATTTTTCTTGTGGCGACGTTACCTCCGCCAACAACAACGCAAGGTTTTCCGGTTAACTTTAAATATATCGGGTAGTAGTCCACCCTTTAAATCCACATGGCTTATTGATAGGAAACAGAAAACGGACGCAATCGTGCCAACGATGCTTCCGGATCCTGATCTGCCTGTAAATCAAACGCATTTATGCCTGATCTGCGCATCAAGAACAGCTGATCAGTGAGCACTTCCCCAATCGCGCGAATCTCGTTCTTGAAACCTAACCTGTCTCTCAACAACTTTGCCTGACTATAGCCTCTCCCATCTCCAGCGGCTGGAAATTCAACACAGATCAAATCAAGGTGAGCGACATCGTCAGCGAGTTCCAGCACATCATCATCGTTGCTTATTGCCACGCCCCTAGGCCCACTACTTGCCAAAAGCCGCTCTCGATTCTGCTGCCATTGTTCGAGCGAAACTACCCGATTTTTTGTCGCTGATTCACCGGCAGTGTCAGCGCCTTCGGCAGCCAGGTCCAGCAACCAGGAATCCTCAACCAGCCTATCGTCTTTTATGATCGTCTTACCCATAAACCGCCTCCTTAAATGGCGCCACACCGAGACGTCTGACCGATTGAAGAAACGTTTCTTGCTCCTCTCTCAGATCGACATAGGTCGTTAGCAACGTAGCAATGGTCTCAGCAACATTTTCTTTAGCTACAGAAGGGCCGATGATTTTTCCAAGGGCTGCGTCTTCCTCGGCAGAACCACCAATCGTAATTTGGTACCACTCTTCACCTTTTTTATCGACGCCAAGGATGCCGATATGACCGACGTGATGATGCCCACAAGCATTCATGCAACCGGACATCTTTACCTTGATTTCACCAATGTCATAGAGATAGTCAAGATCATCGAATTGATCATTGATTTGCCTTGCTATAGGAATTGAACTCGCATTAGCAAGACTACAAAAGTCAAGACCAGGACAGCAGATCATATCCGTTAGGGTGCCGACATTTGGCGTTGCAAGATCGAAACTTAAAAGCCCCTTCCAGAGCGCATGAAGCTTATGTTCAGGCACATCTGCCAGCACTAGGTTTTGCTCGTGGGTCACTCTCATGCGACTAAAGCTGTAATCGTCGGCCAGTTGGGCAACACCATCCATCTGCGCGTCTGTCATATCACCCGGTGCTTCTTCTGGTGCTTTAACCGATATGGTTACCACACGATATCCCGGAATCTTATGCTCCTGTGTATTCTGACGATACCAAATAGCAAAAGCTGGGCTAGCTTCAAGCTTTTCAGCGAGGCTACTTGCTGACGATTCGTCGCGGTATTTTGCATAGTCAAAGGGCTGAAAATACTTCTGCATTTCATTAATGCTTGCATCTTCAATCATCAAGCTACCTTCACGTAGGTGCAGCCACTCTTCTTCAACTAGTCGGGTGAATTCTTCGATCCCAAGGCTGTTCACCAGTATTTTAATTCGCGCCTTGTATTTGTTGTCCCGACGACCTGCCAAATTGTATATCCGCAGGATCGCTTCCAAGTAAGAGAGTAGGTATTTCTTCGGCAAATAGTCTTTTATTACTTTGCCGATAACCGGGGTTCTGCCCAGTCCACCACCGACCAGAATTTTGAAACCTACCTGTTTGGTTTCCGCATGCTCGACCAGCTGTATTCCAATATCATGCACCTGGGTCGCAGCCCGATCGTTTTCTGACCCTGAGACCGCAATTTTAAATTTTCGAGGCAAAAAAGAAAATTCCGGGTGCAACGTAGACCATTGCCTGATCATTTCACAGTAGGGACGAGGATCTTCAAGTTCGTCCTTTGCAACGCCTGCCAACTGATCAGAAGACGTGTTGCGGATGCAATTCCCGCTCGTTTGGATTGAGTGCATCTCTACCGTCGCTAAATCAGCTAGTACATCCGGAACATCCTTTAATGCTAACCAATTAAATTGCATGTTCTGCCTGGTCGTCAGGTGTCCGTAGCGCCGATCATACTTACGTGAGATATGGGCCAACATTCGCATCTGCTCTGAACTGAGCAACCCATAGGGAACAGCAACCCTTAACATTGGGGCGTGCCGCTGTATGTAAAGACCATTCATCAACCGAAGCGGGCGAAATTCGTCTTCGCTCAAAGTGCCCGCCAGAAACCTTTCTGTCTGATCGCGAAACTGCGCAACGCGCTCATTGACCAGGCATTGGTCCTCAGGACTATATTGGTACATTTATTCTGTTCCCGTTCATTAACAAATAAATTTCATAAAATGGAAAATTCAAAACAAACTCGTTATTTTGAAAGCACTTAAGAAAAACTATTACCAAAGTGATTAGTCTTTGAATGCTCACCAGGTTAGCCAAAAGCAGAGGTCAGCCACCCGAGTGTCTTTTAGCTTATCGCCAAAGGATGGGCAGCCTACGGTAAATCGACAGGATTCAAAAATACTATTTTATTATCGACTTATAACTCACAGCACTATTCGTCAGCATTCGGCCGATTGGCACTCATTTGACAACAGGCCTTCACGGGCACGCAGTATCAGAATTGCGAGGCACATCACAGCAATACCTCCGTTTCCAAGCACAAATGACCGGCCGGAAGATAACCAGATCGCATCTTGTTTAGTCGAAACCATCTGAACCTCAGACTTTTGGGGGCAATCCTTCCAGGTCAGAAGCACCATCATGGCTCATCATCGGATACAATCGACGTTTTGGAATATGACGACGTAGACATCGGATTTACAGCGACTGAGATCCCATACGCGCCTTGCCTGATTAACACTGAAGGATAGATCTACATGCTCACTGCTGGTTACCCAAAAATCCTCGGAATTGTGAACATCACAGAAGATTCATTTTCTGACGGTGGCAGATATCTCGAGACTCAAGCTGCCATCGACCATGCGCTTGCATTAATAAAAAGCGGGGCAGATATCATTGACCTGGGACCAGCATCCAGCAATCCTGACGCAAAACATGTAACTGCAGAAACAGAGATCGAGCGATTGAGGCCGCTAGTCTCTCCGCTAGAGGCCACTGGCGCGGAGATTTCAATAGACTCTTTTCAACCGGCAACACAGCGATGGGCCATGACCTCAAACGTTGACTACCTGAATGATATTGAGGGATTCGCCAATCCTGAAATCTATCCCGAACTTAAGGCATCCGGTTGCCAGCTCTTTTTGATGCACTCGATTCAACGAAAAGGCATCGCGACTCGAATTCAGTCTGACCCGAATCATATATTAGATGAAATTTCGCTCTTCTTTGACGAGCGATTAGCCGCGCTACTGAAAGCAGGGATTTCAAAAGACCGCATCATTCTCGACCCTGGCATGGGGTTCTTTCTCGGAGAAAACGAAGCATCCTCGGTTAAAGTCCTGCAAAACTTGGCACTGATTCGAGACCGATTTGACTTGCCACTACTCATCTCGGTGTCTCGTAAATCTTTTCTAAGAAAGATATCGATGAAAAATGCTAATGAATCGGGTGCTGCCACTTTGGCTGCCGAGATATTCGCCGCAATGAATGGTGCAGACTACATCAGAACGCACGATGCCGCGGCCTTGCATGATGCACTCAAAATCATTGCCACGCTTAGCGGGCGTTCTTAGTTTTTATCACTGCCTGCAGATTATTATGGCGGTGGTAGCGACCGCACATCATTTTGCCAACATCGCCGTGACACAAATACTTTTGTGCGCCTAATCCACATTAAAAGCCTTCAGCTTTTTCTTCACTAATAGGTTCTTAAGTCGAACATACTGAGGCATGCCATCTTTGTAAACGGGATGATCCTCGCCGGATATCAGCGGTTGAAGGTAACTTCTCGCTTTCGCAGTGATGCCATACCCATCTTTGGAGATATAACTCCTCGGCATCATGCGTTCTACGTTCGCTACTTTGGATAAAGGCGCCTCACCAATACTCCAGGTGTATTTCGACTTTTTACCTCTGACAATGGTCGGCATCACTGCATTTTTTCCTGCTGCAGCAAATTCTACCGCTGCCTGCCCAACCGCATAGGCCTGTTCAACGTCGGTTGCTGACGCTATATGTCTGGCCGCTCTTTGGAGATAATCCGCTACGGACCAATGGCACTTATAACCATGTGAATCCTTAATCATATCGACCAGCGTCGGCGCGACACCACCCAATTGAGTATGACCAAAGGCGTCTTTCATACCTGCATCGGCAACAAACCGACCGTCTTTATATCGCGCCCCTTCCGATGCGACCACAACACAATAGCCGACCTTGTTGACCGTTTCTTTGACTTTTCTGAGAAATGCTTTTCGATCAAATTCGATTTCAGGGAACAAAATAATATGCGGAGGTTGACCTCGCCCGTTGCCGGCAAGACCTCCAGCGGCAGCAATCCAACCCGCATGTCTGCCCATGACTTCCAGCACAAAAACCTTCGTCGAGGACTCCGCCATCGAGGCGACATCAAGCCCTGCCTCGAGCGTTGATATCGCGACGTATTTGGCCACTGATCCGAATCCTGGACAGCAATCAGTGAGCGGTAGATCATTGTCGACTGTTTTAGGAATACCAATACAGGTTAAGTCAGCACCCGTCGCCTGGCTCAGTTGTGCCAGTTTGTTCGCCGTATCCTGAGAGTCACCCCCACCGTTGTAGAAAAAATACCCAATATTGTGCGCCTTAAATACCTCAAGGATGCGCTCGTATTCCGCGCGATTATCTTCAACAGATTTTAATTTATAACGACAAGAGCCGAATGCGCCCGAGGGCGTATATTTGAGCGCAGCAATATCTTTCGCAGACTCTTTCGATGTATCGATCAATTCCTCTTTCAGCGCTCCGATAATGCCATTTTTACCAGCAAAAACCTTACCGATCGCACGTGTACGCTTTGCTGCTTGTATCACACCACAAGCGCTGGCGTTGATCACAGCCGTCACACCACCGGATTGCGCATAAAATGCATTTTTTGCCATTGTTTCTTAATCCTTATCGCATAGTTAAAGGTCACGGACTTGATTACTGAATCAACTAATCCATAACGTTGTTTGGTATCCCGACAAAAAACGCCTTCTACAAGAGGGTTTTCGTAGTTTTTTAACTGCCAATGAGTATTTATCACCCATCAGACGTATCTTAGGCAGATCATGCTTAGCATTCAAACGACCAAGAGATTTCAGCGTTAGCGAAGGTGCTTTGCCTTGTGTATTTCACCAAGAACCCTGATTCAGCGCAGAAATGGTCTTAACTCTACGCTGTTAGCTGGCACGTTTGATGAACCATACTATTTCCGCTTAGTTCTTGTTGTGTGGGATTATTCGATGCTACTGGAGGGCTCGTTGTAAGGGTAAGCAAGATTGCCTTACGTCCCGCCGACATTTTTTTCCTAGGCTTTGTACTCGTTAAGACCACTTCTCGACAATAGGCAATCTACGACCGATGCCGAACGCGACCTTACTGACCTTGGTTCCCGGGCAGGTTTGCCGACGCTTGTATTCCATTTTTCCAATCAGACTAATGATTCGCTGGTAAGATACTCTGGCATCCTTTCTGTCAATCCAGTTAAGTAGGAAACTAGGATCACTTGAAACTCTCTCGCCGATAGACGCCATTTCGGCAACCCAATCGGTAAACTCATCATACTCACACAGCTGATCTTCGATATGAGACTGCACAATAGGATCAAGTACAGCATAAGAGAGTAACGAAGCCTCGTCGGTCTGGTCCGGTGCAAGTTCCGCGCTCGGAGGTTTTTGCCATATATTGTCCGGAATGAGTTCGCTAGATTGGGCCAGATCAAAAACCTGAAACTTGTAAATATCCTTAATTGGCGCGAAGCTAAAATTCATATCAAAGTGGGTGTAGTATCCACAAGCCGCCTCGGTTTTATTGCCCGTCGATAGAGGCATAGCCCCATAGGCATTACTGAAGTGCATCAAGTACAGATCTCGTATCCGAGCCTGTATGTTTTCGTCAGCTACACTTGCGTACCCATTATTGGCAACTTTCCTTGCGACAAGGTTACGCTCGTCACCAGCATATTGCTCATAACGACTGTGCAACATGCTGACCATTGATTCGTGGTCGACGTCCACCTCATAATCCCAGCAGCCTAAATTTTTGTGCAACTCAATTGCATCGGTGGCTGCATGATCGCTGCTATAAATTGAGGGCATACGAATAGCATGAACATTCTCTGACCCGACGGCTTCACATGCCAACATGCAAACAACAGCACTGTCTACACCGCCACTTGAGGCCAGTACCAGCTGATCAAACCCTGATTTTTGCGTATAGTCCCTCAACCCGAGTACTAGTACGTCTTTAAGTTGGGGCGCACGATTCTTAACGTCAGCTTTGTTCTCCGGATTAGCGACATCTGCTATCACTGGTTGGCTATTTGATATATCTACTACGTCATATGAATCTTCAGCAATGACTTCACTGACGTGCAACAAGTCTCCGCCACTAACGATAAAACTTTGACCGTCGAACACTAACTCGTCTTGCCCTCCGCGCTGGTTGACATAAACAAGCGTCAAATCTTTGTTTCCTGTCCCTCCAGATAGGCGTTTCGTGCCCGGCGCGATATTCTTCAGACGATTCCAGGGCTTGTCATGGACAAATGGAGAACTATTTAAGGAAAGCACCACATCGACGTCCAAGGCCCGGTATTGTTCGAATGGGTTATTCTCATAGTTATAACCATCCGAACCTTTGTCGTTCCACAAATCTTCACATATAGACAGACCAACTTTTTGTCCGAGCACTTCGAAGGTTAAGAGATCACGTCCCGGCTCAAAGTATCTGAGCTCATCAAATACGTCGTAAAATGGTAGAAGTTGCTTGCGGTATTCCCCTACTAGGTTACCTTCACGAAGAACGCCGGCGACATTGTAAAATGGTTTTCCCACACCATCGTTTCGGGTCACATAACCACAAACGACATGTAAACCCTCGCAATGCTGCCCAGTGTATTTTCGAAGCTCATCAAGCACAGCCAAATTTCTATCGACAAACCCTGGTCGATAGAGCAGATCCTGACTCAAGTATCCCGGGATACTCAGTTCGGGAAAGACAACGAGATCACACTGCTCGCTGCTGGCGACATCAACACCTTTTTTGAGTGCCGCAAGGTTACCGGCAAAATCACCGGGGGTGGTGTTTATTTGACCGAGGCAAATTTTCACTCCAAACCATTTCCTATCATCTGGACGTCTTCACGATATATAAAGTTCTGACTAAGGCAATGAGTAAAACGCATGCGCCAAACTGATGCATACTAGCGAGACCAATGGGCACTACTTGTACCAAAGTAAACACGCCAAGCAAGAATTGCGCTGATATCACTACCATCAAGGTCATTGTATATTTTCGAAGATCTTTAAGCGCATCATCGAGGTATGAAACAAACAACACCGCCAGCGCCAGCAGAAGCACGAGGGCACCCAACCATCGATGCATAAACTGAATTGTCGCCGTATTTTCAAATAGATTTAACCACCACGGGTCGAGATAAAAAACAGCTTCAGCGATCCAACTCTCATTCATCAATGGATACGTGTTGTACCCATAGCCTGCTCGACTTCCTGCTGTAAAAGCACCATATAAAATTTGGAGGACAGAGGCTCCCGCAAGCCCGTAAACCAGCTTTGAGAATAACGGGGAGCAGAAGACCCGAGACTGCTTTTCCCGTAGCTCAAAAATTAACCAACATAGGTAACAGAGTATCAGCATGGCGAGAAGCAAATGTGCCGCTAGCCTGTAGTGACTCACCCGAGGAATATCTACTAGGCCACTCATGACCATATACCAACCCATCAACCCCTGGAGGCCACCGAGGACAAGCCCAATCGACAGTTTTATCGCCAGTGAACCTTTGACCTTACCCATGACAACAAACGCTAGAAACGGCAGAAAAAACACCAACCCAATCAGTCGACCGAGCACCCGATGACCGTATTCCCAATAAAAGATGCCCTTAAATTCTTCCAACGTTATGTTTTTGTTTATTTGCTGGTACTCGGGAAACTGTTGATAGGCTAGAAATACGGTGTTCCACTCAACCTCAGAAATTGGCGGCAGCACACCCATAATTGGACGCCAATCGACCATGGAAAGGCCGCTTCCCGTTAATCGGGTTATTCCACCAACAACTATCATCAGCACGACCATTGAACATACCATGATTAACCATATAATGATTGGGGAATTGGATTGATTGCCTTTGACTACATTTGATGACATATATTTCGAGACCAACCTTATTTAATTTACTGTTTATACTCGCGAGATATCACATTGGATGATCTGCTCGATGCTTGAATAACAACTTGCCAAACGACTATGAACTTATTTCGTCTACCATTGGGCCTAAACAATGAATAAACCTCAAAATCACACCGTGACATGCCATGCATGTAGCCTAAACGTGATTTGCGTTCCACAATCATTAACTCCGGAAGAAATCGATCTGGTTGATTCAAAAGTCCAAAGGGGAAGAGCCGTACAACGGAACAAACATGTGTTTGAAGATGGCCAACAATTCACTTCTTTGTATGCCGTAAGGTCCGGCGCGATTAAAGCCTACTCCGTAGATCAAAACGGTGAAGAACAGGTCATTGGTTTTTATCTGCCGGGCGAGCTATTCGGCCTTGATGCCATACACAATGATGCCTATGTCTGTTCCGCAAAAGCACTTGAAACTTCTGCTGTGTGCGAATTGCCCTATGCGCAAGTTACCGAATTGTCCGCAAAAATTCACAATCTGCAAGCTCATATGTATAAAACCTTGAGTAAAGAAATTAATACAGATCAACAATTCCATAGATTACTCAGCAAAAAAACAGCAGAAGAGCGCATCTCGACTTTTCTGCAAAATCTGTCAGAACGCTATCAAAGACGAAAGCTGTCTCCGACTAGCTTCCGCCTGCCCATGTCGAGAACTGATATCGGTAACTATCTTGGCCTAGCAGTTGAGACTGTCAGCCGAGTCTTCACACGTCTTCAGCAGAATGGAATATTGAAAGTTGATGGTAAAGAGTTACAGATTCTCGATCTCGGAAAACTCTGTGATATCGCCCACAGCGAAGGTTGTGAATTTCGGTCATGAGTTGACCAGCGAAAGCTAGACAGGTGACTGAATGTCGGAATGTCAGGCCAACAGAAGGGGTCAAAACCCAAGTCAAGGTGACTGCACCCTGAAACAATCGCCAAAACCCGTTAGTGGGCTAAGACCCCTAAAACTGTTAAACCTACGCCTTACCTACTGAATCAGCCTATTATCAGCGAGCCGATGATAAGGATTACCATCACGCCGGTTAGACTTAGCACGTTGATCCCGATGTTCCTCATTGTTTTTGCATCTTCTGGTTCAAGGATCATCGCTTTTCCTCCGCTTTATTGACTCACATCAGTGGGGACTAGTCTGCCTAATTCCTTCAAGCTTCTCTTTGATCTGTGTCAATGACTTAGCCCTTCTGAAGGAGAATGATATCTGTCACTTATTTGAGACATTTTCAGACGTGACTACAAAAATACTGACGCTCGGCATCGACAATGATGATATCGAAAACCTCGATATCAGGGACGACAAGGTTCTCTTGAAGACCAAGACGCTGAGAGAGTTGGAGTCCGTGTTAGACGAAGGTGAGGAAGTTGGCACTATCCTAGTGGATTCCCATTTCCTCACCAGCCCTGAAGAGGAACTACGAACCATCCTTGGTTTGACATCGCTCACGACCAAAATTGTTCTACAATACTATGCAGACGATGAACTCGACCTCGATAGCCTCAGACAGCTGGGGATAGATCTACTTGAAGCTCCGTTGACAAGCGATGGCTGGCAGGCGTTAACCGAAGGCCATTAATCCATCTGGACCACTTCTATGTGTGACGATATCTAGGCACATTACCTTTGCGAATAGTAATATTCACTTTGCTAAAAATATGGCCTACTTCGCGCCTGAAATTTAGATTTATCAAAGAGTAGCCCTATGTCAGAGTTAGATATCTTCCGGGAAGAAACGCGAGAATTCCTTGAGCAGCACTGCCCTCAGTCGATGAGAAACCAACATTTTCATTGGGAGGACGCACACGAGTATTACGACACCGATGATGCCAGAACGTGGCTTCAAGCAATGGCCGCTCGGGGCTGGACAGCGCCCGCCTGGCCAAAAGAATACACGGGTGGGGGTCTAGACCCGGAACACAGGGCCATACTTTCGCAGGAGATGTCACGAATTAAGGCACTACCCCCAAGCACAGGAATGGGACTCAGCATGATTGGCCCCACGCTTCTCGAGCTTGGCACCGAGGAACAAAAACAGCGACATCTGCCAAAAATCGTTAGCGGTGAGATCAATTGGTGCCAAGGCTACAGCGAGCCGGGCGCGGGGTCTGATTTGGCAGCACTGCAAACCAAAGCGATCATCGATGGCGACAACTTCGTTATCAATGGTCAAAAAATTTGGACGTCCGGCGCGCAATACGCCGACTGGATGTTCGCGCTGGTTAGGACTGATTTCGAGGCGGCGAAACATGATGGCATTAGTTTCGTTTTACTCGATATGCATCAACCTGGCGTTACGATCAAACCGATTCAACTTATTTCCGGTTCATCACCATTTTGCGAGACGTTCCTCGATAACGCTGTTGCAAAACGCGAAGACCTTGTCGGGGAGTTGAATAAAGGCTGGACAGTAGGCAAGAGACTGCTGCAGTTTGAGCGATCAGGTATCGGCGGACTTTCAGGCAGCGCCAACGACAAGAAAAAGAAAAAACCGGTTAAGAAGGTTAATGAATTCGCCAAACTTGCCAAAGAGTACATTGGTGAGACGGAGGGCAAAATCGCCGACAATGGCGCCAGAGAGACAATACTCAATCACTCGATGACGGAACGCGCGTTTCAATTAACGACAAAGCGAGTCACGCAGGAAATGAGCAGCAGCAAAACGCCTGGAGCAGCGACCTCTATCTTTAAACTCGTTGGAGCTAATCTCGCGCGTAACGGCTCTGAGCTAAAATCCACGCTCATGGGCACGCAAGGCGCTGGCTGGCAGGGCGAGGGCTTCGACGAGCAGGAACTCGAAATTACCAAAAACTGGCTCACGAGCCGCGCTGTCACAATATATGGTGGCACCAACGAGGTTCAGATGAACATCATCAGCAAACGTGTTTTGGGTTTACCTGAGTAATTACTTTTGAGCGATACTGTGCTTTCCAACACAGTATCGCTCGCGCCTTATCCTACCTGTTCAAACCAACGCCATTTCACAAGCATCTATCTAGCTAGGGCATTGTCATCTGCTTTTGGTTTGCATGATTGGCAATCAATGTACTAAATGTCGGTGTTATTTTTTCTGCCCACGATTTCACAAAATTCATCGGAGCATCAAGTAGAAATTTATTTTCGAACCCTATTTCGATTATTGCGTTTAACAGGGATAATCACCTGATGTGGCAAATTATTCTCTATTTATGGCAGATCTGCCTGTTACGGGTCGGCCCTGAAAAAATCCCAGCTAGATGGAATTTTCTGGCCACCTTTTTTGGCTTTTATTTTTTAATCAGCGGCTTTTCAATCATCACATCTCGCCCTGATTTGAACCTGTTTTCCGGTGCCGTTACTATTTTCATTGGTTCCGGTGTTGCGGCGGTGACCGTGTTCGGCCTGTTGAGCCTCAAGCAGGTAACAAACAGGTTTGTTCCAACGATGTCAGCAATCTTCGGCACTAATTCCATCATTCTATTACCCATGATCGTCACCAGCGCCATGATGGAACTCGTTGATGCAGGAACCCTGCGACTACTTATCGATGCAATAGCGTGGGTGCTACTGGGTTGGTGGCTCACAATCGTTGGATCGATTCTATCTCGCGCAGCGACTATTAGTGTTCTACAGGGCGCAATGCTTGCTTTTTTGATCGAGGTTATCTCACTGCTTATCACCTTGAAAATCTTCCCCCTCAATCCACAGTAAGGATTCCTATTGCGTATACATATCTTGGGTATTTGCGGCACACTTATGGGGAGTATTGCCTTGCTCGCAAAGGCAGCGGGACATCGGGTGAGCGGGACCGACAATAACGTTTACCCGCCAATGAGTGACTTGCTAGCAGCTTCCGGGATATCTTTATCATCACCCTACACTGCAGATAACATCCCGGATGATGCTGAACTGATTATTGTTGGCAATGCCAACCTACCCAGAGGCAATCCGGCAGTTGAGCATGTCCTCAACAGCGGTATTCCGTATACCTCTGGAGCAGAGTGGTTGGGCAGATATCTGCTTGCCGACAAATGGGTCATCGCGGTCTCCGGGACCCATGGCAAGACCACAACCAGCGCAATGATTGCTTGGATTCTCGAGTACGCCGGTATGAAACCTGGATTTTTAATCGGCGGTCTGCCGAGCAATTTTTCAGAATCTGCTAGGCTGGGTGAGACGCCATTTTTTGTCATAGAAGCAGATGAATATGATACGTCTTATTTTGATCGTCGATCCAAATTCCTTCACTACAAGCCCCGCACGCTTGTGATCAATAATCTCGAGTACGATCATGCAGACATTTTTCCTGACATGGAGGCGATCAAGAACCAATTTCACCTTCTGGTAAGATCTGTGCCGGGAAATGGCACGATCATTCATCCTGAACACAACGAGGATATTGATTCGGTGCTCCAGCGAGGCTGCTGGAGCGCGGTACAAACATTTTCCACAGCCGACGTGATAAGCCCATCGAACACATCAACAGCCAATCTCTATGCTGAAGCAATTAAGCCGGATGGCAGCCAATTTTCTGTGCACCTGGATTCTGAAGAGGTCGGCTCTGTTCACTGGGCTCTCAGCGGTGACCACAATATTGCGAATGCGCTGGCCGCGATACTAGCCGCGAGAAATGTTGGTGTCACGCCGGCGATAGCGTGCGAAGCCCTAGGGCAATTCAGCGGCGTAAAAAGAAGAATGGAAGTGATTTACAGTCAGAATGGATTAACGATTTATGACGACTTTGCTCACCACCCTACGGCTATTCAAACCACATTGGCTGGGCTTCGGCGACGAGTTGGAGATGAAGCGATTATGGCGATCCTAGAACCCGGATCACATACAATGCGAAAAGGCACTCACCTCGGCAAACTGGCTCCAGCGGTCGCAGAAGCAGACAAAGTGATCTGGTTCAAACCAGAAAACATGCAATGGGATATGAATACGGAACTCGCTTCCAAAAACAGTTTAATATCCTCAAACATACCCGATATCATCGAGTCTGCCATCAGTACTATCAAACAGGAAAATATTAAGCATCTGGTGATTATGAGTAATTCAGGGTTTCAGGGGATTCACAACCTTCTGGTCGATCGACTCGGCCAAGTCAAAGACTAGTCCGCAGCAGTCATGAAGGAAACTGATCTATCAGAACCGATCAAGACCTATTTAAAGCAGCAGGGATACCGGGTGCAATCTGAGGTTAAGGATTGCGACATCACAGCACAACGAGACGATAAACTGGTTATCGTTGAACTAAAAACAAGCGTCAATATGACTTTGCTTATTCAAGCAACGGCTCGACAAAAGATAACACCATTCGTTTATGTCGCGATACCTGAACCTGCCAGCCAGAAGGGCGCTCATTGGCGAGGCATTCTGACAGTGCTCTCTCGACTCAATCTAGGCCTGTTACTCGTGAATTTCAATCCACCGGGTACCACTGTTAAGGAGGCGCTCTCGCCAGACAATCTTGCGTTCGACGAACGTGAAACCAATCAGACTAGACTCGCCCAATCAAAAATCTCGGGGCATAACCTGAAAAAGCGTGAAGCTGTTTTGCGCGAGCTCGAGGGACGGAGTCTTGACCTGAACGAGGCGGGAAGCCATCGCCGTCAATTAATAACCGCTTATCGGGAAAATGCAATTTTTGTTGCCACCTGTTTGCAACAACTCGGCACTTCGACCACAGCGGAGCTGCGAGCGATTGGCACCGGAGACAAAACAGCAACAGTGTTAGCAAAAAACTACTATGGCTGGTTCGAACGAGTCAAGAAAGGGACTTATCAGCTAACGGAAAAAGGGCGATCGAGTCTCGAGAATTATCCAGAGCTGACAGCGCTTAGCAAAGCGCACATAAAAGGCCTACATGTTAAGTTGAAATGAACGCATCACGTATGCTGTGCGATTAGTTCCGCGCTGCTTTATCAGTAGCTCACCCATATCGTCAAGATCGACGTCAAGGAAGTTCTCTCAATCACTTAGTACTTACAAGTCCCCTCAGCAATCGTAATAAAGTGTCATCGCATAGCGCACAGAGATCAGATAATCGCTTGCCGGTAAATTAGCCTTCAGGAATAGCGGTTAACAGCGTTTTGGCTTTTGCCTGATCTGGCACGAATCCAGGCGTGTCCAAGCAAAACTCAACCATGATGCCGTTCGGGTCAGCATAATACACCGACTGACACCAACTGTGATCGATTTCCATAATCGGCTCGACATTCGCCGCGGCCATCTTTTGCTTAACCTCATCGTATCTTGCCTGATCGGCTGCAAAAGCCACGTGATTGACCCAGACAGGCAGTCCCATACCGGTTGAAATATCCGTCCGAAGCTCCTCCGGCTCTCCGACTCCGTGCAAATCGAAAAATGCCAAGCTACTTCCATCACCCAAGTCGAAGAATATATGTCTCATGAAAGCCTCTGAGGTACCACCTAATTCGGTGTGAATGAGTGGAAAACCCATCAAATCTTCATAGAACTTTACCGTTGCCTCTATGTCACGGCATGCAAAAGCAACGTGATGAAAACCTTTGTTTCTCATATTCAAACCTCCTTATGTCTTCATCTATGCTACCGAAGCAGGAACAGGGTTTCTAGCCGCCCGATAGAAAGAGTCATCAGCGCATCCCTTTCAGCGCCTAGGCTATTGAGCTAGAAGCGCTTGAACAGGACATCTAGGCACTCAACCACTAAAACTTTCCTATATTTACAAACTTCCGGGATGAACCGCGCAGGGTAAACAGCTAGACTGTGTTTTTTTTCGAAACTACTCCGATGAATATTAGAAAATATCTCGACGCCGAAATCGAGAAGGCCCTCGCAAGCCAAGGTGCATCAGGCTGCCCGGCAATTACAAAACAGGCTCAACGAGTTGAATTTGGACAGTATCAGGCCAATGGTGTTATGGGTGCTGCAAAAAAACTGAAAATAAAACCACACGACCTTGCCCGTCAGGTGGTTGATAATCTCAATTTGGATTGCCTCCAACGCGTCGAAATCGCGGGGCCTGGTTTTATTAACCTGCACCTGGAACCCACATTCATCGCCGAAAGGCTTCGAGCCATGCGTTCGAGCGAACGGCTTGACGTTGAGCGCGCAGAGAGCAAGACAGTTGTCATTGACTACTCTGCCCCAAATCTCGCAAAAGAAATGCATATCGGCCATCTCCGGAGCACATCAATTGGCGACGCTGCCGCAAGATTACTGGAATTCCTAGGACATACCGTCATACGCGCGAATCACGTTGGGGATTGGGGTGCACAGTTTGGCAGCCTACTTGCATATATGGATCAACTCGCAGCGCAGGGGGAGGAATTAAGTACCGCACTTACTGACCTCGAAAAATTTTACATGGCCGCCAGCGCGTTATTTAGAAACGACGAAACATTCGCGAAGAACGCACGGGAATATGTCGTCAGACTTCAGGGCGGTGACCCACACTGTCTTGCACTTTGGGAACAGTTTATCGAGGAATCAATCACGCACTGTCAAGCTGTGTACGAGCGCCTGAATATCACCTTGACCCGCGAAGATATTAAAGCGGAAAGCTCGTATAACGATGATCTTCCAAAAGTGGTTAACGAACTTACCGATATGAGCCTGCTAGTAGAATCCGATGGAGCAAAATGCGTATTTCTTGATGCGTTCATCGGCAAAGATGGTAACCCCCTACCTGCACTTGTACAGAAATCTGACGGCGGTTATCCCTACCTGGCGAGCGATCTGGCCGCGGTGAGATATCGAACACGGGAATTAAAGGCAGATCAGGCGTTGTACTTTGTCGATGCCCGACAGAAATTGCATCTGTCTCAATTGTTCGCAGTCTCTAGAGAAGCCGGATATCTGAGTGCTGAAAACGATTTCAAGCACTGCCCCTTTGGCGTGATACTCAAAAAAGATGGGAAACCATTCAAGACCAGAGATGGCGCTGACGTCAAACTGCGCGATGTGATCGAAGAAGCCGTGAGTCGCGCGAGAGATCTGGTCAATGCAAAGAATCCAGAACTCGATGATGCAGCGCGGGGCCGGGTTGCAGAAGTCGTCGGCGTTGGTGCGATAAAATACGCTGAGCTGTCAAAAAACAGAACCACCGACTACATTTTTGATTGGGACACTATGCTGTCTTTTGAGGGAAATACAGCACCTTACCTGCAATATGCTTACACGCGTATTCGAAGCATATTCCGCCGGGCAGATATCAAACCGGATACCCTACACAATTCCCGGCTGCTACTTACTGAACCCCTCGAACTTGAACTGGGCGTGAAGTTGATGCAGCTTCCGGAAACGCTCGAGGCAGTAGCAGAGGATTTTCAGGCCAACATTCTCTGCAACTATCTGTTTGAACTAGCTGGCACCTTTATGAGCTTCTACGAAGCCTGCCCCATCTTGAAAGCGGAAGAAGGGGTTCGAGACAGCAGGTTGCTGCTATCGGACTTGACCGCGAACACATTGAAAAAAGGGCTCGACCTGCTAGGCATCGAGGTTGTCGAGCAGATGTGATTTTTTCGTATTGGCAAAGCGAACATGAAAGCGGTGTTCGCTGCGCTTGCCTTGTGCAAGTTTTCGATAAAATTGCCGGCGCTGAATTAAAAAGACTCGACAACGACCGGACCGTTGTCGTTTAAGAACAGGAAGTGACTATTACATTCATCTCAATCGAAAATATGACAGATGCCCAATAACAACCAAAAACCTCTGGACAAACCATCGACGAACCAAGAGATACGAGAGGTTACAATCATCGCCGCGCGTTCCAAAAACCACGTCATCGGTCGGGGCGATGAGATTCCCTGGCGTGTAAAAGGCGAACAAAAGCTTTTCAAGGAACTAACCATGGGCGGCTGCATGATTATGGGTCGAAAAACCTTTGAATCAATCGGACGCCCCCTGCCAGGACGCGACACGATCATAGTCACCCGGAACGCAGCCTTTCGTCATGAAGGATGTGAGTGCGTAAACGATATTCCTACTGCACTTAAGTTGGCACAAACCAAACGGGTACCTATTCATTTTGTCGGAGGTGGTGAGATATATCGACAGGCTTTTGATCTCAACATCGCGGACGTGCTGCATATCACCACGATCCAGACTGAGGTTGAAGGCGATGTATATTTCCCACAAATTCCCGAGAATGATTTCTCAGTAGTCGACGAGAAGCGGTATCTCTCTAATATCGACTACCTGTACGAACGCTATGAGCGAGTTCGCGATTAACTATTTCTGAGGCAGACTGCGGGCAAATTAACAACATTGACAATCAATTGTCCCCCACTCTATCGCTCGCATTACCGGCAAAAATTTCTGACCTTGCCAACCTGACCATGCGAGCAACTTTTTAGCCAGTCTGAGTTTGACCTCGCTGCAAAATATCGCTTTAGTCTGATTTGGCTACTGAGGATTTTCTGCTCGATAAGGAAACCCTAATGTATCTTTTCAGACAGGTGCTTCTCTGCCCTGAATCTTTCAGGGCCACCTTATCGGAAATACATCTGGTAACATTATGAACTCAACAAGAAATCAAAACGCTCGTAAAGGCAGGCAACGAAATCACCAGTGATGGGGTTACATCAGAGATTATGACTAATCGTATCTATTTAATATTGTTGATTTTCCCTCTTATGTGGCCATCATTCACTCAGGCTGCCTCGGAATTTGAGCAAGCAGCAGAATCATATCGAAATAACAATTACGCAGTCGCTTTACCGGCGTTCACTAAACTCGCAGAACAAGGAGATGCCAGGGCACAAACCGTACTTGCGCTGATGCACAAGTACGGCGAAGGCACACAGGAGAACCCATTACTGGCCTTCAAATGGTACCAGCGTGCGGCAAAACTCAACTATCCCCCGGCTCAGTTTAATTTGGGACTCATGCATCAGGAAGGCCTGGGGACTGCCATAAATTATGCGCTCGCCATCGAATGGTATACCAAAGCAGCGTTAGGCGGATTCGAACGCGCTAACGATAAACTTGTAGAGCTAAATTCAGCCGCGGTACCTCGCACAGTGACGGTGGACCCGCAGGTTCCTGGGCCAGAGACATGGAACTTTCGCCTTCCCAACTCACATCGGCGCGCCCCCCAGGAAGACATCGAATTAGGCGATACAATCGCCCAAAACCAACTGTCGCCCAATAGCAACTCATACCAAGTACAGCTCGGTGCTATGAGTTCGATCAAGGCGGCTGAAGCCCTGTGGCATCAGATTGTCTTTCTATCACCTGAGCTTTTTGACAATCAAAAAATGTTCATCAAACCTTCGAAGAAAGCGCCCAATCCAATCTATCTACTACAAGTCGGCCCTTTCGTAACCTTTTCCGAGGCAACCAGCTTCTGTCAAAAAATGAACCAACGCGGCATCAGGACAGGATGCTTACCCCTGTCATCAACAGATGAATGACGACCTACTCCGCCGACCATAGCAACAACCCAACCTGCTTTGCCGTTGGCGTGTGGTACTTGCTCCAACGGTGATACTATTCAGGTTCCTGCTCGAATTAATAGCGGAGCGGATCAATTTTTTAATTAAGGTCAACCTTCGTTTTCTCGTGGATACCAATTGATATGCTCTTCAGCCTTCGCCACCGAGTTAACGCAGGTCTTGCGACAACGATACTCAAACTTTCAATGCCTGAATTCTGTTACCGGGTACTTTTCTTCTTGGCGTTTTCATTGGGCTGATTTCTGGGGATAATGACATTATGACGCAGGAAAATTACAGACATACGCTACTAAAGCAGTTGTTGCCTCTTGGTTTTACATCAGCATTTTTAGATGACTGCAAAATGCCGCTGCAAATAGAGGCAGAAAAACTGGTATCGGCAGGTCCAGATGTCTTCGATCGTGAACAACTGATGCACCCTGATACTCTGATCGCATGGCAAGAAATGAAAACGGTGTCTGCAATAGATAACATTCAGCTGCAACTCGTTTCCGCCTTCAGATCTGTTGAGTATCAATGTGCACTCATTCAACGGAAACTTGACAAGGGCATTGACCTTGCAGAGATTCTCACTGTAAATGCTGCTCCCGGCTTCAGTGAGCATCACACCGGCAAGGCACTCGATCTGACGACGGTGGGAGAAGAGCCTCTAGAAGAATCCTTCGAGACAACCGATGCATTCAGTTGGCTGCAAACGAACGCCAGTGACTACGGTTTTAGTTTATCTTATCCAAGAGACAACCCATGGGGCATTGCTTATGAACCGTGGCACTGGGCATGGGAGCCGAGTTCGCGCTAGCGAGAATACTTATTCATCTTTTCTGCGATCAACTTTCGCTGTTCGTCCGTCAACGCTTTGCGCGTCGGTTGCGAAACAGGATCTTTTGCAAACACATACTTTTCTCTGATCACCTGACGAACCCCAAAACCTTCGTGTTTTAGAAGGTCAAAGCACTCGTCCACCATTGCTGGATTACCACACAACATGACAAGATCCTTGCTAGCATCAAGCTCAAGCTGTGCTAGCTGTTGCTGCACATATCCGGCATGAACATAACTTGCGATTGACGGTTCCGAAACCGCCATATCCCGGCTCAGGCTTACTCGGAAATCCACACTTGCAGCATATTTTTGCTGATATTTAACCAAGAAATCGGCATAGAGAATTTCACTTTCATCACGTGCCCCAAACAAAAAAGTCAGTTGAACCTCTCCAGCAGCTAAAGGGATTTCAAGCTGACGTAACATTGGGAGGTAGGGTGCAATCCCGACGCTTGTTGCAACGAGAATAATACGAGGGGGCAATCTCTGCGGAATCACTAGACGACCGAATGGGCCTGTTACACTTGCCACTAAACCTTGCGATGCAGAAAATAACAGATCGGTAGCTCTGCCCTTTTCAACTTTCGAAATGACCAAATCAAATTTTGAAGTACTGATCTCTCCGTTATTGACCGAATCATCAAGATTACACAAGCTGTAACTGCGCTCGAAATCGCCAAGATCATCATTAAATGTAAAGCGAAAAAACTGACCTGGCCGAAACTTTACTGATTCACCGGTCAGGGGAACGAACCTCAAAGCGATCGTCGACCCACTCAACCAATCAACCTGTTTCAATTCAACTTCCACTTCTCTGCCCTTTTAGAATGACCGGTATTCGCAATGACTGCCCGCTTGAGGCCAGACCACCCACTAACCATACAATGATACCCGATAGACAATTCGGGTTAGAGTAAAATTTATCATCTACTCA
This sequence comes from uncultured Gammaproteobacteria bacterium, assembly GCA_913050215.1. Classification (GTDB taxonomy): domain Bacteria; phylum Pseudomonadota; class Gammaproteobacteria; order Pseudomonadales; family Azotimanducaceae; genus UBA4582. The sequence continues at coordinate 41,406 of CAJXBG010000020.1, forward strand.
TCCTTGCACAAAAACTAATATCACGTCTTCAATTAATCGTCTGTAGGTTGTAGAACAACGCAATATCCCTCAAACTATTTTCACTGTTTCCTGAGTTAACATTGGTAAATTTTTGGATAAGTGCAATTTTTTCCACGTCCCCAACAATTCTGGTGCTGATAATCTATGGACATAGAGGGCTCGGTAGCACCAGGTTTCGAGAGGGTACGAGACACCTTCGCTTCTTTCTGGCTGGAGTCCGAACTGGGCGCAAGCGTTTGTGCCTATCATCAGGGCGAAAAAGTTGTTGATCTGTGGGCTGGTTACAAGGACGCCGCGCGGGAAGACCCTTGGCTCGCTGATACGCTTGTTAATGTCTACTCAACGACTAAAGGACTTGCGGCGCTCGCTGTTGCAGTGCTTTATGACGAGGGTTCGATTGATTATACCGCGCCTGTTGCTCAATACTGGCCCGAGTTTGGCGCGGCAGGAAAATCAAAAGTCACCGTTGCTGAACTGCTTGCTCATAAGGCCGGTGTTTCTGCTGTAGATCAAACACTCGTCGTTGAAGACTTGTACAACTGGCAAAAAATGACAAACCTGATAGCAACTCAGGCGCCGCTTTGGTCACCGGGCAAAGCCTCAGGTTATCATGCTGTGACCTGGGGTTACCTCCCCGGAGAGCTCATTAAGAGAATCACCGGCGAATCCTTAGGCGCTTATTTCAGGCGCAAGATTGGCGAACCGCTGCAGGCAGATTGTTACATTGGTTTGCCAGATGCCGAACATGACAGGTGCGCAACCTTAAATGGACCCAACCGCGCACGCAGAAATTTTGAATCAACATTCGCACCCAAAGAGAAACAATCACCCACGCCACATCCGCCGCAAGACCAGACCAGCTCTGATCTGTACAAAAAATCCATGTTAAATCCGGTCATTGCACCCTTTAAACATGCTTCCAGTTCGGAATGGCGACGAGCCGAAATTGCGGCTTCGAACGGCCATGCATCTGCTCGAGG
>CAJXBG010000021.1 GCA_913050215.1 uncultured Gammaproteobacteria bacterium
TGTTCCTCTATGGCCCCCAAAGTCCAACAGCGTTCTGCAACGGCCCGACCTGCGCCGAGCTGCAGGGAGACTGGGTCGTCAGAATGCTGATTCACATGCGTCGAACCGGATCGACACGTGTTGAGTCGACCGCGTGCGCTGACCGTCGATGGGCGGAGCACCTCGAAGAGGTCGCTGCGATGGCCCTGCTCTCTCAGGCCGATAGCTGGTACATGGGGGCCAACATCCCCGGGAAGAGACGCCAGCTCCTGAACTATCCCAGCACCGACGGGTACTTAATGTTCATCGCTGCCTGTGAGGCGAACGGCTACGAGGGGTTTTCCTTCGACTGACCTGACTCGAGGCTACGGAAAACAAATCACATATTCCGAAGAACGGCCATGTATGGTGGTTGGCGGAGAGGGAGGGATTCGAACCCTCGATGAGCTTTTAACCCATACTCCCTTAGCAGGGGAGCGCCTTCGGCCACTCGGCCACCTCTCCGTAAGACGTTTCGCGAGGCGAAACATAAGAATCTTCCACCATCTATTCTAGAAAATAAATGGCGCGCTGGGAGGGAGTCGAACCCCCGACCTCCTGGTTCGTAGCCAAGCGCTCTATCCAGCTGAGCTACCAGCGCGCGAAGAAGGCGTATTATCATGATGCGAGTGTACCTCGTCAACTTCGAATACTTCTTTATTGCTTCTTATTGAAAAAAAACTTCATCAAGGTAATATTACATAATAATATAATTTTTGAAATTTTTTGTAATATATGAAACCGGCAAACATAATTCTCGATTTATTGAGGACTTACCTCTCCCGAGGAACCTCTGTGCGCAACATTATGCGTACCGGCGCTATGTTTGGTTTTAGTGAAAATCTGATGCGCGTATCACTCTCTAGGCTTGCGGCCAAAGGCACAGTCGAAAACTTTAAGCGGGGCTATTACAGGTTAACGGACTCAACAGACCACTTGAATGATTTCATTGAAGAGTGGCGCCTTGGGGATGCGCGGCGACGCGACTGGCATCGCAACTGGGTACTGGCCCAGGGCGATTCGGATAGCTGGGCGCTGAATGCTTGCGGTTTTTTCTATTTGGATAATCAGCTCTGGGTTAGACCAGACAATCTGAAGAGACCTACAGAGGCCCTTCAGACGCTGCTGGAGAACCTCGGCGCAAGTTCGGGTTGCATTATAGCGACAGATGCTAGTTTGTCTCTGAGTCGGGAAAAGATAGTGCTTGAACGCGTCGCTCGCTACGCTTTACAAAAAAAATATGCTGGAGCAATTATGAAGCTTAAAGAAAGCTTTGCTCGGTTGACTGTCATTCCAAGCGATGCTGCGCAGAAAGAGAGCTTTTATCTTGGTGGTAGCGCTATTCAAGTGCTTGCGCTTGACCCTTTACTACCAGAAGAAATACAACCCGGCGATGACAGGCGTAGTCTTTGGACACTGATGCTTGAATACGATCAGGTCGGGCGCGCGATTTGGCGAGATAAAAGCGGTGAGTCGCCAATCACCCTGCCAACAGCACAGGTGAGCACGGGTTAGACCCTAAAATAGGTAATTAAATGCATATCAAGATAAAACAGAGATCGTCATGAACATTAAAACCCTATTGACCGAGCAGGAGTTCGCCAGCATTACCCGCAAGGATGATTTTCTTGCGGCAAGGATGGTCGCTACAGATTGGCTATTGATAGGCGGGGCATTTTTTGTCGCGGGTGCCTATCCAAACCCTCTCACAATCATTCTCGCAATTATACTTATCGGCAGTCGCCAGCTTGGTTTAGGCGTCATCGTGCATGAGGCAGGTCACAGAACACTCTTTCGTTCCTCAAAGTTGAACGACTTCGCAGGTAATTGGCTGGCCGGATATTGGGTGTTCTCGGAGAAGACGACCTATATGCGTGGTCATCTGAGTCATCACAAACACGCAGGCACTGAACAAGACCCTGACCTCGCGAATTATCGTGCTTACCCTATCGACAAACAGGCGTTGAAGCGAAAGGTCATCCGCGATCTCACCGGACAAATTGGCTGGCGCAGATTAAAATCTATCGGTCGACTCATTCGCAAAGTGGCACTGCACAAACGGGCCGTCCGCCAATACGTTCTGCGAAGTCTTGGCGTTAACTTATTACTATTTAGTCTTTTGGCTCTGAGTGGTCATGCATGGCTGTATGCAATTTGGGTTATCGCATTTATGACAACACACATGCTAGTGGTGCGAATTCGGCAAATTGCTGAACACGCCGCTGTACCAGATCTGCTAGACCTAGATCCTCGCAAAAACACCCGCACGCTGTATGTCAATGCGCTCGAGAACCTCCTGATAGCGCCCCACGGCGTGAACTATCATCTTGAACATCATTTGCTTGCTTCTGTACCCATCTACCGGCTACCCGCGTTTCATGACATGTTGCTTAGAAAGGGATTTTACGATGAAGTTAGCTTTCAGCGAGGATATCTGGATCTTTTACGCAGCGTGACGCGCAATACAGGCCAGACGATGGGGGCGGGATAATTTAGGCATCAATCTGGGGTATCGTCTTTTTCGTTACCTCCGTGACACTGAATGCGGTCATAAATTTCTTCACGATGCACGGCGACTTCACGTGGCGCATTAACGCCGATTCGGACTTGATTACCTTTGACTTCAAGTACTGTCACGGTGACATCATCGCCAATCATCAAGGTCTCGCCAACGCGCCGCGTCAGAATCAACATAAGTCTTCCCCACCAAATTCCGTTGCGCTAATACCTCGTCTTTGACTTAAGCTCTACGGAATCGTTATTTTTATTATTTTGGTTGTTTTTTGACCATTGTAGATGAATTTCGTTCAATAGTTCAAAGATTAAAGGCTCACAAGCACGAAATATTCATATTAGGCAGGCGCTACCAATCCGGATAAGCCATCGTTGTTTCATTAGCAATCGGCGATCAAACCTTAAACCACCAGGACAACGCCCGATAAATACGCATTTATCCGTGAAAAACCGCTAGGCTTTTATCAATTCTCTTCTAACTCAAACGCCGTATGCAGTGACCGGACGGCCAATTCTAGATATTTTTGCTCAATGACAACCGAAATCTTGATTTCTGACGTTGATATCATTTGAATATTGATCGACTCGTCAGACAGTGCACGGAACATCCGAGTAGCAACACCGGCATGGGACCGCATACCGACCCCGACAATAGACAATTTAACGATATTGTTATCACCCGTAACTTCCCGCGCACCAATCTCTTTTGAAACACCCGTCAGTATTTCCATCGCCTGCTCGTAATCACTACGTGACACAGTGCAGGTAAAATCGGTACTCATATCAGCCGCTACATTTTGCACAATCATATCGACTTCAATGTTCGCGTCGCTAATCGGTCCAAGAATTTTAGAGGCAATCCCCGGGACATCACGAACGCCAAGTACGGTTAATTTCGCTTCATCTTTCGAGAATGCGATGCCAGATATCAATGGTTGTTCCATAGTGCCTGCTTCCTTACTGTTTCGATCGCTTTTCTGTGATGGCTTTTTATCCTGAGAGGACTCATTTGCGATAAGTGTTCCCGGTGCCTCGGCGTTAAAACTTGAGAGCACCCTGATCGGTACATTGTATTTGCTGGCAAACTCAACCGCCCTGGGCGCGAGTACACCAGAACCTAGACTTGCCAATTCGAGCATTTCCTCAAAGGTGAGTCGAGACAAGCAACGTGCCTCTTCGACCATTCGCGGATCAGTCGTATAGACACCGTCGACATCGGTATGTATCTGGCACTCTGTCGCATCGAGCGCGGCGGCAAGGGCTACAGCGGAGGTATCGGAACCTCCTCGACCGATTGTTGTAATGTTTCCTTCCGCGTCCGCCCCTTGAAAACCAGCGACGACGACAATTGAACCACCCTCAAGATCGTGAAGTATCTTGTCAGTTTGGATCTCTTGAATTCTCGCCCTGGTGTGCGATGAGTCAGTGACAATACGGATTTGACTACCGGTGTAGGATTTTGCTTTTTGTCCGCGATTGATCAAAATCATTGATAAAAGGGCAATCGTCACCTGTTCGCCAGTGGACAGCAGCACATCTGTTTCGCGCCTGAGCAAATCGCGACGGGTACTTGAACTCGTTACTGCTTCCTTCGCGAGCTCCACCAAACGGTCGGTTTCCTTGCCCATCGCAGAAACGACGACCACCACCTGATGGCCATTTTCCCGCGCTAAGAGAATTCGGTCAGCAACATTATTCAGATACTCGATATTGGCAACCGATGTACCCCCAAATTTTTGAACAATCAGAGCCATAAATGCTTTCTTTTAAAAAGTGGACAACCGTTCGTGCCTGCAGCGCAGGCGGCATTATTCTAACGTGTTAAAACAAAATCATTTGGCTGTCGTTTCGTATTCTTCACTCCACTGCAGCCATTTCGATTGCTGGTTTTCAGGGAGTGCTCTTCTCAAGAATGTATTCGGGGATCGAATCCAACGCATTTGGCAACGCCTCAACGTCACTACCCCCGGCACGGGCCATATCCGGTCTGCCGCCACCCTTTCCGCCCACCTGACTCGCTACGTGATTAACAAGCGCTCCGGCCTGAATGGTTTCGGTAAGGTCCTGAGTCACACCCGCGATCAATGTTATCTTATTCTCATTTACCGCGGCGAGCACGACGATTCCTGATTGTATCTTGTTTTTCAATCGATCCATGACATCAGGCAGTGTCTTCGGGTCGCCGCCATCAATGCGATTAACGATCAGCTTAATACCATTAACTTCAATCGCCGAGTCCGCAAGATCGTTACCCGCGCCACTCGCAAGTTTCATATTGAGCTGACTCACTTCTTTTTCAAGCTTCTTGTTTTGCTCTACGAGTTGCCGGATTTTATCGCTGAAATTACCTTTGTCTGCCCGTAACACTCCGGCTGACTCAGTAAGCGAATCTTCAAGCGCTTCAATGGTATCAAGTGCATTGGCACCGGTCACACCTTCTATTCGTCTAACCCCGGATGCAATCCCCTGCTCACTGGTCAGTCTAAAAATCCCAATATCACCCGTTCGTTTGGCATGGGTGCCGCCACAAAGTTCAACTGAGAAGCCACTGCCCATCGTCAACACTCTAACTTCCTCGGAGTACTTCTCGCCGAACAAGGCCATGGCCCCTTTTTCACGCGCCTGCTCCAACGGCATAACTTCTGTCACAACCCCGGTGTTAGCCCTGATTTCATCGTTCACCAAGCGTTCAATTTGTCGCTGCTCTTCTGCAGTGACTGGTTCAAAATGTGAAAAGTCGAATCTGAGGCGCTCTGCATCAACCAGCGAACCTCTCTGATTCACATGATCTCCCAACACGGTTCTTAGCGCTGCATGCAAAAGATGCGTTGCGGAATGGTTAAGTCTCGTTGCGTCTCTGGGGGACTTGTCAACGTCGGCCGTTAACGTCTGACCAACTTTCAACTCTCCCTCGAGCAATTTTCCTTTATGCAGGAAAGCATCACCGGCCTTGACGGTATCAGACACGTCAAACGTTATGCCATTACCGTAAATTCTTCCGGTATCACCGACTTGTCCGCCTGACTCCGCATAAAAAGGCGTAGCGTTCATCACCAACACGCCCTCGCTCCCCTCGATGATACTGTCAGCAGGCCGATCATCAACAAACAAAGCGATAACTGTTCCGTCGGCTAACAGTTCGTCATAACCGGTAAACAAAGTGGTTTCCGTTAATTTGTATTGGTCCACGTCTACGCTGCCAAATTTACTGGCCGCTCGCGCGCGCTGCCTTTGTGCTTCCATTTCCACTTCAAAGCCAGCCATATCAAGGGTGAGCTCCCGTTCTCGCGCAATATCTGCGGTGAGATCTGTCGGAAACCCGTAGGTGTCATAGAGCTTGAACACCACGTCACCGGGTATTTCCTTACCTTCAAGTTTTACGATCGCCTCACTCAGGATTTTCATACCTTGGTCGAGCGTTACATCAAATTGCTCTTCCTCTTTCAGCAGCACTCTTTCAATTTGAGCCCGAGCTTTGGCGATGAGCGGGTATGCTTCTCCCATTGTCTCAACCATCGTTTCGACCATTTTGTGGAAGAAAGGACCGCTAGACTGTAATTTGTGTCCGTGGCGCAGCGCACGACGGATAATTCTTCGCATCACATATCCACGTCCTTCATTAGACGGAAGCACACCATCCGCGATCAAGAATGTACTTGTGCGAATGTGGTCAGCAATGACTTTTAACGAGGGTTCAGCCAAATCTGTTTGGTCTAGCAGCTCTGCTGCGCGCTTGATGAGCGTCTTAAAAACATCAATATCGTAATTGTTGTGCACGTCCTGCAAAATCGCTGCAAGGCGTTCAAGCCCCATACCGGTATCAACACAGGGTTTAGGTAAGGGCGTTAGTGTCCCGTCAGCAGAACGGTCAAATTGGGTAAACACCAGATTCCAGATTTCAATGAATCGATCAAGATCGCCATCGGGACTTCCCGGCGGACCACCCGGTACACTTTCCCCGTGGTCCCAAAATATTTCAGAACTGGGGCCACAAGGGCCAGTGTCGCCCATGGTCCAGAAATTGTCATCGTCCCCCAAACGTGTGACACGTTCAGGATCGAAGCCAATGTGGTTCACCCAGATATCTTCAGCTTCATCATCACTGGTATGCACTGTGACCCAGAGCCTTTCTTTCGGCAGCTTGATGACTTCTGTCAAAAACTCCCAAGCAAATTCAATCGCCTCTTTTTTGAAATAATCGCCAAAACTGAAATTACCGAGCATTTCGAAAAAAGTGTGGTGTCTCGCGGTATAACCCACGTTATCGAGATCATTGTGTTTACCACCAGCGCGAACACAACGCTGGCAACTTGCGGCTCGCGTATAGCCTCGATTTTCCCTGAAAGCGAGCGCTTCCTTAAACTGGACCATGCCAGAATTTGTAAACAGTAGAGTGGGGTCATTATCCGGCACAAGTGCAGCACTATCGACCACGGTGTGGCCCTTGCTAGCAAAATAGTCCAAATATGCTTTACGCAGCTCGCGAGTGTCCATTGCGATCTTCTTCGTTGATTTCGAGACGGGTAAAGATACAGAAAATAAGCTTAATACAAAATAGAAAACAGGGCTTTTAACGCTATATTGATTGGATTTGGTCCCAAGAGAAACCACGTTGCTGAAGGAATCGGCCCCGTTTCGCTCTTTCGGCTGAATTTCCTGGTAAACCTAAGCCAAATTTACGCTGCGAGACTTCTTTGGCTTTCTCAAACCAATCGATGTTTTCTTCGAGGAAAGCGGCTGTAATCACTGCGTCATTGAGCCCTTTTTGCCGGAGCTCACCGCCAATTTTAACCGGGCCATGACCTTTATTGGATCTCGATCGGATAACAGATCCGGCCAGACGATAGTCACTCTGCAACCCTTCATCGGTCAGTCGGTCAATCTGGCATTGAATGGCTTCTATGCCGGCTTCATCCACATCACCGTTCAAACGTTTTCGAAACCGGATTTGGAGCTTGTTCAGCAACTCCAGCCGAGAGTGCTCCCGACGCGCAAGCAAATCCATCGCAGCACGTCGGATATCAGCAGGCTTGAGTTCAATCCTTTCAGATTCAGGATCCGCTGATTGGTGTGACATTGTCTTCAGCCACTTCCTCTTCACCACCCGCAGGCGAAAGCAGCTTATCCCTGACTCTTTGTTCGATTTCGGCCCCCATTTCAGGGTTGTCTGCCAAAAACTGAGCAGCGTTTTTCTTACCCTGGCCGATACGATCATCTTTGTAGCTGTACCAAGCACCTGCCTTATCAACGATCCCTATCTGTACACCCAAATCAATCACCTCGCCAAGACGGTTGATGCCCTGACCGTAAACGATCTGAAATTCGGTCTGCTTAAAAGGCGGCGCTACTTTGTTCTTGATGACCTTGACTCTGGTTTCATTGCCGATAATCTCGTCGCCTTCCTTGATGGCTCCGATGCGTCGAATATCCAGCCGTACGGAAGAGTAGAACTTGAGCGCGTTACCACCGGTTGTCGTTTCCGGACTACCAAACATCACACCAATCTTCATTCGAATTTGATTAATGAAGATGACCAGCGTGTTTGAGTTCTTAATATTACCCGTCATTTTCCTAAGCGCTTGGCTCATCAATCGAGCCTGAAGCCCAACGTGATGGTCTCCCATGTCACCCTCTATCTCTGCCTTGGGCGTCAGCGCTGCAACCGAGTCTACAATCACTACATCAACCGCACCGGACCGAACAACCATGTCGCAAATTTCGAGCGCCTGCTCGCCAGTGTCAGGCTGGGACACTAGCAGATCTTCAATATTCACGCCTAACGCTTCCGCATACAGTGGATCCAGTGCGTGCTCTGCATCTATAAATGCGCATGTGCCGCCTGCTTTCTGTGCTTCGGCGATGACCTGAAGCGTCAACGTTGTTTTACCCGATGATTCCGGTCCATATATTTCAACGACTCGCCCCTTAGGCAAACCACCGATGCCTAACGCCACGTCCAAACCGAGCGAACCGGTTGAGATGGCTGGAATTTTCACGTTCGGCGTATCACCTAGGCGCATCATTGTGCCTTTACCAAACTGACGTTCAATTTGAGATAAGGCAGCGGTCAATGCTTTTTCTTTCTGAGGATCCATTTTCGTTGCTTCGGCGCTGGATGAGTTCTTTGAAGGTGCTTTTGTTTCCATATCTGCCATGACTTTTACCTTTTTTCAGTGATCTTTTCGTTATCAGTTGTATTTTGAGACCAATCTCTCGTTGCTGACCGGACTGTTTTGATTGGTCGGCGAGTTGAGATTTACTTCTAAACTGAACTCTTTTTCGTAAATGCATTTATACTGTATATAAAACCAGTGTTCCACCTTTTTTTCATTTTCTTTGCCTGCCTTTAAAAAAAACTTCTCATAATTGTCTGTTCATGCCCCGCCCAGCCTTCACTTCACGTAGAATCACCTCGGAAAGCAAAAATAAATCCAGAGAGTCCGAAATTGTCCGTCACGACCGCTAACCAACCCACGCCAATGATGAAACAATTCATGCGCATCAAGGCGAAGCATGCTGATGAGTTGTTGTTTTACCGCATGGGCGATTTCTACGAACTCTTTTTCGATGACGCAAAAAAAGCCGCGGAGCTTTTGGATATCACGCTGACGGCAAGAGGCACTTCCGGTGGGCAACCCATACCCATGTGCGGCGTTCCCTTCCATGCAGCCGACGGATATCTCGCTCGCCTCGTTAAACAAGGCGTTTCCGTCGCTATTTGCGAGCAAATTGGCGACCCAGCAACCACCAAAGGCCCCGTCGAACGTAAAGTAGTTCGCATCATCACACCCGGCACCCTCACCGAAGAGTCACTGTTAGATGCCAGCCGCGATAACGCGATCGCAGCGATCTTTCCCGGGCAAAACACCTTTGGCCTTGCGTGTCTTGAACTTTCCAGTGGCAGATTCGAGGTGATAGAGCCTGATACTGAAGAAGCCCTCATCAGTGAGTTACACCGTGTTAACCCAGCAGAGCTTATACTTTGCGAAGATCAGAAGTATCCAGCAGTTGCTGAAAGCAGAGTAGGCGTTCGCCGACGCCCCTCCTGGGAATTTGACCTTGATGCGGCACAGACAACCCTCACAAAGCAGTTCGGCACCCGAGACCTCACAGGATTTGGTTGTGATGGTTTGACCGCGGCAATTTCAGCCGCCGGCTGTCTGCTCGGTTACGTTCAGGAGACCCAACTAACACCACTTCCTCATATCCAGGGACTCACTCCGCTCAGCCGAGAGGACATGGTTCAGATTGATGCGGCTTCTAGACGCAACCTTGAGCTCGATACCAATATCTCCGGCGGGGACACCAATACGCTGTTTGAAATTGTGGACAAAACTTCAACCGCCATGGGTAGTCGGTTGCTCAAACGCTGGATTAACCGCCCCATTCGAACAAGAAGCGTGCTCGATGCCCGTCTTGATGCCATCGAATTTCTCGCAGACAGCTATCGCTACGAAGCGCTGCAAGCACACCTCAAAAAGATCGGTGACATCGAAAGAATAACAACGCGGGTCGCACTGCGTTCTGCAAGGCCAAGAGACCTAGCCCGACTGAGAGATGCCTTTGCTGCGCTGCCCGAACTGGACACAACCTTGCAGGCATATCCAGCACCATTGTTAATCGCCTTACATGAGGGATGCAAACCCTTTCCTGAGCTGTCATCGAAACTGGAATCGGCCATTATCGAGAATCCTCCTGTTGTCATCAGAGAGGGCGGCGTAATCGCCGAGGGCTACGACAGCGAACTTGATGAGCTCAGGGGAATCAGCGAAAACGCGGCAGACTACCTGATCCAGTTGGAAACCCGAGAAAAAGAAGTGACAGGTTTATCGACACTCAAGGTAGGGTACAACCGAGTACACGGTTATTATATAGAAATCAGCCGAAGCCAGTCTGACCAGGCGCCTGCCAGCTATGTTCGACGCCAAACACTAAAAAATGCCGAACGTTTTATCACGCCTGAACTCAAAGAGTTCGAAGACAAGGCTCTCAGCAGCAAAAGCCGCGCACTCGCCCGAGAAAAGCTGTTGTACGAACAGTTACTAGATGTCCTTGGCGAGCAGCTACCAAGGTTGCAGGATACCGCGACTGCGATTTCCGAGCTCGACGTGATCGCTTGCCTTGCAGAGCGATCGCTAACACTTTCTCTCTGTCGCCCTATTCTAAATGAGAAAGCCATGGTGAAAATCACCGGCGGGCGACACCCTGTTGTGGAGAACATGCTCAGTGACCCGTTTGTTGCTAACGACGCGCTACTCAATCCACAACAGAGAATGATGATCATAACCGGACCTAACATGGGGGGTAAATCTACCTTCATGCGGCAAACTGCGTTAATCGTGCTGCTGGCGCACATCGGCAGTTTCGTGCCCGCCGAAGCGGCGGAAATTGGATCGGTGGATCGCATATTTACACGTATTGGCTCATCAGATGATCTTGCTAGCGGCAGGTCCACGTTTATGGTGGAGATGACCGAAACAGCAATGATTCTGAACAATGCAACGGATCACAGTCTAGTGCTACTGGATGAGATCGGACGTGGGACCTCAACTTTTGATGGCCTTTCTCTGGCATGGGCTTGTGCCGAATACATTGCTGAAAAATCAAAGTCCTTAACGTTGTTTGCGACGCACTACTTCGAATTGACCACGCTCAGCACATTTTTACCCGCAACCGAGAACATTCACCTTGCTGCAAAAGAATATGGCGATCGGATTATCTTTATGTACTCGGTAAACAAGGGTCCCGCCAGCCAGAGCTACGGTTTACAAGTCGCAAAACTCGCTGGCGTTCCCAAAGCTGTCATAGAAAAAGCACGTAAAAAACTTAGTGAGTTGGAGGATGCCGAAATAAGATCATCGCCAACGCAATCCGACCTGTTTCTATCACCACCACTGCAGGCTTCACCACCTGAACCAGCGCCCTCAGCTGTTGAAGATCAGCTCAGAGAAATCGAGGTGGACTCACTCACCCCAAGAGAGGCGCTAAACTTGATTTACGAGCTTAGAGATAAGCTGGAATCGGAGTAAATTCAGGATATCCAGAGCTCAACCCCTAACAACGCATGATTGCGAGGCAGGGCATATTGTGCGTTGGGAAAAAGCTGATAGAATGCGTATCTTTACAATTTCAGACTCTAAACTAAAAGGAACCATCGATGACATTTGTGGTAAGTGACGCGTGTATCAAATGCAAACACACAGACTGCGTAGAGGTATGCCCTGTAGACTGTTTTTATGAGGGACCAAATTTCCTCGTCATCCACCCCGACGAGTGTATCGATTGCGCCCTGTGTGAGCCTGAATGTCCGGTAGATGCGATATTCTCGGAAGACGAACTACCCGAAGCTGAACAGGATTTTCTGGCACTCAATGCCGAATTGGCCGAGGTCTGGGAAAATATTACGGAAAAGAAAGACCCGCTTCCTGATGCTGAGGACTGGGCAGAAGTAACGGGCAAGATGGAACACCTCGAAAGATAGCCCATCTTTCCAGCCGTTCTCGCACGAGCAGTCCTTTACAGCTTGTTTGAACGGACTACAGAAAAACGAAAAGCGAACGCTTTTTTGCAAACAAGAAGGCTGCGTGTGGCAAATACGCAGCTTTTTTTATGCTTTTCGTTGCGGGCTTCTTATTAACGGTCACATTTCAGCGTTCCAGACTACAAGCTCTCCCGAGATCCATCAGCTGTCCGGCTCTCAGCCTTATCGCTGCACGAATCTAACTCCCAAGGAACCGCGAGAAAAGCGCTCGTTGTCGCGTTCGCAGGCCTATCGGCTTTACAGGATGTTTAGTTAGATTTACCCGCTTTTTTGGGCAAATAGAGCAACGGATCCTCCGGCTTGCCATCCCGCCGAATTTCGAAATGAAGCATTTCTTGACCCGGCCCCGAAGAACCTATTTCAGCGACAACCTGCCCACCTTTGACTTTTTCGCCTTCTTTTACGAGGATTGCCCGATTGTGTCCGTAAGCGCTCAGAAAATGGTCATTGTGTTTGACGATCACTAGTTTGCCATATCCCCGTAAACCGCCGCCCGCGTATACAACCACGCCATCTGCAGCAGCAGCCACAGATTCGCCTAAGCCACCTCGAATATCGATGCCCTTGTTGACTTTCCCAGTAGTGGAAAACGCCAAAACCACCTCCCCCGGAACCGGCCACTGCCAATTTAATTTTGGCGCTTGGGTTTTTCGCGTTACCGGTTTCTTGGTTTTTTGCGGAGATGATTTTGCGATTGTTTTTTGACGCGGCGCGCTCCGCTTTGGCAATGCGCCTTTAAGTCGGATTCGCTGATTAACAAAAATTGTATAAGGCGGAGCAATCTTGTTAGACCTTGCTAATTTTTTGTAATCGAGTCCATAGCGAAAAGCTATCGAATACAATGTGTCTCCACTTTGCACCGTATAGTATCCCTTGGCGTAAGCGCCGGACTCTCCGGACCCGATAACAGGCACATAAATGCCGCTACTCTGACAGGCTACCAATCCAAAGAGCGCAAGGGACAAAACGATAGTTTTTTGACACATTTGCATAGTGGCTAACTTGAAAAATGATGACAAGCGTCGAAACCTGACCCTTCTCGTTTTTATTTTTATGACATTAATTTGCAATTATTATTCGTGAATCGTTCTAGGGCTTCTCTACCATTTTGATCTATTTGAGATAAACATTACGCGCTAAAAAGCGCGATGTTACCGGCACGGTCGATGAAAGTTTCACACCGGCATCGTGAATTTTATATTGCAGGACTATGAGTCCTCAAATCGTCGAGACGCCCAATCAAGACCCAGAACAATGAGGATACCCCCTACAGCAATGCTTACTGCCGCTAAAATGTTGGGTTCCTGGCCTGTGATCTGAAGGTAGCTTTGGGGCCAAATCGGTTCTTGGATCAACGGAAGCTTGCTGCCGTCTGACTTCATCTGGTAACTGATTGTCTCTTTCCAGGGCCATAATTTAGCCAAGGAGCCGAGCATAAATCCTGTCAGCACAGCTAGCGTTTTATCTTTATGATCTCTAAAAAGCTTTGAGAGCAACTGAGCAAAGCTAATTAACCCAATAAAGCATCCCAACCCGAGCGCCAGCAGCAGATCCAGCTCGAAGTTCTTAATGGCATCAATCACCGCGCCATACAAACCCAGTATCAATAAAATGAAGCTTCCCGAGAGCCCAGGCAGTATCCAGGCACACACTGCGATCGCGCCTCCCACAAAAAGGAAACCAGCTGTCGGCGGCAGTTCGAGCGGAATGACGGTGGTCACCAGCATACCAACGCTGGTTCCAATGACCGTGAAAATCACCAAATCAAAACCAAACCGGGAGATTTGACGCATGACAATCCAGGTTGAGGCAATGACCAGCCCGAAGAAAAAGGACCAAAGAAAGATGGGCTGCTCAACCATCAGATAACTGATCCCACGGGCGAACAGGATGATAGACACTCCCATACCGCCAAAAAGCGCGAGTAGGAAGTTAGCATCAACGGCATGCCACACAGCCATAAACCCCTCATTTTTGAGGCGAAGCAGCAATACCGGTGTAAATTGTTTGATCGCGTTGATGAGGCGCTCATATATGCCTGAGATAAAAGCAATCGTACCTCCGGAGACACCTGGCACGACCTCTGCCGCTCCCATCAGCAATCCGATCAAAGCCGTCTTTACATAATTGACGTTGCCATTACCCGGTTGTAATCGATCAACAGCCGTTGGATCACTCTTACTCAATTCTTTTACGCTCACGTTTGTCGTCTCTTTTTCTCTAATTTTGCTTTGATGCAATCCTTAAAATTTAGGTATGCACAACTTGGAGCAAATGATGTCTGTGTTCAGCTTTTACCACTGAGAAGCGGCACGAAGGTGACATTCTCAAGTACTTCTTGCTCAATACCTGCTTCAGTATTTTTGACGAGCAGTAACTTCTGCTTATTACCAGCACCAACCGGGATAAGCAGCCTGCCACCAACGGCTAATTGATCCAACAGCTCTTGCGGAATGTGACTAGGCGATGCCGTCACAATAATGCCATCGAATGGACCTTTGTCAGCCCAGCCAATATTGCCGTCATCATGCTTAAAATGAACATTTCGCGCACCAATTGTGCGAAGCGTAGCACGCGCTTTTTCAAGTAACCCACCGATGCGTTCCACGGTATACACTTTCGAGACCAATTGGGACAAGATCGCTGTTTGGTAGCCCGAACCCGTTCCGATCTCCAGTACCCTGTCGAGTTTAGCGCCCGCGAGTAATGATTCAGTCATTCTGGCGACAACAAAAGGCTGTGATATCGTCTGGTTAAAGCCGATAGGCAGAGAATTATCTTCATAGGCTCTATGCGCCAGCGCTTCATCAATAAACAGATGTCTGGGCGTCGAGTTGATCACATCAAGAATAATCTCGCTCTCTATGCCCTGCTTGCGTAGCCTCTGCACGAGTCGATTGCGCGTACGCTGAGATGTCATTCCCACGCCGCGAATATCCTGTGGTTTATTATTCTCCATAGATTACCAACTCTTTAAGAAATTCAGTTGCAAAACTACCCGTCGGCAAGCTGAAAGAAAGTGCCAGATCAGCGCCATCAAAATGCCACCGCAATTCACGGGGCATAACACGAAGGTCTCTCAATTGCGCCTTCATGCCAACCTTCGTTAAGCCGGCAGCCCAATCGGAAAAAACGCACTCATATGCCCGCATCACTGCCGCAGCTGAGCTCACTCTCGATTTTCCATAGAGCCAACCTCTTGGCTCGTCGTTTTTAATACCGTCACGCCCAATCGACTGCGTTGCATGGCTCAACTCAAGAGAGGCATTTTCCAAAGCAACGTGGTACTCACCTGTCTCTATCATCTGACCCAACATCGAGTTAAACATGTAGCTACGCGCCGCTGAAAGATACATGTCTCGTTGCGCTCTGGGTACTTTTTCACCACAGAACAATTTGTCAGCCATTTGAAGATTTTGTGTTTCCTTGCCAAAACGCTGTTCACCGAAATAATTTGCGAACCCGTCGCTTTGCAATCGCCTGAGTCGCACTTCAATTTCATCTCTGATTTTCTCCGGATGGGCAGACGATTCGCTCGTCAGAGAGTCACAATGTAGATTCCTCAACCGAATTGTAAATTTGTTTGCCTGATGGCTGCCCCTGCGTAATTTCTTGTTATAGCGCTGAACTTCAAGCAGCTCCAACCCATCGTGTTGCTGACAAAAAGATTCGAAATCCGGCATGTCCTTACCCGGCTTCCAGCAGCTAAACCATTGCTCAGTAATAGCGTGTCTGTCTTTGCGGCCCGAGAAATTAACATCGAGCGCCCTGACCCCCGCAAACGCTGCCAACTGCGTTGCAACCCAAGCTGTATTTTGGCCGGTTTTTCTTATTCGCAAATAGATATGTTCACCGCCGCCTTCAGGCGTAAACCCCAGCTCTTCAACAACCTGAAAATCAGCCGCTTCACGCTTGAAACCCGCCGTCACCAGAGGAGCCTCGAGCAACCGGGGAAATGACAGAGAGCGATCACTGATCATGCGAGTCCAGTAATATTACGGCCTGCGCAGCCACGCCTTCTTTCCGGCCAATAAATCCCATTTTTTCTGTTGTTGTCGCCTTGACATTAACCCGGTCTTTGGAGGTGCCTAGGTCTTCAGCAATCACCGCGCACATTGCGTCGACATATTTCGCGACCCTCGGCGCCTCGGCTATCAATGTAATATCAGCGTTAACCACCGCCATATTTCTTTGGTTTATCATTTCGACACATGAGCGCAGCAGTGCACGGCTATCAATGTCTTTGAAAGCCTCGTCGTCGTCCGGAAAGTGCCTGCCAATATCTCCTAGGGCCAACGCGCCAAGTATCGCATCGCAGAGCGCATGCAAAATGACGTCGCCGTCTGAGTGAGCAAGAATCGCTTGCTCACTTGGCACAGAAACACCACCCAATTTGATACTGATTCCTGCATCCGAAGGCCCTCCCTGTTCCGAGACATCAGCAAATTTATGCGCATCGAAGCCGCTTCCAATTCTCAACGGTTCACCTCTTCCTGGTCAGACTCTGCCTGCTGTTGCTGCAGATAAAATGCAGCAAGTTCAAGGTCCGCTGCATTCGTGACTTTTATATTGTCTTTGCTACCCTCAACCATCAGAGGCTTGAATCCCTTTCTTTCCAGCGCAGAGGCTTCGTCTGTGATTGCTTTCGAGCGAACATCGAGCTTATCGTTGGCGACTGTGACCGACGATAGGGCATCCTCCAGGGCCATCTTAAGTAGCTTGCGCCGAAACAGCTGGGGCGTTTGTGCCAGCCAGAGTTTGTCTCTGTCGTAGGTATCAAGAATTGTCCCGTCCACGGCATATTTGACAGTCTCGACAATCTCGGCGCCAAGAATGCCCCCTACCGCATGATCGCCGGCCGTTGATATCAACCGAGCAACATCTGTTGCCCTGAGACAGGGCCTTGCGGCATCATGAACCACCACCCAATCTGTTTGGTCTGAGTCAGCAGCTTCATCAAGCGCAACAATGCCATTCAAGACAGACTCGGCCCTTGTCATTCCGCCATATACGACTTCACAACTTTCGGCTTCAGGCACCTTTCGCCAGAACGCATCATCTTCGCTCACAACAAGAATTACACGTTGAGGGTTCAGCGCAAGTACACGGCGCAAGGTATGCGAGAGAAGGGGCAGACCGTTAAGGGTCAAATACTGTTTGGGAATATCACCACCAAGTCGCAGCCCCTTACCCGCGGCAGGAATAACGGCGTCGAACCTGAACGAATCGATAGGCTGCATGACTGTGGATGCCAAATCAGCCCTGGTCATCTTCAATTAACAGGAAAAAGGTCTCTCCTTCCTTGATAAGGCCAAACTCACTTCGGGCTTTCTCTTCTATTGATTCGAGTCCACGCTTGAGCTCTATGATTTCAGCACGCAAAATCTTGTTACGCTGCACTTTAACGCCATTCTCGGCGACCTTTCGGGACACCTTTGCTTGCAGCGTATTAACGTGAGCAAAACTACCTTCACCCAACCAAAGACGAGATTGCAACCCCACTAGGACAACTAGCAATGCTAATATCAGGATCTTTCTAGCGATCATTTGAACTCCGCGATACCCTTATAAAGCGCATGAGAGGCATCTTCGATTCTGAGTAACTGATTATATTTTGCAACCCGGTCTGATCGACACAGCGATCCCGTTTTGATTTGACCCGCTGCGGTTGCAACAGCAAGGTCAGCAATTGTTGTGTCCTCTGTCTCACCACTACGGTGGGATATGACTGAGGAGTACCCGGCAGCTCTCGCCATCCGAATGGCTTCTAACGTTTCCGTTAAGGTACCGATCTGGTTTACCTTGATCAAAATGGAATTAGCAACACCCGCATCAATGCCGCGTGACAATATTTTAGCATTAGTGACGAACAAATCGTCACCGACAAGTTGCACCCTGTCGCCTATCTTTGCGGTCAGTATCGCCCAGCCGTCCCAGTCACTCTCATCCATACCATCTTCGATCGAAATAATCGGGTATCTGTCAGCCAGGTCTGCCAGATAGTCTGAAAACTCTGTTGCATCAAAGCTTCTGTTTTCGCTGGCAAATACATACTTACCATCTTTATAAAATTCAGACGCCGCACAATCGAGCCCAAGGCAAATGTCTTCTCCTGGTGTGTATCCCGCTCGAGTGATCGATTCCACGATCACCTCAAGCGCAGATTCGTTACTGGGCAAATCGGGAGCAAAGCCTCCTTCATCACCCACCGCTGTACTGAGTCCACGTTCCTGAAGTACTGCCTTTAGCGTATGAAAAATTTCAGCGCCGTACCGTAATGCCTCAGAAAAGCTACTGGCACCCACAGGGAGAATCATAAACTCCTGTATATCCACGTTGTTATCTGCGTGTTCACCCCCGTTGAGGATGTTCATCATGGGTACGGGCATGCTGTAGCGGCCAGCACTACCATCTAGTTCTGCCAGATATTCATACAAGGCCATACCTTTCGCCAAAGCCCCCGCTTTGGCAACAGCCAAGCTGACCGCCAAAATTGCGTTTGCACCCAGCTTTTCCTTATTCTCGGTACCATCGAGATCGAGCATACGGCGATCGATTTCTTCCTGATTTTCCACATCGAGCCCCAACAGCGGCTCTCTGATTAACGTATTTACGTTGGCAACTGCCTTGAGCACACCTTTGCCAAGGAATCGTGCAGGGTCCTTGTCTCTTAATTCCAGCGCTTCTCTCGATCCAGTAGAAGCACCAGAGGGAACGCAAGCCGAGGCCTTCACACCCGTTTCCAGCTCCACACTCGCCTCAATCGTGGGGTTGCCACGGGAGTCAAGAATTTCGATTGCGCGAATGTCTACTATTTCCGTCATTAAATTAAACTCACTTTTGTTCTGAAGGCGATACAAACGCCGTTAGTTAACGCTCAGTGTTGTCATTGTACTGACATTCACTGGAATAGCATTTCAGCTTCTGCCGCTAACTCAAATGGGTGTTCACATTTGAAGCTTTTACCGCCCCATCAATTTGTAAGAGCAGCGACAGCAATGCGGCCATCTGATCTAGCTTCCAGGAATTGGGACCATCACTCAGCGCTTTGTCCGGGTCTGGATGCGTCTCCATAAACAGCCCATGGATTCCTGCTGCGACCGCGGCGCGGGCCAAAACCGGCACCATTTCTCTCTGACCACCAGAGCTGGCACCCTGACCACCGGGAAGCTGAACCGAATGGGTTGCGTCATAGACAACCGGGCAACCCGTTTCTTTCATCACCGAGAGAGAGCGCATGTCCGAGACAAGATTATTGTAGCCAAAGCTCACACCTCGTTCGCAGACCATAATATTTTCATTGCCGGTTGCCTTCGCTTTTGCCACCACATGTTGCATATCCCATGGGGCAAGAAACTGTCCTTTCTTAATATTCACTGGCAAACCGGTCGCAGCAACTTTTTGAATAAACCCAGTCTGCCTGCAAAGAAATGCCGGGGTTTGAAGCACCGATACAACCTCTGCGACTTCATCTAAAGGCGTATCTTCATGCACATCAGTCAACACAGGCAAACCCAAGTCCCGTTTGACCTTATCAAGAATCTTCAAACCAACCTCTATGCCCGGCCCTCGATAACTCTCGTGAGACGAACGATTTGCCTTGTCAAAGGAAGATTTGTAAATCAGGTAAATACCAAGCTCGTCGCAGGTTTCCTTTAGGCTCGCCGCTGTGTCCATGGCCATTTGTTCACTTTCAACCACGCAGGTGCCTGCAATCAAAAAAAATGGCGAGGTATCAGTTACTTTAAAATCACATAAATTCATGAGGTTTTTTGATTCTCCAACGCGGCTTCTATGAAACTGCTAAAAAGTGGATGGCCACGCCGCGGGGTTGATGTGAATTCGGGATGGAACTGGGTCGCAACAAACCATGGATGATCTTTTACTTCTATCACCTCAACCAGAGAATCATCCATCGAGCGTCCAGCGACCAGCATACCTGCTTCCTCGAGCGCTGAGACATAATGATCATTCACCTCATACCTGTGACGATGACGCTCGTTAATCGAACCTTGTCCATAGATCTGGCTCGTTGCCGAATTTTCCACAAGGCGACATTCCTGCTCGCCCATGCGCATTGTGCCACCCAGATCCGAGTCCGCATCGCGTGTTTCCACATCACCATCCTCGTTCATCCATTCCATAATGAGACCGATAACCGGATGCGGCGTGTTGGGATTGTTTTCAGTTGTATTGGCGTTTTCGAGACCCGCCACATTTCTTGCGATATCAACAATCGCAGCATGAAGCCCATAACAAATACCCAGGTAGGGCACTTTATTTTCACGGGCATATTTCGCGGCAAGCACCTTACCCTCAAACCCGCGATCACCAAATCCGCCAGGAACCAGAATGGCATCAGCATTCTCTAGTGATCGAGTGCCATCATCGACCAGATCCTGAGCTTCGATAAATTCAACTTCAACCTTTGTGTGGGTCTTGATGCCAGCGTGTATGATCGCCTCATTCAACGATTTATAAGCATCAAGCAGCGCCATGTACTTGCCAACCATCGCCAATTTAATAGTGTGTCGCGGCGCAGCCTGAGCTTCTACTACTTCCCGCCAGCTACCGAGATCAGCAGGTGGGCAAGAGATCTCTAGCTGCGAAACGACGATGTCATCCAATTTCATCTCATGCAGCTTTTCTGGAATCTGATAGATGCTCTTTGCGTCCAGCAGAGGTATCACAGCTTTACGATCGACATTAGTGAACAGCGCAATCTTGTCCCGAGATGAGCTATCGATTTCATGATCCGAACGGACGATCAAAATATTTGGCTGCAACCCGATTGACCTGAGCTCCTTGACAGAATGCTGGGTAGGTTTGGTCTTGGTTTCCCCCGCTGTTGCAATAAATGGCACCAGCGTAAGGTGGATCAAAATTGCTCGTTCAGAACCGAGTTCAAAACGGATTTGCCTGGCCGCTTCGAGAAACGGTTGAGACTCAATATCTCCAACGGTACCGCCTATTTCAATAATAGCGACATCGCTGTTTTTTGCGCCATCATATACTCGTCGTTTGATTTCATCGGTAATGTGAGGAATCACCTGGACCGTTGCACCTAGATAATCACCACGGCGTTCGCGCGCAATCACATCCGCATACACCTGACCGGTGGTAAAGTTGTTTTTACGACTCATCCGCGTACTGATAAACCGCTCATAGTGCCCTAGGTCGAGATCGGTCTCAGTTCCATCCGCAGTAACAAACACTTCTCCATGCTGCAGAGGACTCATCGTGCCCGGATCAACATTGATGTAGGGATCAAGTTTCAGCATTGTGACTTTAAGCCCGCGGGCTTCAAGAATCGCGCCCAACGAAGCAGCAGCAAGGCCTTTTCCTAAGGAGGAAACAACCCCACCGGTTACAAAAATAAATCGAGACATTAGACTCCCATCAAGAGGAATTGCAGTCGCAAGAATGATTTCTATGCGCGACCAAGATGGGGTTGTAGGGTACCACTCCTCCCCTTTCCTCTCAATGTAAATTCGGTCTGGATGTGCTTTTATTTCAGAAGGTTAGGGGCAACGGCATTGAAAGTGAGTTTGTCTTGACAATAGAACCGGAAGTAAAGCCCTATTTCGTCTGATTCAGCCCGCCAGCCCTTTGCGACAGTTGGCTCGATATGCCATCCGGGCAGACCCGCTACAGCGACCAACTCATCATCGCAAAAAACCAACGGAATTCGATCTCGCAACCAAGGCGGCATGCTCTGCTCCTGGAATATATTTTTAAGCGTCCTAGTTTTAGATAGTTTCATCACTTCACCGCCGCGGCGAAACTTTACACTGAGCTTTCCGGAAGCGGGAATCCGTAACCTTAGCCCCTCATTTTTACTGTCAGTATATTTTTGCCGACGGTCTTCGTCGTTCTGAAAAAGATCGGTCGTCAACTGACCCCCGTTTAAGTCAAGCGACGATTGATCAGGAATTTTAGTGGTATCTGCATCACTGGCGAAAACACGACGGGAATCAAAATCCGGCAGCTCCCTCAGAATATACAAGTAACCGTCATAGCGAACAAAAGCATAGCTTTTCCAACTGGGCCCAGGCGCCTTGCTATCTTGGGCGCCCAACAACTGAGGCAGCTGCTTTTTCAACAAGCCGGATGGGGGCAGCGGTAGTTGAAGTTTAGTTACCCAGTGCCTGATCAGATTTCGCTGTCGCGCAGGCACCAAGGCGCGTAGTCGGTCGATTGACAGCCCGCCTTCCACATCAACAACCAACGCGAAGTCACTTTCAGCGATTGAATCTATTAACGCTCGACCTTCCCCGTCCCGTTCAAGGGCATAGTTCACCGACTGAGGCAGTTTCGGCCAACGGTCTTTCAATTTTGGGATAATGTCGTTGCGCAAAAAATTACGGTCAAACCCGGCATCCTGATTACTTTCATCTTCAATCCACGCCAGATCATTTTCAGTTGCATACGAGACAATCTCGTCTTTGGTGGTGTTAATCAGTGGACGCAATAATATCGCTTCACCCAGCAGGCGTTCCGGAGGTATCGCCTGAACACCAAATGGGCTACTTCCTCTGAGTAAATAGAACAACGCAGTTTCGATCTGGTCATCCATATGGTGCGCGAGTAGCAACAGGTCTCCTCGCTGGAGATATTCTTTCCATGCGTTGTACCTTGCCTTTCTCGCGTTTTCTTCTTTGTTCCCCGCAGCAGGAATCTGTGGTGACTCGGCAACAAACGCTACCCCGAGGCCATCACACACCTTTTCACAATGTTTTTGCCAGCGGTTGGCATTTGGACTAAAGCCGTGATTAATATGAAAGGCGATAACATGCCTGATTTTGACCGAGCTTTGCTGTTGAGTATCGGTAATAACTTGCACGAGTTCGTGCAAAAGCACATGAGAATCTACGCCACCGCTATAGCCAACGACCACGCGTTCGACGGCATTAGATTCAAGCAGCTCAAGGAGACGGGGAGAAAAAATATGACTAACCACAGCACCATTCCAGGGTAACTGCAGCATGTGCATGGCATTCGCTAAAGCGACTAGTAATCAAATTGCACTTGATCTGCGCCATATCGATCCCTGAGATTCTGAATCAGTTGATCATCAGGAGACACTCGCCAAGCGTCACCGAGAGATACTTCGGCGACAGCATCATTTCTTTGATACTCAATTGATACTCTGCAACCCTCGCCCTTATATGGCTGCAGCAATCGGGCAAGCTCCTCCGAGAAGCCTGCATCAAGTCTTGTTTCATTTAGACTAAGACGCAAACACTTGATGGTACGTTCTCGTGCTTCTAGCAAATCGAGCACTTCGGCCGCTCGCATTTTTAAGCCACCACTAAAATCGTCCGCACTCAAGCTACCTTTCATGACGACAAGCTGATCTTTTTGCAGTTTTGTATGATTCGCTTCAAACAAATCTGCAAAAACTGAAACCTCCAACCGCCCGCTACGATCGTCCAGCGTGACAAAAGCGAGCGTCTCACCTCTTTTACTCTTCATTGTACGCAGCCCAACAATCAGTCCGGCAACAGTCTGGACATCCTTGCTGGCACGAAGGTCCACAATTCGGGTCTTTGCGAAATACCTCAGCTCTTTCTTGTACAGGTCAATGGGATGCCCTGTTAGATAAAGCCCAAGTGTGTCTTTCTCCCGGTTTAACCGGTCTTTGAACGACACACAGCGTAAACCTTCAATGTAATTGTATGGGCAACCCGATTCATTACTGGCTGACATCATATCTTCACCAAACAGATCGGTCAGACCGCTATCTTCATTCCGAGATTTCTGTTCAGCAGTCTTTACCGCATCATGTTGATTCGCCAGCAAAAGCGCGCGTTTAAAATCAATTGGATTAACGTCATCGGGTACTTGACGCTCATCAATCAGATTGTCGAGTGCACCGCTACCAATCAGCGCTTCTACAGCGCGCTTGTTTACTTTTCTTGCATCTACACGGTGGCAAAAATCATACATATCCGTGTAGGGGCCATCCTGACGTCCCGCGACAATAGCTTCGATCGGTCCCTCACCTAAGCCCTTGATCGCCCCTAGACCATAAATGATGTCGCTATTACCTTTAGCAACAAACCGGAACTCTCCTTCATTCACATCCGGCGGAGAAAGCGTAATCTTCATTTCACGACATTCTTCCACGTTGATGACAACTTTTTCTGTTGTCTGCATATCAGCGGACAACACCGCAGCCATGAAGTCAGCAGGATAATGATGCTTGAGCCACGCTGTCTGATAAGCCACCTTGGCATAAGCGACTGAGTGTGGCTTATTAAAGCCGTAGCCAGCGAACATCTCCATCAAATCAAAAATATGACCCGCCTGAGATTCAGGCACGTCGTTTTTCATTGCCCCCTGAAGGAATACCGCCCTTTGTTTCGCCATTTCTTCTGGTTTTTTCTTGCCCATTGCTCGACGCAACAGGTCCGCGTCCGCGAGCGAATAACCGGCAAGCACCTGGGCTATCTGCATCACCTGTTCCTGATAAAGCATCACACCATAAGTGCCTTCAAGCACGTGCTTCAGACTCGGATGGAGGTAGTCGACCTCGTCGATGCCATGTTTGCGACGGATAAAGTCGTCTGCCAACTGCATCGGACCGGGACGAAAAAGTGCCACCAGCGCCACAATGTCTCCAAAGCGACTGGGCTTAACCTTCTTCATTAGATCTTTCATGCCACGGGATTCAAGCTGAAACACAGCCGTGGTTTTGGCTTTTTTGAAATTATCGTAAATCGCTGGTTCTTCGAGCGAGATAGCTTCTATGTCGACGATCGGCTGGCTCTCCATCTCACGTTGAGCATTAATACTCTTCAGCGCGTTATCAATGACAGTCAGTGTACGTAGCCCCAAGAAATCAAATTTAACCAGCCCCGCCTGTTCGACATCATCCTTGTCGAACTGCGTCATGAAGTTACCGCCGGTTTCATCACAGTAAATGGGCGAGAAATCGCTGATCTTGGTTGGCGCGATGACTACCCCGCCGGCATGTTTACCGACATTTCGGGTCAACCCTTCAAGTTTGAGGGCCATCTCCATGATTTCCTGAGCTTCTTCACTTTGCTGCAGAAATTCTCTTAGAAGAGGCTCTTCCTCCTGCGCTTTTTCCAGCGTCATGCCGGGATCAAAGGGTATGAGTTTCGATAACTTGTCAGCTAAACCATAGGGTTTACCCTGCACCCGGGCCACATCCCGGACGACTGCTTTCGCAGCCATGGTACCGAAGGTAATAATCTGCGAAACCGCATTACGGCCATACTGATCTGCCACATGCTGGATCACCTTATCTCGACCGTCCATACAGAAGTCAATGTCAAAGTCAGGCAAAGACACACGCTCAGGATTCAGAAACCGCTCAAAAAGCAGATCGTACTCTAGGGGATCAACATCGGTAATTAATAAAGCGTAAGCAACCAGCGAACCGGCACCGGAACCTCGACCAGGTCCGACCGGAATGTCATTTTCTTTTGACCACTGGATGAACTCCATCACAATGAGGAAATAACCAGGAAAACCCATGTTGTTAATGATGCCCAACTCGAAGGCTAGCCTTTCGTCGTAGGGTTTCCTTTGGTCAGCAAACTCAGGCGCACTGGTGTCGAAGATTTTTTCAAGGCGCTTATTCAGCCCTTGCTCGGAAACTTCGCAGAAAAATTCTTCCGTTGTATAGCCCTCTGGAATTGGAAACTCGGGCAGATAGTAGTTACCCAAATCGACATCTACTGAACATCTCCGTGCAATCTCTATGGTGTTCTCTACTGCTTCCGGGATGTCAGCAAATAGTTCACACATTTCCTCCGGTGAGCGCAGATACTGCTCTTCGCTGTAACGCCGTTCACGGCGCGGATCGTCCAGCGTTCTGCCATCATGGATACAAACTCTGACTTCGTGGGCCTCGAACTCTTCGACGTTAAGAAATCTCACATCATTTGTGGCCACTACGGGACATTCGAGTTCAGCAGCGATATCCACGGCACCGTGAATATAAACCTCTTCTTCGTTTCGTCCAGTTCTTTGCAGCTCCAGATAAAACGCATTGGGAAACATCGCCATCCAGTCTTTCACACGGTGCACGGCTTCGTCACGCTTGTTTGCCAAGATGGCTTTACCGACATCTCCGTACGCGCCGGCAGACAGGGCTATCAACCCTTCACTCTGCTCTCCAAGCCAGGCCTTTTTGAGGAGCGCCTTGCCAAGTCGCTGGCCTTCAAGATAGGCCCGGGACAACAACTCTGAAAGATTTCGATACCCTTTTTCATCACGAGCAAGCAGCACCAGAGGCGTTGGATCATCCTGCGCATTATCTGCTTCGATCCAGACGTCTGTACCGATAATTGGCTTAATACCTGCCGCAGTAGCTGCCTTGTAAAATTTAACGAGGGCGAACAGGTTATTAATGTCGGTCACCGCAACTGCGGGACTACCCTGCTCCGCAAGCGCCGTCATCAGTGGCTTCACCCGCACTGTACCATCACTGAGTGAGAACTCAGTGTGAAGACGTAAGTGGATGAATTTAGGTGACATGATTTACTTTGACTTCGCGATGTCTGGGATGGTTGTTTTGTTCTGATTGGCCAACTCTACGAGCTATAGTAAACCAAGGAGCAGTCAGCCTAAAGCGCTGAAGTAGCCAATGGTGAATATCCCTGCTTCCGAACCACTAAATCAACAAGTTACAGAAGTTTCGCCCCATTCGGCACGAGATCATCAGGGCTGACTAAAACAACCGCACCAGAGGCATCATGGAACCCGGTGACAAGGCATTCCGACATCATCGGTCCAATCTGCTTTACGGGGAAATTCACGACCGCCATGACTTGCTTGCCGAGCAAATCATTTTTCTCGTAAATATCAGTTATCTGAGCACTCGATTTTTTTATACCAATTTCTTCACCAAAATCTATCTTCAATTTGAAGGCAGGGTTCCGAGCTTCGGGAAAGTCCTCAACATCAAGAATTGTGCCCACACGCAGCTCAACTTTTTGAAAATCCTGCCATGTGATTTGTTCCATCACGCACTCCTCCTCAATTTTTTCCGACCCGTTTTCAATGCCGCTTTTAGGATATAAATTCATAGCTCGACCCGACAAGCGCTTCGATCGCCTCACCAAGTTTGTCAGATTTTACTAACAAATAATCCGTGTCGAACGTCGAAATAGCGAAGATGCTTACATTGGCATCTGCAAGGGCCTGACTTAACCTTGCCAGCACACCCGTCATGGAAAATTCCAGAGGACCGACAACCTTAATACACCGCCAGTCCGATTCAGTATTGTCGCTCTTAATAGCAATCTTTTCTGAGCAGACTATCGATAGTTCTTCATCTGTTGCCGTCACAGAGAAAAAATCTCCAGCGAAGACTTCTTCTGGCACGGCGCAACCCGCCGCCAGACGATGAACAGCGTATTTTTCTGACATCACTTCCAAACGGGGTAACGCCGCAACATCAGACTCTTCGATTTTCGACACGTCCGCAGGAGGTTGCACCAAATCCCAAAGGTTTCCATATAAATCACGGAAAACAACAACCGTACCGTATACCTCATGGCGAGGTGCTTCAGTCATTTCGACACCCTGTGCTTTCAGGTTTTCATAGTCGCGCCAGAAATTGTCTGTGTGCAGAAAAAGAAATACGCCGCCACCTGTCTGATTACCCACAAAATCTTTTTGTTGGGGCTTGCTGGGTGTTGCAAGTAAAATGCAAGGACCTTTTTCGCCCGGTGACATTCGCACAAACCTTTTTACCCCACCAATGGGGGTATCCTCTACCAGCCTAAAACCCATCGATTCTCGATAGTACTTAATCGCTTCGTCATAGTCGTTAACCATCACGGTAACATTCTCGATTTGTCGTTTATTCATTTGTCAGTCTCAAAATATTTTCGGCTTCAGGACGCGAGAACCCCAGCGCCGATAAGCAGCAGTTGTTTGAATTTGTAACAGGTAAGCACTAGCTTCATACGGAGTCTTGCCGACTTTTTAGGTGTGGATTCCTCGCTTGACTGCACAAGGGGACGCTTTCCCTCATTGCTGTAAAAGGCGTCGCATGTTTTAACTAACACGATCGCAAGTGCGCATCGCTTCCAGATACTTGAACACTTAAGGCCTACCTTATTATCGCATACAGCCTGCTTTTTAAGCGCTATTTTTAGTCTCTAACACATCCACTTAGATAGCCAACGAAATCTTATAAGGGATTTTACTTTGTTCAGAGATGATATATGCTGCCGGAGCTGACACAGGTTACAGCAGTTATTTATGTATGTGCAATTTCGATGTTTTTCTCGTTTTGTTCTTACGTAAGCATCTTCTGCACCTTCCAGCACTTTAATCGAATTGGCGGATACCGCCGTCGGGAACAAAATACTTATTCCTGGGGGAATAGTTAAATGGCAGAACAAACTGGCCGCGTAAAATGGTTTGACGAAAAAAAGGGCTTCGGCTTTATCGAGCGTGAAAATGGTAATGACGTATTTGTACATTTCAGAGCTATCACTGGTGACGGCTTCAAGACGCTCACCGATGGACAGGAAGTACAATTTGACGTTGAAGACGGACAGAAAGGCCCTCAAGCCCTTAACGTCAGCGTTATTTAGAAAGCCGCTCCAACAAGAAGCCAACTCGAAATAGCGCTCAGTGAGTAAAACAGGCACGTTGAGCGCCGTTTAAATTTTCAAAGAAAGCGTCTCCTCTTCATAGGCAGCGCTCAAATATCTTATTGCCCGAAGATAGACTTCTGAAGGTTCAAACGCTGTTTCTAATCCCGAGTCAACCGCCTCAAAACATCTAGCAGCTTTGTCAAAACGGCCATCGTTAGTAGGCCTGCAAGCATCGATTGAACGTTTTTAAGCCTTAAACGCGTTACTGTATTTGCCTCGATCTAAAGTTTTCCTAGCAGCACATCACACCGATTAAAATAGCCCCACGGCGCTCTTTTGATGACATGATCTCGATTCGTGTCTACTGGATTGGTACTCACTCCTTATCCCGTTATCATGCAACGCAGAAAACATGGGTGGCATCGGCCATCGCCATCACATATTAAGGATAAATATAATGGATAATCGAGTGGTTTTGGTCACCGGCGGGGCACGGGGTATTGGTCTAGGCATTGTGAAGGCGTTTGCCAGCATCGGTTGCAGGGTAATGATCGCAGATCTCGGGCTTGAATCAGAGAGCGAGTGGAATTACGGGTTAGCAAACAAGGACGATATGGACAAAGCGATAGACAGCGCGGGCGCATTAGGCGAGGTCGCGAGTTGCGGGCTGGATGTCACAGATCGCGCCAGCTGCGAAAATGCCGTGAAGGCCACGGTTGATCGGTTTGGCCAACTCGACGTGTTGATTAACAACGCCGGTGTCGTTCAAACCGGCCCGGTCGTCGACTTCTCAGAAGAAGATTGGGATAGTGTATTCGCCGTCAACACAAAAGGTATTTTCCTGATGGCTAAAGCTGCGATACCTGCACTGAGTGAATCAGATAACGCTGCCATCGTAAATACAGCATCAATTGCAGGCAAGAAAGGACACGCAAATATGTCCGCTTATTGCGGTTCCAAGTTTGCTGCGGTTGGCATCACTCAGTCCTTAGCATTTGAATTAGCACCGAAAGCCATTCGGGTTAACGCTATTTGTCCTGGCATCGTGGGTACAGCAATGTGGCTAGAGCATCTGATGCCAATGAACACAACGGATGCTGATGAAAAAAATCGCACGTTTGAAGCCAATGTATCTCAAGAGATCCCGCTTGGCCGCCCACAATCGGTCGAGGATATGGGACAAGCTGCGGTCTATCTTGCGAGCGCAAAAAATATTACGGGAATAGCGTTGTCAGTATCCGGTGGAATCGAAATGAATTGAGGAGCGCCTAGCTTCTGTTAGTCTTTGGTAAATAGCTAACATATAAGTCATGCTGCTTCATTCTTGATCACCAAGAAAAACTTGCAGAAAAGAACTCAACACAATATAACAGAGGTGCGGTTTATGAAATTACAAGGTCAAGTCGCGATTGTGACCGCTGCAGGACGCGGCATTGGCAAGGGGATAGCACTGGCACTTGCTACCGAAGGCGCTCGTCTGGTCGTTAACTCTTTTTCTGAAAAGACGCTGGCAAATACTGTCGACGCGATTAAAGAATTGGGCGCAGAAGTGATCAGCCTAAGCGGCGACATTACCGACCCGCTAAAGATGATCGCTCTAAGAGATCTGGCATTGAGCGAATATGGCCAGATCGATATTTTGGTAAACAATGTCGGCGCTGGTCCCAAGCAATCTGAAAAACCGCCGGAACACGAACTGGGCTTAACCGCCTCGGTATGGGATGGCTTATATGGTCAAAATCTGAAACCCGTTGTATTGATGACCGAGGCTGTAATTCCTCATATGAAACAACGAAAGACCGGTAAAGTGATCCATATCTCATCTATAGCGGGTCGCACCTCACTCTCAGACAAAGCATTAAATTCTTTCGTTCACCCAGCCTATGGTGCGATGAAAGCGGCACTAATCAGCTATACGCAAACCCAAGCAGAAATGTTTGGGCCGTTTAACATCAATGTAAATGCGGTTTGTCCTGGCATCATTTATACAGACGCATGGAAGAGCGGCGCACAAAATGCCGTGCAAAACATTCCCGAATACAGCGGCATGGATCCTAGGGAATGGTTTGAAGGCATAGCAAAGGGACGTTATCCAGACATCTTCGATCGCACCCCACTAAGACGCGAGCAGACCGTTGAGGATATTGGCAATGCCGTAATATTCCTGGTGTCACAAGATTCGATGAATATTACCGGCCAATCGCTGATGGTTGACGGAGGAATGGTTAAGATCTAGCCAGCTCCTGATCATCTACTTTACAAATAATCGAGACTGCATTCTCACGCAATGAATTTGGGAATGTGATGGTGAGATTATTACCGTCGGCCTCAAGCTGGCAACCAGTCTTCAAGGTCATTGTCAGACCGTCACTGCTGACCGAAAGCGCATCTAACCGGATGCAATCGCTAAACTGCAGACTAGCAGAGGTTACCTGTGGGTCGGCGGTGAATTTCAATTCAAGTATATTTTGATTCAAACTACCAACCGTACTCCCCTTAAATCTTAACCGACACCAACCAACCGCATTGTCAGACTTGAGCCAATGGATTGTGAGGGGATGGTATTGATCAGTCCCGTGGAAACTTCGGCTTGAAGATTCGAGACCAATCATAAGGTTTGGCGAGAGATAAGCTTCCGCTTTACGCAGAGGATCAGACGAGATCTGCTGGCTGATAATTTGTGATTGTTCAAAGCTGGTTAATCTCTCTTTAATGTCAGGGTCGATAGCGACCGCCGAAAATGCCGCGATGGGGCCAAGACAAAAATCGTGACCGTGAACCAGATCGCTGGTTGATTGAGGAAATGGCGCCGCGCTCTTCTCGGTCACCGCCCAAATCCATAAACTCAGTGCTGACACATAGTGCTGCATATCCATGCCGTAGGATCGAGACCATGGGCCACATAAGTTTTTCATACCCGCATGATAAAAACGCGCAACATCTGCCCACAGGCGCGTATTTATTTCTCGGCCCATCTCTTCAAGGTCATCCGAAAAATTTTGCCAAAGTCCGAGGGCAAAAAAATTGATACCGTAATAAGTCGGGGAATTGTATTCAGCGAAGGCATTATGCTTACAAAACGCCTCCCTGATTTTATGCGCATAAGACAAACCTCGCGCCTGGATACTGGCGTCAACCAGATCGCCGGCTTCTATTTCGAGCCAGGCTTTCATTAACGCGATGTTTGTGTAGCCAGGCGGGACCCTGTTCACCGGTTCCCCTTCAATACATCTGATCAGCGCGGCATCTATGGCTGGCACCAGTCTCGTGAGCACCAAATGGCCTTCTAGTCTTCGCAGCAGCAACAAGATAGTGCCAACAAATTGCCGCCAGTTAGGATCGTAGTCTTTCCATATAACGGCGCCATCGGGCGGGTCAGATTCCTGCGGTGCACGTTTAAATGTGCCATGCCAAATTTTGCCAGGCGTGTTGTACTGACAGGCAAGCACATTGCTGACTATTTCCACTACACGCTTTATGCGGGCATCACGTTCGCCCGTTTGGAGCGACTCGAAAACCAATCCTAGCGCATACCATAGAGACTCCCTGACCATATGCTGTTTTGGCTGGTCAGGATGTCGCAGCATGTGTTGATCGTGGTCATAAAGTGAATCCATCCAGGCCATCGAAACCGCCATCAACGATTGAGCACCACTGTTCGCACTCAGCTGTCTTGAGGTTATTTCTCTGGTTGTCTTACTATGAATGTCGCTGGTCATTGTGTTGTTCACATTTTGAAGCTTCGACATCAGACTTCAATAAATCCTTTCACCTTGGGGATTATCTATTCCGACTCATTCCGGCTCGGCCGTTTTCATGCACCTACGCGTTGCAGTAAACAGTTCTGAATGTGCTAACTTCGCGATCTGATTTTCATCGGGCAAGCAATCGAGCGCCGCAAAAGCGAGCAGGTCAGGGTCCCGATCGCAAAGCAAAATGTCAAACGAAAGCCTATCACCGCCATACAACCCACGATGTATCATGTTCGCAGAAAAGATCAGGAGATCTCCCGCTTTGAGTGGCACTTTGACGCCTGTGCTCAAATCATCTGAAACAGCACAGCCGTTATTGGCTAACCGAACATCCTGCTCCTTGTTTGTATCCCATGCCACATGGCTTCCGGGAACGAATTCCATACCTGGCTCATCGCGAAGGGGAATACGAAAATGAATCACATTTATTCGCTGAATCATCTTCCGCTGATCTGCAATACTCATTCCATTGTATTGGATATCCCGGTGCCAATAATTTTTTTGATCAGGGTTGACCGGGTTGAAAAAGAGTTGGGTATTCATGAATGCAGGACCTTCAGGAATCAGCGCTGAGGCAAACTGCAACAGTTTTTCCTGGCAGACAAAGCTAAACAATGTCATGCGTTGATCTGAGGATAAATATTTTGTGCCGGTTAAGTAGGCGCTGTTTACCGCCTGTGATTCATAAAATTCTTTATGCGCTTCTGTCCACGCTTCATGAAAACTGATCAACACAGTTTCAAGTGTTTTCAATTTCTCGGTCGACACAAAGTTTTTACATAACACGTAACCCTTACTTTTATATTCGTTAATCACTTTTAAATAGCTTCCGCTTTGATTAATTGTGGTTTTAGAAAATCGGGTGAGACAGCGCGCATATGCTCCGTTAGCCTAAACTTGGCACAACCGTCATTCATATATGCGAGCACTATTTCCTGCTCTGAGTCCTTCGCATGATGACAGAACCGTTCACTGTGACAGCCATGGACCGATAGGCGTTGCGCTTTAAAGCTGCCACCTGGATACGGGTTATTTTCAAGCCTATACGGTATCCTAAATCTGTCCCACAAGACAGAAATTGAGACGAGACATGACAACCCTATGCGATCCTTTCTGCCGCGACCGATCCGTAAACTTTCCCTTCAAGAACCTGAAAAAATCTCTTAGCCTAGTGCAGATCACACCCACTTAAATCACCCAACGAGCAGCTATTGCAATGACGATGGCGATGGCGATGGCGTGCCTCTCATGTCTGCAGACGTCGTGTTTCTTTTTAATCCACATTAGCATAATGTGCACTTTGGTATTTAGCGTCAGGATCAAGCTGTGGAACTCGTTTATCAGGAAAACCAACAACTCGCTGAGGGACCCCTCTGGCACGATGGCTACCTTTACTGGGTCGACATTAAAGCTTGCAAGCTCCATCAACTCAATCTTGATACACGTGAGCACAGGGCTAGACATTTTCCTCAGCAGCTCACGAGCATTGCGCCAACGCGCAGCGGCGAATTCGTGGTCACAACCCGTGACGGCGTAGCCGGATTAGCTGACTTTGATGCAAGCCTGAAGTTACTTGTTGATATCGAAGGCTCGATACCCACCAACAGATTTAATGACGCAAAAGTCGACAGCTATGGCAACCTGTGGGCTGGCTCAATGGACGACGAAGAAACCAACGCGACGGGAACACTCTATCGGATTGATAACAACCTGACTGTCTCAACAGAAGATACTGGCTACCACATTACAAACGGCCCTGCATTTTCGAGAAACGGGGAGTTCCTTTACCACACTGATTCTGTGCTCAAGAAAATTTATCGCTTCGGGTTATCCAAGGATGGCATCACAGACAAGCAGCTGTTCATTGAACTCGGACCTGAGCACGGCCACCCGGACGGAATGACAGTAGATGATCAGGGAAATATCTGGGTTTGTGAGTACGGAGGTTGGGGTATTTCAACATTTGATTCAACAGGCAAATATTTAAACAAGATTGAAGTGCCAGTAGCCAACGTCACTAGCTGCTCTTTTGGAGGGAAGAATCTTGATACCTTATTTATCACCACAGCAGCTCAAGGGCTTACCGAGGCAGAGCTAGCACAACAACCCCTTGCTGGCAGTATATTTCAGACCAAGCCCGGGGTTACCGGTGTTGCCTCGCATCTTTTCAATCACTAGGGCTGCATATTACGTCAGGCAACCACTGATCACGATATTCTCTGAACCCTTGAAGCACTCCAGTGATTGTTTAATCGCTCGGCAATTAGGCTAATTGTCGAGTGCCGGTACAACAGCTAAACATTCAAACGTCATACCCGCATTTTCTTGTAATCGCTTTATCAGCACATCGCCCATGGCCGTAGAAGGCGTCCAAACACCTCCCTCTGTCTCAAGTTCATCTTGAGCGAGACAAATTGCACTTTCCGCCAACATTTTACATGTGGCGCCATAACCAGGATCTTTGTCGCCTGTCACCTTAACTTTAACACTCGCGGCATTACCGTCTTTGTTCACACCCTTTGCAAACAATTCAATATTAAAAAAGCCCGCCTCAATCGTCTCCCGGCTTGGTCCTTCTCCTGGTGCGGGAAGCATTGGTTTTGCTAATGCCCTTGTTGGATCAAATGCAGAAACCAGCCCCATCAATACCGAGGCACCGGCAATCGCCATGGCTTTTAGATAACCCGCTGGACCATCACCCACCGCCATCGACTCAGTATATTTAAAATCAGCGCCATAAATGAAATTCATCAACGCGTTACTTCGTCTGACAACCCTTGTATTTATTGCCGCCATGACGAAAGGTGCGGTCCATTGTCTGAAGTCATGATCGTAACTTGCGCCCATCTGATCCTGCTTGTCAGTGCCGGGTGGCGTATTCACTGGATTAAGAGAATATGGGTCAGCCAAAAGTCCTCGTAGCGAAGGATCAGTTTTCATCTCCTCCATCATATTCATCATACTGGCAACCGTTCCGCCACTCATGCCGCCTTTTGTTTCTCCGATACGACATTTGACTTCCCGAGCATAGGTGCCATGATTTTTTTGCATCTCCGCTTGAGCAAAATGAACGCCCAAGTCCGAAGGTATGCTATCGAACCCGCAGGTATGCACAATTTTGGCACCCGTGCTCTGTGCTGTTGTTTCATAAAGATCAATCATCCGGCGCATCCATTGAACCTCACCGGTTAAATCACAATAGTGGGTACCATTTATTGCGCACGCTTTGACTAGCTCATTACCATACATTGCATAGGGGCCAACGGTCGTACACACAACACGGGTTCTCTGTGCGAGGTCTGTCACCGAGCTTTCGCTGTTACTGTCGGTCACGATAAGCGGTATCGAATCCGCATCATCACCCGCCACGTTACGGGCGACACTTTCCAGTTTGTTCTGGTTACGCCCGGCAATTGCCCATTTCAGGTCACTGGTCAAACCATAACGATTGTAGACATATTCAACCAACAACTGACCGGTAAAGCCCGTTGCACCAAGGAAAACCACATCAAACTCTTTTTCATCACTCATACTTTTTCCAAACTACCCTATGATACGTATTGCGTTTTCGACAAGTTTAAACGACCGAGTAACAGACTGACAGGACGTCAATGAAATGTATTTAGAACACACATGAAACGGTGCTAAGTAGAGAGCGAAACGGCCTCTTCAGGCTCTGGTGCTAAGCCCCTTTTGCAACAAGGCTTCTTTGCAGGGGCCGAAAGACATTCTATGAATGGGACTGGGACCCTGCTTTTTCAGCGCGTCAAGATGCTGAGGGGTTGGATAACCTTTGTGTTTGGCGAGCCCATAACCGGGATACCGTGCATCCATCTCGACCATTTCCCGATCACGCGCAACTTTTGCGATAATCGATGCCGCCTTGATTGCGTCGAACTTTGAATCTCCCTTGATCAGCCATTCGGAAGGACAAGCAAACATCGGTGTTCTGTTTCCATCTACCACAACAAAATCTACCTGGCCATTGAGACCTGCCACTGCTCTCTGCATCGCCAGCAAACTTGCTTGGAGAATATTAATTTCATCAATTTCCTCGACCTCTGCTCGAGCAATACAAAAACTTTGCGCTTTTTCTTTAATTTCGAGATCGAGTACTTCTCTCTTTCTCTCCGACAGTGCTTTTGAGTCGCGAAGTCCGGGAATGGTGCGAAAAGTATCCAATACTACCGCTGCCGCTACAACAGCACCTGCCAGTGGTCCACGCCCCACTTCATCCACACCTGCACAAAACTCTCGCCAATACATTCAATCTACCCGCTTATCACACAGCGTCAATATCGCCGTTGCGGCGACTTCACCGGAACTGCGTTTCAAATCAGCATGAATGCTTGCAAACCGTTTCATCAGCTCTGGGTGCTCATCATCTTCCAGAAGTTCAAGCAGCGCATTCGCCAACGCTTCCGGTGTAGCGTTCGACTGCAGGTACTCGGGTACAATTTTTTCATTTGCCAGAATATTCGGTAAAGCAAAGTGTTTGATTGAAACTATTCGTGAGACAACAGCATAAGTCAGCGATCCTAATCTGTAAGACATCACCATCGGGCGTCTTAACAACATCGCTTCCAGCGTTGCAGTGCCTGAATTCACCAATACGGCATCTGCCGCTAACATCGCCGTTTGTGACTCGCCCATCACAAGCTTAATGTGAAGCTGCGGTGCATGCTGTTTGATCAGGCCCGCCATCTGAGCATGCCGCTTCTGGTTCGCGGCGGGAATGATGAAACAGGACCCGGGCTTTTGTTCAGAAATTATTTGTGCAGCCATTAGGAAATCGGGCGCGGACAATTTGACTTCGCTGCCTCTGCTTCCTGGCAACATCGCGATAACCGGCGGCTCCTGGATCGCTGCTTCAAATCGTAAATCTAACTTTTTCCTCGCCTCAGCCTTAGCATCGATTCGCTGCACTTCTGATATCTCATCCGCCTTTGGATGACCCACAAATTCGACATTGATGCCGTTGTCACGATAGATCTGCGTTTCAAAAGGGTAGAGGGTCAGCATTAAATCAAGATTACGTCTCAGGCTTTTAATGCGTCCCCTGCGCCAGGCCCACACAGAGGGTGAGACATAGTGGACTGTTTTTATGCCACGTTTCTTCACCATGCCTTCGAGCAAGCCATTGAAAAAGTTAAAATCAATACCGATAAAGCAATCAGGCGCAATCTGTGTGATTCGGTCACGGGTGCCGAGTAGTATACGGAGTAATGACGGTAGTCGCCTGATCGGATCGACAAATCCGTTAACCGACAGATCTTCGATATCGGTCCAGCTTTCAAGCCCTGCGGCAATCATCTGGGGACCACCGATGCCAACAAACTTGGCCTTGGGGTAGACCTGCTTAATGGCAAGAATGAGCGGAGCGCCGAGATTGTCGCCGGAAAGTTCACCAGCGACTAGCGCGATAGTCAGATCCTGCTCACTCAGGAGACTTTTTGTTCCGCACATGTCAGAAGCGTTGAGCAGGCAAGTTTATCACCGACGTAGGCTTTACCTGATGCCTTGAGCCAATGATTTCGCAGGTTCACAATCTCGACCTCTAGTCTGAGTTGATCGCCTGGAACAACGGAATGTTTAAATTTGGTTTTATCTGTCCCTGCAAGATAATAAATGTAACCGTCGTCTAACGTTCTGTTTCGACTTTTGAATGCAAGGATTCCTGATACCTGCGCCAGCGCCTCAACAATCATCACCCCGGGGAAAACTGGGGAATTTGGAAAGTGGCCAGTGAACTGAGGTTCATTGATTGTGACATTCTTAATCGCGACGATCCGTTTATCCGCTTCGAATTCAAGCACACGATCTACTAGCAAGAACGGGTAGCGGTGCGGCAATAAATTCCAGATGTCTGTTACTTCCATTTTGACTCTAATCCTCGTACCCGTTTAACTAAATCGTCCAGCTTCTTAAAAGCCACAATACTTCGTTTCCAATCTCGACTGACCATCAGTCCAGTACCAGAAGAATAACGTCCTTTCTCTTTAATTGACTGGCTGACCAAAGACTTCGCTGTTATCTCAACCTGGTCCGCGATTTCAATGTTATCAATGATGCCGACCGCACCACCGATCAAACAGTAAGCACCAATTTTGGTGCTCCCGGCTATCGCCGTGCAACCGGAGATCGCTGTATTAGCACCCACCTCGGTGCCGTGGCCGATCTGAACCTGATTATCCAGCTTAACACCATCACCAATAACCGTGTCATTCAAGGCCCCACGGTCGATTGTTGTTCCAGCGCCGATCTCAACATCATTGCCAATCCTGACACCATAGACCTGTGGAATTTTAACCAGC
The DNA here is from genome assembly GCA_913050215.1 of uncultured Gammaproteobacteria bacterium. Taxonomy (GTDB): domain Bacteria; phylum Pseudomonadota; class Gammaproteobacteria; order Pseudomonadales; family Azotimanducaceae; genus UBA4582. The sequence goes on from CAJXBG010000021.1 coordinate 38,726, forward strand.
GCGCCTGTGGCGCCATCAAATTCAAAACCAAACCCGTCCGCCCCGACTATCGCGCCAGCATGAACGATGACACGATCACCGAGCCGTACATCATGGTACAAGGTCACATTGGGGTTTAATCTGCAGTCCGCGCCTATTTTCGTTCCGCGACCAATGACACACCCTGCACCGATAACACTACCAGCGCCAATCACGACGCCACCGTCGATCACAGCATTTCCACCGACGGTGACACCCTCGGCGAGTCGCGCATCTGGGTGAATCACAGCGGAAGCATGCACATTGCCATCGGGCAAAGGCTCAGGATCAAACAAAGCCGCCACACGTGCCCAGGTTAGTCTAGGTTGGGGAGAAATAATGGCAGGAAGACGACAACCATCAGCATCTTCGCTCCTAAGAACGATGGCGCCAGCTGATGACTCTTCAAGATGTTTTTTGTAACTGGCGCTAAATAGAAAGGTCAACTCGGAGGCTGACGCATCAACCAGATTAGCGATGCCACTAATCTCGACTGATCCATCACCTACGATTTCAAGGTCTAGCCTCTGGGCTATTTCCTTTAGATTGATAACCGATCTCCGTCTTTAAAGGTAACACCTCTCGACCAGAGAGAAGGAATTACCGGGAATTCATCTGAATGCCCTTCTTTTTTGTGCTACTGCTTCGCGTCAATCATGTTGAGCTTTTCAGTCACCTTACGGGTGATGTCATATAGATCACCCACGTAAAGTGCCGCTTGACGGGGCAGAATGATGTCGTAGTCATCACTTAAAACAATCTCGTTGATGGCAGACTGGACGCGTTGATCAATACCCGCGAAGAGTTCCTTTTGACGCTCTTCAATCGATCTTTGAAGCTTTTGACGTTCATAGACAAAATCATTATTGATAGATTCAATCTGCTGCTGAACCTTGCGCTTTTCTGCTTCACTCATGACTTCGCCGTCTTTTTGCATTCTTTCAAGCAAAACAGCGGCGTCTGTTTGAAGCTTCTTAATAGACTCCTGTTCTCTGGTGAACTCACCAGAGATTTGCGCTGAGATCTTCTTGGCACTCTCAGAGTTCAATATGGCCGATTGAACGTCAACCACCGCCAATTTTACTTCAGCAAGGGCCGCAGGTGCCGCGCCCAGAAACGTAAGCGCTGTTAAAACAGCCAGAATGCGTTGTTTGATCTGCACAGAAAATTCTCCTCAGGTGCTCAATATTATGTTTTTTGTGTCATTTTTCCCGGCGATGTTTTCAACCCGTGTCTCACCGCCAAAAACTACCCGAACCACCCAGTCAATCCGAGCGTCCGATTCAGAGGAGCGGATGTTTACACATCCACAGCAGCGATTCAATGACATATTTCTCGATCTAGCCTTAATACGTCTCGCTTAATCCAACATCCCCATATTTTTCCCTCGTCCAGAGGCTGGAACCTTATTTACTGGAAAAATTCTAGGGCCAAACGGCAAAAAGTGTTCCAGAGAGTTTCCAATACGCGCTGCCTCAACGGTGCTCGTCCGAACCTAGAATGTTTTGCCGAGTTCAAATTGGAAAACCTCAGCTTCATCGCCGGGCTTTTTATTAAATGGCGTTGATAAACTGAAGCTGATGGGGGCAAAGCCCGTGATCCAGGTCACCGCTATACCGGCAGAATAACGTAATTCACCATTATCAAGATCGTAGCAAACTTCGCTAACAGGGGCGCAATTAGTATTGAAAACATTACCTGCATCGACAAAGAGTACCGACTTAATCTGTCTTTGATCCTCAATAAATGGCAGCGGGAACAACACCTCAGCGGTAGCTTCGATTACCAAGTTTCCGCCTATGGGGTCAATTCTGCGAAACGTATCATTAGGTGCGGGCGTTGATCTTGGGCCCAATGTATTCGTTTCATAGCCTCTAACCGAGCCAAACCCTCCCGAATAGAAATTCTTGTAAAAAGGATAAGTTTCCGTGCCGCCATAAGCGTCACCATACCCTAACTCGGTTTTTAGTCGCAGCGTCAGGCCCCGCACCAAAGGAAAGAAAATCTGTCCGTTATAGTTAATTCGGTAGAACTCAAGCTCACTACCGGGGACTGACATTTCAAAAGAAATCGATTGAGACCGACCACCTGTTGGCAGCAGCCCCCGATTGAGCGCAGACATCTGGTAGGACGCTGAAAGGGTGATCAAATTAAATTTATTCCCCTCACGGTCAAGAAAATCTGAAATTTCCTGCGCTGGAACAACACCTTCTTTGATTTTCGTGTTTTCGTAGCCAACACTCATGCCTACCCGCGATACTTCGCTGATAGGATAACCAAAATTAACACTGCCACCGAACGAGTCTGTAGAGAACCTGGCGATATTCCGCTCATCATAATCGCTGCTTCTATAAAACACAGAGTAACCACGACTCACACCGTCGACGGTGTAGTACGGATCAAAAAATGAGAAATTATATGAGGTCTGGAACCGGCTGTGGTTAACACCCACGTTCACACTGTTACCCGTGCCAAACACATTATTTTGTTGATAACTGGCACCGAGGATGATGCCGGTAATTTGGGCGTAACCCAATGTTGCGGACACAGAGCCGGTCGGTTGTTCTTCCACGGTGTAATCGACATCGATTTGGTCGTCAGACCCGGCAACTGCTGGCGTCTCAACGTTAACTTCCTGGAAAAAACCTAAACGCTCAAGTCGTACCTTGGAGTGCTCGATGGCGGAAGTTGAAGCCCAGCCACTTTCAAGCTGACGCATCTCACGACGTAACACCTGATCCTGGGTAATGGTGTTACCTCGAAAGTTAATTCGCCGCACATAGGCACGATTACCCGCATCCACGAAGAATTTTACGATAACGCCATCACCGGCGTCGTTGACAACAGGTTGCCCGGTTGCACTCGCAAACGTGTAGCCAGCATTACCCAGCGCTGTTTCAATCCGCTCTTCAGAGATAGTCATCAACTGTCTGGAAAACACCTGCCCTTCCCTGACCAGCAATAAACCCCGGATGCCAGCCTCAGGCACATCGTGCAATTCACCAGCGATATCCACTTCAGTGACAGAGAACCGCTCTCCTTCGGTCACGTTAATCGTTATGTAGATGTCTTCTTTGTCCGGTGAAATAGATACCTGAGTAGAATCGACCGTAAAGTTAAGATAACCGCTATCGAGGTAGAAGGATTCTAACGTTTCGAGATCGCCCGTTAACTTCTCTCTCGAATACTTATCGTCCTTGGTATAAAAGGAAAGCAGCGAAGGAAGTTTTAACTCAAGTGCCTCTAATAACTCTTCGTTGTCAAAAACTTTATTACCAACAATGTTGATGTGCTGAATACCCGAAACATTACCTTCGGTGACATTGATTTTTAAGGCCACTCGATTACGTGGCAATTCTTCAACGTCCGCGACGATCTTTGCTCCGTATCGGCCCTGCGAGACATACTGCCGCTCGAGATCGGTTCGTATGTGCTCCAGCGTTACCTTTTCGAAGATTTGACCCTCTGATAATCCGGAGTTACTCAATCCCTCAAGCAGCGCTTCGCTTTTGATTGCTTTGTTTCCCTCAAGCTCTATCGAAGCAATAGAAGGACGTTCCTTGACAAGAATCACCAATACCGAACCGTCTCG
>CAJXBG010000022.1 GCA_913050215.1 uncultured Gammaproteobacteria bacterium
TCGAACTAAAATTGTATGCCACTCATGTAGCGTTTATCCTTGTTATAGTAGGCACTCCTCCTCGCAAGCAGGGCTGAGCCCTACAGGGTAATCGGTAAAGCTGCGCAGACGGAAGCTGCGACCATTCAAAGAATGGCAAATGGAACAAACGAAGGACGTGAATTAACCAGTATGGAAACTGTTGATCCAAAAAGACTAGTCAAGCTGGGCAGGGCTGTAGTAGCCCCGTTTCGCATGGAAGTTGCCAAGTCGGGAAAAGTCGCACCTCTGATATGTAAGCAAATATTCAGATTACTGCCGGGTAAAAGGATTGTTGCACTCGCAGAATTCGAAGGAAAAGACGTGCTCGTCAAAATCTTTCTGGGCCGAATGGCGACGAGAAATAAGGACCGGGAACTTGCTGGGGTTCGTCTTATTGCAGACGCCGATGTCAGAACACCGACACTTCTTTGGCAAGGGAAAAGTGAGTGTGGTCGTAGTGACATTCTTGCCTTTGAATACCTGCCGGACGCGATTGGTCTGTTTGATCGCTGGCGCGAGGCGACTGGCGATGATGAGCGGGTCGATATTCTCACACGGGCAATGATTGCTATTGCGCGCTTACATCAAAAAGGCATTGTTCAGGAAGATATTCATCTTGCGAACTTCCTGTTGTCAAAAGGGCGCCTGTTTACTATCGACGGCGGAGGTGTCAGCCGAATAACCAAAGGGGCATTGCCGGTCGGCTTCAGTCTGCACAACCTGGGTTGGTTTTTTGCGCAATTTTATCCAAGGTTTGACGACTTCGTGAGTATTGTATTACCGGCGTATGAAGCTGTGAGAAGCTGGGATGCAGATGAGAGAAGGGTCAAGATGCTGCAACGCGAAGTGATGAGGAACAGGGAAAGCCGCAAGAAAGACTATTTGGACAAGGTGTTTAGAGACTGTACTCGATTTGCTTGTGAAAAGCGTTTCAATCGCTATCAAGTGTGTGAAAGGAGCGCGCTTGATGAAGATTTGTTGCCAATTCTTGGCGATCCGGATTATCACATGGCACAAGGGGAATTGCTCAAGGACGGAAATTCCGCAACAGTCGCCTTGGTTAAAACCGATAACCGATCGTTGGTGATCAAGAGATATAATCTCAAAGGGCCAGGGCACGCTATACGTCGAGCCTTTCGTAAGAGCAGAGCTTGGACAGCCTGGTCGAACGCTTATCGAATGGAGTTTTTGGGTATTCGCTCGCTTAGACCTATCGCAATGATAGAGAACCGAGCCGGTGCTATTCGGGGCACGGCGTATCTGATTACCGAGTATATCGAGGGTGTTGACGCGCTCGAATGTTTAAGAAACACCAAAAAGCCAAACGGTGAGCTCGAAGCGCTTGCCGGTATTTTGCACGAACTTTCCGAGAGTAAGATCTCCCATGGTGATCTGAAAGCGACCAACTTCCTGATGGCAGAAGGGGGCCCTGTTATCATCGACCTGGATGCCATGCGGGAGCATAAAACTCAAGCCAGTTTCCATCGTGCATTTAGCAAGGATCTCGACAGGTTTATGCAAAATTGGAAAGATCAACCTGAAGTTGCGAGTCAGTTTAGAGGTCTGTTGAGCGAGGTTAACGTCGCTGCTTCGGCTGAATAGTGCAGACGCGCAAGCGTCAATAAGTTAACATAACTCCCGTTTGTCTCTTTACGGATATCTGTAGTGTCCTTAATTATTCTGGGGTTGTCCGGCGCGTTAAGCCATGATCCTTCCGCTGCACTTTATATCGATGGAAAACTCGTCGCAGCGGTTGAGGAAGAAAGGTTAATACGAAAAAAACATGCCACTCACCAGATGCCGGTCGAAGCCGCCAGATTTTGTCTGGAATACGCCGGTATAAAGCCCTCTGACATCGATATTGTTGCTTTGCCTTACGCTGAAATCAGTTTGCTTTCGCCGGCACGTTGGCATTACGCAAAAAGATATTGGTATGCACCCGACCGAGTTGTCGATGTGTTGCTTAATGGCAATCGCCGATACCGCAGATACATTCGCCGAGTTCGGGAATTACTCGAGGCAATCAATGTTGATTGGCATCAGGTTGAGTTTGACCCTATTGAGCATCATGTTGCTCATGCAAGCAGTGCCTACCACCTAAGCGGTTTCAAAGAAAAGACGGCGATTCTTTGTATCGATGGCAAAGGCGAATACGCCACGACCTTCTTCGGCTATGGCGAGCATGGTGTAATCCATAAAATTAAAGAGTTTTACGATCCGGACTCATTAGGGCAGCTTTACGCATCTTTCACGGAATATCTCGGATTCGAGATGCTTGATGGTGAATATAAAGTGATGGGTATGGCGCCGTACGGAAATGCCGAGCTTTACGATTTGTCTAGGTTGATCGAGTTTGATGGCAAAGAGATCAAGGTTGACACAAAGCTTGTGAACACCGTCGGTCTTCGCAGATACAAGGAAGACGGCAAGGGCTTTTTTTTCAGTCAGGCCCTGGTTGACTGGCTAGGGCCGCGACGAAAAGGGGATATCGCCGATGACCCTTATGTCCATTACGCAGCGGCAATCCAACAAATGTATGAGACGATCTCTTTAAAGCTGATTGATTATTATCTTGGCGATATACTAAGGGAAACAGGCAAGTTGGCATTTGCGGGTGGTGGCGCTCTGAATGTGAAACTTAATCAAAAAATACTTGAATTGCCCTATGTGAATGAACTATTTGTTCAACCCGCGGCTAACGATTCAGGTACGTCTGTTGGTGCTGCAGCTTACGCGAGCTGGAAAAGAGGCGTCGAACCTGAGACGCTGAAGCATGTCTATTTAGGGCCAGACTTCACGAACGAAAGCTGCATTCAAGCCTGTGAAGCGCATCCTGAAAAACCCGAGTTTGAAGTATTGGAAGACGTTGTCGCTAAGGCGGCTGAACTCATTGCTGAGGGAAACCCAATAGGCTGGTTTCAGGGGCGAATGGAATTTGGGCCTAGGGCGCTTGGCGGTAGAAGTATTCTGGGTAGAGCTGACCAACGCGGTATCGCGGACAAGATTAACAGCCAGATAAAGTTCAGGGAGCGATGGCGACCCTTTTGTCCCAGCGTGCTGGATTCGATCGCCGAGGAAGTGATTGAATCAGACCACCAGGCGGACTTTATGACGATCACTTTTAACGTGGCCGACGAGTGGAAAGAAAAGATGCCAGAGGTTGTTCACAAAGACGGAAGCGCAAGGGTTCAGGTTGTGCATGCCGAGACCAATCCTAAGTATCATTCTTTGCTAACGAAGCTTCAGGGGATGACCGGAAATGGCGTTGTGTTGAACACTTCGCTTAACCGACGTGGTGAACCCATGGTTTGTAGTCCGAGGGATGCGCTGGAAATGTTTTTTGGTTCTGATCTGCAATATATGGTGCTTGAAGATCTGTTAGTGACTAAACATCGGGAATCATAGTGAGATCGGAATCCAGTTTGGGCGCGGGCCTCAAAGTCATTCAGATTTGTCATGATTATGAGGGGCCGTTTCAGGCGATATGCAGGCAATACAACGCAGCTTTTGAGAACGCACATGTCACGACGTTGTATCTCAGGGGTAAGCCGGATGAAGATGTTGTCTTGCGGACCGGTGGCAACGAGGTTGTCTTTCTTGATCAAGGTAAGGGTGCACTGAGCGGCATCAAGTGGACGACGATTTTTCAAGTATACCGTCTGTTCAGACGATCATCGTTTGATCTGGCGATCGCTCACCGCTACAAGTCTATTTACCTAGCTGGCTTGATGAGCTACTTTTTCCACCTGAACCTTGTTTTGGCAGTTGCCCACGAACATAAGGTTTTCAAACGAATTACGCGTTCACTCTTCCTAACCTTTTGGCGAAAGCAAATCGTGGTGCTTGGTGTCTCAGCGTCAGTGACGCAAGATGTTGAATCCTACTGCCCCGGTCTAAAAGAACAGGGTCGGCTGTATACTTTAAATAATGCCATTGATATGAATCAGAAAGCGCGGCTTAAGAGTCGGGCCGAGGCAAGAGAACAATTGGGGCTGCACCCAAATGATTTTCTGTTAGGCACAGTGGGAAGGCTTGTTGTTAAGAAGAACCATACGCTACTGTTAAATGCATTCGCCAAATCAGAAGTTCCCGACGGTGCAAAACTATTACTTATTGGCTCAGGCCCGGAGGAAATGAGCCTGAGGAAACTTGCTAATAAACTGTCCATAGAGGACCAGCTTGTATTTCTCGGTCATGTGCCGGAGGCATATAGGTATTTACCTGCGCTCGATGTTTTTGTCTTCTCTTCTGGGGAAGCAGAGGCCTTTGGTATTGTGTTACTTGAAGCGATGCTTGCGGAAACGCCACTGATCAGTTCGAACGCAAGTGGACCAGCGGAAGTGGTGAGAGATACCGGTTGGCTTTTTGATCTCGATAGCGTCGATGACCTTTCCAAGGTGATCTCCAAGATAGTCTCGATGCCCGAGAACGATCGTCGAGCTAGGTCTGCCAGCGCACTGGCGCGGGTCGAAACTGAATATAGCGATAAAAGGTTCCGAAAAAATTTGTGGGGTCTTAAACCGATGATGGAACTAGGGCAACCCGAGCGTGTCTCATCGTCATAAACCAAGTTAATGTATTATGAGCGTGTTTGCGTCATTCACTAACCCAAAGAGAAAACCAGAATGAACTTACCTAGATTTGACAGCGCCAGAGTTCTGACGATCGGTGATGCAATGCTTGACCGTTATTGGCATGGTGCGACGTCGCGAGTTTCAGCCGAGGCACCCATCCCTGTTGTTGATGTGGATGTTGTTGAAGATCGTCTCGGAGGCGCTGCAAACGTTGTTTTGAATGTTTCTGCCCTTGGCGCAAGTTCCGCACTGGTAGCAACGCTTGGTGATGATGAATATGGCGGAATCATCCGCAACAAACTTGCCTCGGCAGGTATTTCGGATTTGTGTGTTTTAAGCCCGGAGCACCAAACGGTAGCCAAACTGAGAATTGTCAGCCAGGGACAGCAACTTGTGCGGGCAGATTTCGAAGAAATCAAAGATAGCCCTTTTGTGCTGCTAGAAGAGATGTTTTCTCAGGGACTGGCTAATTGCGATATCGTCATTATGTCTGATTACGACAAAGGGGTTATCAGCGACCCTGCCAGCTATATTCAATTGGCACGGCGTCGGAACATCCCGGTGCTAGTTGATCCAAAGTTCAAGGACTTTTCCGAGTATGCCGGTGCTACGATCATCAAGCCGAACAGAACCGAGTTCATTAAATCTGTTGGTCACTGGCAATCTGAAAATGAACTTGTTGAAAAGTGTCGTGGGATGATCAACGAACTTGGAATAGAAGCTTTGCTGGTGACCCGGGACAGTGAAGGGTTAACACTGGTTCAGAAAAACAAACCTGAGATGCATTTGCCTGCACGAAAGAGAGAGGTTTACGATCTGAGTGGCGCCGGAGACACTGTGGTGGCAACTTTGGCAACAGCCCTCTCTGCGGGTGAAACGCTGGAAGACGCCGTAGGACTTGCAAATATTGCGGCGGGTCTAGCCGTTAGTAAACCGGGTATTGTGAGCGTCAGTGGACCGGAACTTAGGCTTGAGTTAGCTGAGGACATGGGATTCAGCAAAGGAGTCATGACTCAGGAGCAACTGCTTCAAACGAGTGAAGAGGCTCGAAGCAGAAATGAGAAGATCGTTTTTACAAACGGTTGTTTTGATATTCTACATGCAGGCCATGTTAACTATTTGGCAGAGGCGCGAGCGCTGGGCGACAGATTGATTATCGCCGTTAATGATGACGAAAGTGTCCATCGCCTTAAAGGTGAAGGTCGGCCGATCAACAGTGTAGACAGAAGACTGGCAATGCTAGCGGGTCTAGCGGCTGTTGATTGGGTGGTGTCGTATGCTGAAGATACACCGGAGGCATTGCTATCAAAACTCAAGCCTGATGTTCTGGTAAAAGGCGGTGACTATGGTTTAGAAGAAGTTGTCGGGGCTGACATCGTCAGGGAATACGGGGGTGAAGTCGCTGTGCTTAATCTTGTGGAAGATTGTTCAACCACTGCCATCGCTGAAAAGATCAGAAATTTGTAATCCTCGCGAATGCTTCTGCGTTCGCACTTAGATGGTTAGGGTTAATCGTACCAATAACCGCCGAACTGATCGCGGATGAAGACATGGCAAATTTCAATGCTTCCGAAGCGTTGCTAGCGTGACCGCTGCCGAGTACTTTTTTGAGTAATAAACCCTTGCCAAGTTGTTCTGCTCTAGAGATGACTGCAGCCTGTGTTTTTTCATGCTCATTGTAAGTGATCATTGCGGTGTCGAGTTCAGTGATGGAGAAAATACCGGCTTCCACGGAATTTGTTGAAGCGCCGATCAGGCGTATGTAGCCTTTTTTCTGGTATTGACGGAGGATGGGTATCACTTCGGTGTTGTTGAGATTGTCCATGTCCTGTTTGTTGCAATGAATCAGAACAAGATCAAGATATTCCGTATTCAGTTTCCGTAGACTGTCTTCAATACTTTGAGTCGTTGATTTAGCACTGAAATCGTAATGCGAAATTCCGTCGGCAAAGCGCTCACCCACCTTGGTGCTGATGACCCACTGATCTCTGGATCCTTTGATTAGCTTGCCTAATCGCTCTTCGCTCGTTCCATAGGCTGGTGCGGTATCAAGAAAATTGATACCCAATTCCTTTGCGCGTTGCAGCAACAGCGCTAATTCTAAATCCGTTGGCAACGAAAAGTCGCTCGGATATTTAAGTCCAATGTTTCGGCCAAATTTCACAGTCCCCAATCCTAAGGGCGATACCTTAATGTCCGAGTCGCCTAGGGGGCGGTAGCTGTCGGTGGTCAGAAGTGCAGTGCCTGCATCGGTCAAAACAGACCGTCCCAGGGTGATATACCGACGGTCGCGAGGGGCAGATTGTATTTTGGTGGTGCTAATAGGTTAGGTGTAATTGATATTGCATGGCTGACCTGTTCGGCTAACATCGGGGTCAGTGTCAATTTAGTTGGCCAGCAAATCAACGTATTATCCGAATGATGTACGAAGGGAAAGTCGGGCCGTGAATGATTTTCCTGTGCTGGCTCGGCTCTATCAATATGAAAACTGGTCCAGCTAAGATTGTCGATATCTATCCAAGGTAACAGGTCCTTAACTTCTCTTTGGGCAACTTCTATTTGTTCCTCGCCAGACTTTCCGACTCCTGTTTCTGCCAGATTGCCGCCCAAGTACCAGACATTGTCACCGTCTAGGCAATGATGTGTGGTGAGTGTGAGTCTTGGCTTGGAGGCAGATCGTATCGAGACTGCATGGGCGTAAATGCTTGGCAGATTGCCCTTGGCAGCAACTTGATGGAGCGGTCGGCGCTGCATTGAGATGTTAGCCACTTTTGCATTTTTGAGTAATGTCGCATTACCTGCGCCTGCTGCAAAGATGTAAATCTCAGCGGTGAGAATTTCGCCAGTCGAAAGAGTGATGCTCGTGATGTTTCCCTCACTGTCTGTGTTGACCTCGGGTGCATCACGATAGATTGCCGTGCTGTACGGTTCGCTGAGTTGCTGGAGCAAAGATTGGGTATTTAGTACCAAGTCCTCGAGCTCATACAAGTTGCCCCTGAAATCTTTGTTTCTGAAGACTTCTGGATAGTCTTTTTGGTCAAGCGCGTTGACGCGACCTCTGAGGGACTTGCTGCCGAAAAAGGCCGTCACTTTTGACGTGAGTGCCCCATCTGAAAACATATGGTAATTTTCAGACAATATCTCAACACCGGAAAGATCAACAGGGCCACCCCCACTGATGCATTGTCGCCAAACTTCAGGCATTCGAGCGATGGACTCAGAGGCAGGTGTCGTAAAACCACCAAGCGTATATTTGATGCCGCCGTGAATCATGCCCTGAGAAGCAAGGGACTGGCCAGATCCGAGCGCGTCTTTTTCAAACAGCAGTGTCTGGTAGCCCTCTCGCGACAGTTGATTGAGCAACCAGAGACCACATACACCGCCACCGATGATGGCGATTTGCGTGTCGGTTTGAATTGGCATTGGCTTTCGCTTGGGTTTAATTGCCACAGATTATAACATTGGGCGGGCTGGATTGGGATGTCTTGGAAAATGAGTCAGGGTTTAAAAGACCAAATTGATATTGTGAATGTAACAAACTCTCACTGTGTAAAGTGTGGTGTTGATATGGCGTGCGGTGCTGATAGCGATACGCCAAGTTGCTGGTGTAAAGGATTCCCTCGATTACCATCTGAGGCTGGTGGCGACGGCAGCCAATGCCTGTGCCCAAAGTGTCTAGGTTTTGTTTTGAATCGAAGCGTTGAACGGGGAATAGAAGAAAAAGGCGTGAGTGCGATGGTTGTCCTTGCCAGTGAAAACGGTATCAATTCTGTCAGCGATACTGTTAGGGGTAAGCCCGGGCTAGTAGAGCACGTTGACTTCCAAATAGAGAACGGAAAATATGTTTTCTCTTCCTGGTATCACCTCAAGCGAGGATACTGTTGTGGGAGTGGTTGCCGGAACTGCCCTTTTGATTAGATACCTTTACAGTTTTTTCTTTTACTTAGCCTTGCCTGTTGTTTTCCTCAGGCTGCTCTGGCGTTCCCGAAAAGAGCCAGTCTATAGAAGCAACCTCTTACAACGACTTGGCTTTGGTGAACCCCTGTCTAGTCACAAACTGATTTGGGTCCACGCTGTTTCAGCCGGAGAAACCATCGCCGCTACCCCGCTTGTCCTCAGGCTGCTGAGCCAGGGCTATGAGGTTCTGATAACTAATATGACACCAACGGGCAGGGAGCGGGCATTTGGGCTATTGGGGCGTCGGGTGGAAAACCGTTACGCGCCTTATGATACCCCAGGCGCGGTGAAACGTTTTTTGCGTCTGACGAATCCAAGGGCGCTGATCATCATTGACACCGAACTTTGGCCCAACATGCTGCATTACGCCGCCGCGCGCGGCGTTAAAACCATCGTTGTTAACGGACGATTATCAGAGAAATCTACACGGGGTTACCAGAGAATCAGCGCATTATCCTTTCCCATGATGACATCAATTTTTCGCGTTGCGGCCCAGAGTGAACCCCAAGGTCGGCGATTTGTCGCACTTGGGCTTGAGGAGCAAAAGCTCTCTGTCACCGGCAGCACCAAGTTCGATGTCGAGCATGACAAAAGCCCAAGCGCGGCCTCTGAACTATTGGGTCCTAGTTTTCATGATCGGTTTGTATTGGTTGCCGCAAGCACACATCACGGGGAAGAGGAAGAGATGCTCAAGGCATTAACCCTGTTGGAAAAGATCGTACCGGACATCCTGTTGGTGTTGGTTCCCCGGCACCCCTACCGAGCTGAGGAAGTGCTTAGGCTATGTAAAAAATCTGGTTTTATCACCCAGAAGCACAGTGACGGGCGCGCCTGCGACGATGCTACCCGCGTGTATTTGTTGGACACTATGGGTGAGTTAATGACGTTTTTTGGTATGGCTAATGCAGCGTTCGTTGGTGGAAGTCTTGCACCTACCGGTGGGCATAATCCGATGGAACCAGCGAGTTTCGGCGTGCCTGTTTTCATGGGACCCTACATCAGAAATGTGAGTGATATTGCACAACAGTTTATTGATGAGGGCGGTATGAAAATAGTTCACACGGCTCTCGATCTTGTCGAGGAAATACAACTGATTCAGAGCTCAGAGGCAGAGTTGCAGCGAAGGGTCGAAGCCCTGAGTCGGGTGATGATGCGTAACAAGGGTGCTTTAGACAGGGTTGAAAAATTGGTAGTACAAGCGATGGAGCAACCAACCGCGACCATTCATCGTTAAGTCCGTAGCTAAAAACCATGCTCCACCGACGAACATGCCTGAAAAGCTGGGTCGATCGCTCTCCTGTTTTCTATAGGAAATATGATAGGCTATCATTGAAAAGAGAGGCATGCGGTGAGCCGATGAAGGCCCACCTGACATCAATAACAGGTAAAGGCAAAGACAAAACCTGGTGATAATTGTAACTAGCGATAATGAAATGACGAGAAAGCGAAAATACGTACCAGACCTGGTGTCGGATATGGCCGAATGTGATGCAAATTACATTCGCTTGCAGCGGCTTTTTTCGTCTATGGATAGTGAAGAGTCGCGAGAGTTTGGTGTCGAAGGTGTGACAGAAGACGGTGCGCGAGTCAGCCTGCACATCACGGAGCGCTGTCGCTATACCACGATGATGACGATGCGTGTTGAGAACGAAGCAGACAAACCTTGGGTACGTTGGCCGTTGTTAACGATTCGTGTTTACCATGACACAAAATCGGCTGAGGTCGTCAGCTTCGAGCGACATCGAAATTTTAAGTACAGATATGCGACGCCCAACCGTGAGATGTTCCAGCCTGACGAAAAGTCCCAGATCAATAAGTTTCTTGGTGAGTTGCTGACCTTTTGTATTGAAAGAGGTCGTTCCCTCGAGCATGTATCGATAAGACCCTGATTTCCGCATCAGCTGCTTAAATTTCTAAAGAATAAAATCAACTCGACCTGTATAATCAGGCAACGCCGGTCCACACTGGCCCCGACACTTCACGCCGCAATGAGACTGAATTGATTTGATCCTCTGTCTACATGTTCTTATGTTTACTTGCGTCCATTCCGAACGAATTAGATTGAAAAATTAAATGGCAAATAACTCCTATAAAGCTGACTCAATTGAAGTCTTGGAAGGTCTAGATCCTGTCAGAAAACGACCAGGAATGTATACAGATACCACTCGCCCAAATCACTTGGCACAGGAAGTCATTGACAATAGCGTTGATGAAGCACTTGAAGGGTATGCAAATGAAATAAGAGTCACGCTCCGAAAAGACGGCTCAATGTCAGTGGGTGACAATGGTCGCGGTATGCCGGTTGATATTCATAAGAAGGAGAAAGTCTCGGGCGTTGAGCTTATTCTCAGTCGGCTTCACTCCGGGGCCAAGTTTAACAGTGATAATTATAAGTTCTCCGGAGGGCTGCACGGCGTTGGCGTTTCGGTTGTTAACGCACTCTCACTTCAATTTGAGGTCTATATAAAGCGTGATGGCAAGTTACATCACATGGGTTTCAAGAACGGTAATAAATCTAAAGACTTGGCCGTGAAAGATAGTGTCGGTAAGAGAAATACGGGCACGCTAATTAATTTTACGCCTGACCCTCAGTACTTTGATTCGCCGAAATTTTCTGTCTCCAAAATGAAGCACTTGCTTAAAGCTAAGGCCGTGCTTTGCCCCGGTCTACGCGTGTTCTTCACTGATGAAACTGCCAGTAAAGAAGAAGAGAAAAGTTATGAGTGGTTTTATGAGACAGGTCTCAAAGATTATTTGATTCATGAACTTGGTGACCATGAAGTATTGCCAGCTGAGCCCTTTTTGGGTTCTGTGTCGGGTAATGATGAAGCGGTCGACTGGGCTGTGCAGTGGTTGCCTGAAGGTGGAGAACTTGTGACGGAAAGTTACGTCAATCTCATACCAACGGCACAAGGGGGTACTCACGTAAATGGTCTGCGTTCAGGCTTGCTTGAGGCACTTCGTGAGTTCTGTGATTTTCGAAACATGGTGCCCCGCGGTGTGAAAATTTCTGCGGATGATATCTGGGACAGATGTGCCCATGTGCTGTCTGCAAAAATGCTCGAGCCACAATTTGCGGGTCAAACCAAAGAGCGATTGAACTCAAGACAAGCCGCAACCTTTATTTCCGGTGTAGTCAAAGATAGCTTCAGTCTTTGGCTTAATCAGCATGTAGCCGAGGCAGAACTCATTGCAGAATTGGCGATAAACAACGCCCAGGCTCGTTTGCGTGCAGGGAAAAAAGTTGCACGTAAAAAGGTAACATCCGGACCGGCCCTACCGGGCAAATTAGCTGATTGTTCTTGCCAGGATGCCATGCAAGGGGAGCTGTTTTTGGTAGAAGGAGATTCAGCCGGTGGTTCGGCAAAGCAGGCACGTGACAGGGAAACCCAAGCGATTATGCCGCTCCGGGGCAAGATCCTTAACACTTGGGAAGTAGACTCTTCTGAGATTCTAGCTTCTCAGGAAGTGCATGATATTTCCGTCGCGCTAGGTATTGACCCCGCATCGCCGGACCTTAGTGGTCTGCGATACGGCAAAATTTGTATTCTGGCGGATGCGGACTCAGATGGTTTGCATATCGCCAGCTTGCTGATTGCACTTTTTGTTAAACACTTTCCAGCGTTGGTTGAAAACGGCCACGTATTTGTTGCAATGCCCCCGTTATATAGAATCGATGTTGGCAAGGAGGTTTTTTACGCCTTGGACGAATCAGAGAGGCAAGGCTACCTTGACTTGATCGAAGCTGAAAAGAAAAAAGGCAAGGTAACGGTTCAGCGATTCAAGGGATTGGGCGAGATGAATCCTCTGCAACTTCGTGAGACAGCCATGAACGAAGAGACGAGACGATTGGTACAGCTGAATATGGGGTCGGGTAGTAAGGTGAATGAAACGCTTGATATGTTGTTGTCGAAGAAGCGGGCGGCAGATCGCAAAAGTTGGCTCGAAGAAAAAGGTGATCAGGCAGAAATTTTGTAGTTAAGAAGATGTAAATCCTGATGCCTGGCAAGCCATTATTTAAGTGCCGGACGAAAATTAATGATCTGGTATGCACCATGCGGATATGCAGGGTGTCACAATAGCCATTAGTTTTTGAAAGTCTAAGTTAAATTAGACACAGTGAAGTCATTGAGAAGTCATTGAGAAGTCATAGTTGCTGGACCGAGACCCATTCATCGGTGCTAGTGGACGAGAACTAACCATTTCTATATCGAGAACAGTCAGTTAATGAGTGAAATAAATAAATCGGGGATCTCCGAAACCGCGTCTCTCAGACAATTTACTGAGAATGCATATCTCAATTACGCGATGTATGTCATCAATGATCGGGCGCTTCCGTTCATCGGCGACGGACTTAAGCCTGTGCAGCGTCGAATTGTCTTTGCCATGTCTGAGCTTCGCCTTAATTCAGATGCCAAGTATTCCAAGTCCGCAAGGACAGTGGGTGATGTGATAGGCAAATATCATCCCCACGGCGATAGCGCGAGCTATGAAGCCATGGTTTTGATGGCGCAACCCTTTTCATATCGCTATCCCTTAGTCGATGGGCAGGGAAACTGGGGTTCGCCGGATGACCCAAAATCCTTCGCCGCGATGCGTTACACGGAATCTAAACTGACAAAGTACGCTTCCACGCTATTGTCTGAGTTAGGTCAAGGTACAGTGTCTTGGGTGCCAAATTTTGACGGAACAATGGAAGAACCTGAACATCTTCCTGCGCGACTGCCTAACATACTGCTTAATGGTGGTAGCGGTATTGCTGTTGGTATGGCGACGGATATCCCACCGCACAATCTGCGAGAAGTTGCGACTGCGTGTATTCGTTTGCTCGACAAACCAAAGTCAACCGTAAGAGACTTGTGTGAACACATCAAGGGTCCGGATTTCCCGACCGGCGCTGAGATTATTTCGACCAAAGAAGATATTCAGCAGATCTATGAGACAGGCCGAGGCGCAATACGAACACGTGCAGTCTTCCATATTGAAGACGGAGATATTGTGATCACTGCGTTACCCTTTCAGGTCTCCGGTACAAAAATACTTGAGCAAATTGCTGCGCAGATGCAAGCGAAGAAACTACCTATGGTTGTCGATCTCCGCGATGAGTCTGACCACGAAAACCCTACGCGTATTGTTATTGTGCCGCGGTCCAACCGCATCGATGTTGAGTCGCTGATGGGACATTTGTTCGCCTCTACGGATCTTGAGCGAACTCATAGGGCCAACTTTAATATGATCGGCCTCGATGGCCGGCCGCGGGTGAAGGCGCTTAACACGGTGCTATCGGAATGGTTAGAGTTTAGAACTGAAACCGTGCTCAAGAGACTTCAGTACCGTTTAGACAAAATTCTTGATCGTCTTCATATTCTTGAAGGTTTGATGGTTGCATTTCTGAATATCGACGAAGTCATCAGGATTGTCAGAACTGAAGACAAGCCCAAAGCAGTTCTGATGAAGCAGTTTAAAATCTCCGACCTTCAGGCTGACGCAATTCTTGATTTAAGACTAAGGCAACTCGCGAAGCTCGAAGAAATCAAGATCAGGGGTGAGCAGGATGAGCTCAATGCCGAGCGGGTAAACCTCGAAAAAACGATTGGGTCGAAGGCCAGGCTGAAAACGCTGATCAAGAAAGAAATTCAGGCGGATGCTGACGAGTTTGGTGACGATCGTTGCTCCGCTATTGTCGAAAGGTCAGAAGCTCAGGCATTCAAAGAAAAAGACTTAATCTCCACTGAACCCGTGACGGTTGTGTTGTCTGAAAAGGGCTGGATTCGCGCGGCGAAAGGTCATGAAGTTGACCCACAAGACTTGAATTACAGATCGGGTGATAAGCTACTCCAAGCGGTGCCGGGCAGGTCCAACCAAGATATTATATTTCTAGATTCTACGGGTCGCGCATACACAGTTGCAGCGCATACGCTCCCTTCGGCGCGCGGCCAGGGTGAGCCACTGACGGGTAGAGTGAATCCCCCTGCGGGTGCGTATTTCACTGGCGTCATGGCCGGCGACGAAGAGACTCAATTCGTGGTTGCCAGTGATGCTGGTTATGGTTTTGTGACAAACCTGGCTGGGTTACGTACCAAAAACAAGGCAGGTAAAGCGTTCATATCCGTGCCGAAGGGCGGCATCGTACTTAAACCCAGAATTATTCAAGATGTAGAAACACAGTTTGTCGCGGCTTTCAGTAACGAGGGGCGTCTGCTCATATTCCCGCTTTCAGAGTTGCCTGTGCTAGGCCGCGGAAAAGGGGTGAAAATGCTGAGCATTCCACCTGCCCGTGTTGTTGAGCGCTTGGAAATGATGTCTCACCTCGTCGTATTTTCCGAGCGTGATACGATCACTGTGATTTCAGGCAAGCGGCATATTAACCTGAAATTTAATGATCTCGAACATTATCGAGGAGAACGAGCGCGTCGGGGGTTGAAGTTGCCAAGGGGATTCCAGAAGGTTGATGGTGTGACACTCGATGGTGTCTAGCCTTCTAACTGACCGCTAGCTTCTTGAGAGCTTCTCTGCCTGAAGTTCGATAAGTTTTTGATAGGCAGGCTGAAGGGATTCAACCTGGTATACCGACCCTGTCGGTGTCAGTGAGTTGTGAAAATCAGTGATGAGTAATCTTGGATCTCCGCGACATATTTTGTAAGCATCGCTGCTAATCAGAAGTTGTCGTTCCGCGATAGACGCGATGTACACCGTTTGTTTTCTGCAAGCGTCGATATGCTCTGAAGCGGTCACTAGGTTGATACCGATCTTGATATTGATTGTTGTATTGAGCCGCTCAAAAACTTGAATAAGCAACAAGCCAGCGCAAATAGCGTCGTAGAAACAGTCCTCTGCATCAGCGGCGGAGAACTTGGCGATAATGTCTTGTCCATCGGAGACCTCGACCTGGCAACGATAGAGAGAAAGCGCGCTGGCAATTCGGTCTTCGTGGGTTGCTAGCCAGCGATGGGGTCTAATTTTCATTACCATAATCAGATGAGTGTCATCGGCCTCGCGAGCAGGTTGGGCAGCATCGTTGCTTGCTGTTTGCGTCGCTCCGCTATCCTCCGCCGAACTGCTGCTGAGTGTTTCATCGGTTTGTGGGCGCCTGATCGAGAACAAGCCAAGAAATATCAGGTCTGCGAAGCCCCAGACAAATGCTGCGGCCGCGCCAAGGATAAGCAGATGAACCAAGATGAACACGGCAATGAGCTGCCTGAAAGTTTCATCAAGGTTAGACTGATTGACAACAACGCGAAGGTAACCGGCAGTTTCATTTTGAAAAGATATGTCGCGGGTAACGATATCCTCTTGCCTGACGCCTGTTTTACCAGCCTGAGCCACGAGTTTGTTGTCAGTTTTATAGACAGACGCAAATATCAGATCTCCCTCCGACACGAGGTTGCCTAGCACAACATTGAGGCCTAACAAGTCTTCCGTCACGAGATAGTCAGCGGTGGATGCGGTGAGTTGACTAACGATCGCCTGGGTGAAATGTTCTCGCTGCTCCCTCAGTTCGCCATAAACAAAGCTGGTAATCAGAAATATCGAGAGCATCAGGCTAACGACTGCTGGGAATAGTATGAGCAAAATCAGTTTTGCTTTTGATCTGTGCATAAGCCTGAGAAGCCACGAGGTCTTGATGTCGAAGAAGTATACCTAGTTTATGACAGGACAGGACACTAACTCGCGTTCACTTTGTCTTAAGATCCTAGAGAGGGGATAATGTCGCCGATTATTGCGTAAGGAAATTTTGTGTCAGAACTTGTACTCATTAGTGTTTCAGGAAAAGATCGTCCCGGCGTCACCGCCGCCATCACAGAGTTTCTGTCCGGTTACGCGGTAGACATACTCGACATCGGTCAGGCAGTGATACACGATTCGTTGGCACTTGGGTTGCTCATTAATATTCCCGATGCAGGTGAAAGCCTGCGTTCTGCAGTGCTTGAACTGGGCGAGACGCTGGGCGTTGACATTTCCTTCGTGCCGGTGTCCGAAGCTAGCTACGCAGAATGGACCAAGAATCAGGGTCGTCCTCGATTTATCCTGACGTTGTTGGCTCGAAAGATTAAGGCCAGCCACATTGCGAAGGTATCAAGGGTCATCGCCGATCACGGTCTTAACATAGATAATATTGTACGCCTGTCCGGCAGGGTAAATGTTGAAGAAGATGTTGAAGGCAGCAAAGCATGTGTGGAGTTTTCCCTAAAGGGTGAACATGAAAACTCCAGATCCCTCAGGTCAGGGTTAATGCAGGTTTGTAGCGAGCTGGAAATTGATATCGCCATTCAGGAAGATGGCATTTTCAGGCGTCATCGCCGCTTGATCTGTTTTGATATGGATTCGACGCTCATCACGACAGAGGTTATCGATGAACTTGCAGCGCTGGCCGGCGTCGGTGAGCAGGTGGCAGCAATCACCAGCAGAGCGATGGCGGGAGAGCTCGATTTCAGGCAGAGTTTGCACGAGAGAGTGTCGTTGCTGAAGGGGTTGTCAGCAGGTTCCCTGAAGCAAGTAGCTGACGCGCTGCCCCTCACCGAGGGTGTGGAGTATTTGTTCAAGACGCTGAATAGCCTTGGCTACAAAACAGCCATTTTGTCAGGTGGGTTCGACTTTTTCGGTAAGGTCCTGCAAGAGAAGCTAGGCGTTGATTACGTCTATGCCAACAAGCTTGAGATTGAGGGCGATAAACTAACCGGAAAAGTCATTGAACCGATTGTTGATGCATCCAAAAAAGCCAGCTTGGTGCGCCAGCTTGCGGCGCAGGAAGGTATCGCGCTGGAACAGGTGATCGCGGTAGGCGATGGGGCAAATGATCTTGAAATGTTAGCTGTCGCTGGATTGGGGATTGCCTTCCATGCAAAACCGGTTGTCAGGGAAAGTGCAGAGCAATCTATTTCAACGCTAGGTTTGGATAGTATCCTCTATTTGATGGGTATTAGGGATAGAGAAGCGGGGCGCATTTAGCGAGCTGCCACCTGCGATCAGTACTTTAAAATCCCGCCAACAATACTCGGTAAATCGCTCAGGTTCTCGCAGATTGTTGAACGCAGGGTTAGCGGCCGCGGGCACGATTGGTAGACCGACCTCCGACGTTCTGGCTTGTCGAATTTTGATGTCGTCTTCTCTGGTCATACCAGATATGGTACCAAGAGGTAACAATTTGGAGTGAAGCTGATGGCGACAGGTACGCATGAGTATGTTGATGATCCGCGCAATGCGGAAATTCTCATTAATATTAACGGTGAGTTTTTCCCCCGCAGTCAAGCAAAGATTTCAGTGTTCGACAGCGGGTTTATTCTGGGGGATGGCGTATGGGAGGGCATTCGATTACATCATGGTCGACTTGCATTTATAGATAAACATATAAAACGGCTGTTTGATGGTGCGAAGGCGCTTGATTTAGATATTGGGCTGAGCAAAGCATCGTTGGTTGCTCGAATTGAGGAGACCTGCGCCGCCAATGGTATGGAGGATGGGGTGCACATCAGACTCATGGTCACCAGAGGTGAGAAAGCGACGCCGTACCAGGATCCGAGAGTCACGATCGGTGGTGCAACGATTGTGATCATTGCGGAGTTCAAAACGCCCCTTGTGTCGGAGAATTTTCTGGGCATCAACCTTTTTACGACCCATGTAAGGCGCGGCTATCCTGATGTTCAGGACCCGAAGTTAAACACCCACTCAAAACTCAACTGTATTTTTGCCTGTATTCAGGCTGCAAAAGCGGGCGTTGACGAAGCGCTGATGCTCGACCCTCATGGTTTTGTCGCAACCTGTAATTCAACTCACTTTTTTATTATTCGTCAGGGTGAAGTCTGGACTTCTAGCGGTGACTTTTGTCTAGATGGCATTACCCGGCGCAATGTCATCAACTGTTGTAAGCAGAACGACATTCCGGTTTATGAGAAGAACTTCACATTAGCCGATGTATACGCAGCGGAAGAGGCATTCGTAACAGGTACATTTGCCGGATTGACCGCTGTCAGGCAGGTAGACGGCAGGTTGATCGGAAATGGAGAGGTTTATCCTCAACTCGGACACTTGCAAGGGCTGTACATAGACATGATTGAGGCAGAGGTTATCCAGTGACAACCCGTATCGCCATGTGGTCCGGACCTCGCAATATATCGACAGCAATGATGCGTAGCTGGGAAAACAGACTTGATACCAGCGTGATCGATGAACCGTTTTATGCCTATTACCTCAATCGTAGTCAGGTGTCCCATCCTGGGTTTGATGAGATTGTTAATTCCCAGTCTATTCACTACAAGGACGTTGCTGAAGCAATGTCTGGGGGTGACTGCAGCACACCACTGCAATACCAGAAACATATGACCCATCACTTGTTTAAAGATGATGATTTGGAATGGACAGCAAACCTCAAGCACGCCTTTCTGATTCGAGACCCGGCTGAAATTGTTAGCTCCTACACAGCGGTTCGTGGCACCTGCGAGTTGCAAGACATAGGCATTGAGCAGCAGTTGTTCCTGTACAAAAAAATTTCCAAGATCACCGGGCAGGACATTCCAATTATTGATTCAAATGACGTGTTGAGGGAACCCAAGGCATTAATGAGTCGACTTTGCGATAAGTTGGACGTGCCTTTTAGCGGCGATATGCTGAAATGGCCAGCTGGAAAGCGTACGTCAGACGGAATTTGGGCGCCTTACTGGTATGAATCGGTTGAGGCTTCAACGGGTTTTAAAGCGCATCAAAAGCCGGCCTTAGTGCTGGATATGGAGCAGCATTCAGTTGTCACCGAGGCGATGCCTTATTTCCATGAGCTTTATGCTCAAAGGTTGATCCCTTCAACCGAAGCAGTTTAATCAGGCACCTTAATGGCGGCTTGCAGGCGATGTGACCATCCTAATAACGGTCATCAGTGTTGTCGTTGTTGTTCCGTCACAAGGTTAAGTTCCTGAATTCACAGTACTTAATCAGGTTAAAGGTCTTCGCTGGCGAAGTCGTAATCCATATTGTCGAGTGGCGGCGAAATATAATATCCCTGTATAAAATTCACGCCTGCCTGCCATAGTGTGGACAAGACCACAGGGTTCTCTACGCCTGAAATGGCTGTGAGTACACCGGTCGACTGAAGTGACTTCACCATATCAATGAGCTCTTTCTGTTTTTCCTTACTTTTTTCTATTCGCTGCGCAAAAGATCCATCAAGTTTCACATAATCGGGTGTCAGGTGTTTAAGCAGGTTGAACGGGTTCAGAGAGCAACCAAAATGATTAATTGAGGTCTTGCAGTGGAGTTGCGCAAGCCCCTTTGAAAATTTTGTTGCGTACTTAATATAGGAAGTGGCATCGTTCTCATGTATTTGAAATATAATGGTGTCGCTGGGTAGTCGGGCGGCTTTTAATGCCACGCTTATCCAGGGTAGAAACGTATCATCTGTCATGGATTTGTAGGTAACATTGACAAACAGTCTGGCTTTACTTCCCGCTGCTCTGTGCGCGGATAATGACTTGATAGACTGTAAAATCACCCATCGATCGAGTTTTTCGAGTAACCCTGCACCTTCTGCGGGACCGAGAAATTGACCTGGTAAAAGTTCATGTCCATCATCGTCTATCAGTCTAAGCAGGACTTCGAACTGCTCGTCCTCATCTCCATGCAAGCTAACGACGGGTTGAAACACCAGCTTAAAAGAATTGTCGGTGATGGCGTGTCTGACTAATGCCTTGATGTCGTCAGACGTCAGCGCTTTCCCGTTCTCTCCTATCGGTACCTGTTCTGCCTGGTAAAAGGAAACTCCGTTGCCGTCGATAATACCTTCGGCGGCTTTGTGGGCACGCGAAATAATCTCTTCACTGGTGGGTGCATTTTCCGTAATAAGTGAAAGACCAATGCTGACCGAAAGTCGGTAGTTTTTTCCGGATACTTCGGACAGGTGGTTCTCAACTTGGGATCTAATCTCCTCTGCGATAGCCGCGGCAATGTCCTTGTCGCCGGTTTTACAGAGCAAGGTAAATACGTCGTCACCAAACCGGGCCATAATGTGGGATTCATCGGTTAGCCGACGAATCAGAGCGGCCAAGTCTCCCAGTACAAGGTCGGCATTTGATATGCCAGCCTCGGCTCGAACTCGTGAAAAATCATCTATGCTGATGTAAAAGAAGACGTAGGAACTTTGACCGTCTTGCGCTTGATCAACAGCGAAATCGAGTTTTTCGATAAAAAAAGGGCGGTTGTACAAGCCCGTTAGTAAATCCTGGCTGGATATCTCCTTGATCCGGTTTTCGAGTTCGCTTTCGTCCGTGATGGAACGAAAGATAACCTGGGTGCATGCCTCGCCGTCGTAAGTCGCAGGAGAAAGCGCTAGGCTGGAGAGTATTTTGGAGCCATCACTGGCAACGCAAGCGAATTCTTCGACATCCTCCCCGTGGTGGTCAAAGGATTTAAGAAAATTTTTGAATGTCTCCTGATCTTCCACCGCGATCAAATCAATGATTGGAATGCCGGCAAAGTCTTCGGGGTCGCGATAACCAAACAATTCAGCATACGTATTATTTGTATAGATGTGCATGCCTTCGTGGACATAGGCGATTGCAGCACTTGAGCTATCAAGTAACAATTGATTGCGACGTGCGGTTTCTCTGAGTCTTACCTCGGCGCGTCGACGCAGTCGCCTGTTCTCAAGATTTTGTAGTTCCCGTCGTATGATGAGCCCGAGACGTTCATCATCATCTCCCAGAGCAACATCAAGCGCACCGATTTTCATGCCCTCGGTGATAGATTCGATTTCCCTGCCTTCTGCCAATAAAATGACGGGGATATCGATGTCGAGTTCGCGAATGGTCGAAATCGCTTGCTGAGCAGACAATCCGTTGGCCTCGTTGCTGGCTAGCAACAGGTCCCATTGCCTGGTCTTCAGTTTATCGACTAAATCTGCGAGTGATGTTATCTGGTGAGCGCGGGTTGCGCGTCCCGCCGTGCGCAATAACACTATGAGCTCTTCTGCCCTGTTTTGTGATGCTTCCAAAATCAGGAGTTTGACGGGTTCCTTTTCAGTCATTCAACATATCCAACTTGATGGTAATACTATAGCAGATGCTGGCAGCCAGAAGAGCGCCCGCCGAGTGAATTGACGCTGCAATTTTTCTCGCTGAAGCGTTATGATTAACATCCAAAAATTCTAAGAGAAAAATAGATGGCAACCTTTTCTACCAATGAGTTCAAGTCGGGGCTCAAAGTGATGCTTGAGGGCGATCCTTGTTCTATTTTGGAGAATGAGTTCGTAAAACCGGGTAAAGGCCAAGCATTTAATCGTGTCAAAATGCGTAACCTTAAGTCCGGTAAAGTCTGGGAGCGGACATTTAAGTCAGGCGAATCCCTGGAAGGGGCTGATGTTATGGATTTCGATATGGAATATGTCTACAACGACGGTGAATACTGGCATTTTATGAAGACAGATGGCAGCTTTGAGCAAATGGGCGCCGATAAGGCGGCCGTAGGCGACTGCGTTCGTTGGTTGAAAGAACAGGATAGTTATCTCGTCACCTTGTGGAACGAAGCGCCTATCGCGGTGACGCCACCTAATTTTGTTGAATTGGAAGTGGCCGAGACTGATCCTGGCTTGAAAGGCGATACGGCGCAGGGTGGTACAAAACCAGCGACCTTGAGTACTGGAGCGGTCGTAAAGGTCCCGCTTTTCATCAATATTGGGGAAGTCATTCGGGTAGACACTCGCACGGCGGAATACCAGAACCGAGTCAAGAGTTGATCTTTGCTTGATGAGTTGGCGTTCGGGAATAGATAGCGCGACCCTCCAGCAAAGAAGCAAAATCTATAGAACAATTCGTCGGTTTTTTGACGATCGGGGTGTCGCGGAAGTGACTACGCCGGTGTTAGGGGCCAGTGGTGTCTCTGATTTGCATATCCAAAGTCTGTCGTTAGTTGATGATGGGCAAAGCTGGTTTTTGCAGTCCTCTCCTGAATACAGCATGAAACGTTTGCTCGCCAGCGGCAGTGGCTCGATTTATCAGATTTGCCCGGCCTTTCGTGCAGGTGAGTTAGGGTCAAAGCACAATACGGAATTCTCGATGCTTGAATGGTACCGAGTCGGGTATTCCCTTGAGGAGCTTGTAGCTGAAGTTGCAACGCTACTGCAGCAAGCGCTTGATGTTAACCAAGTTCAAACATCGGAATTCAGATTTACGACTTATCGGGAACTCTTTACGAGTCGATTTGATGTAAACCCCCACGACGCCGGTATTGAAACGCTTCGAGGGTTGATCTTTGCGGAAAACCTGACGGCAGACCACATCGACAATATCGATGATGATGCAACACGTAACGAGTGTCTTGATCTTCTTTTTGCCAGCTGTATTGAACCGGGCTTAGATGAGCCGACTTTTGTCCTAGAGTTCCCTGCGGGGCAAGCTGCATTGGCAAAAATAGCGGCTAACGACCAATATGATGTGGTGGCCCGTCGGTTTGAGCTCTATTGGCAGGGTATGGAGTTAGCGAATGGCTATGATGAATTAACAGACCCGGCTGAACTCCGACAGCGATTTGAAAAAAACAATACCCAACGAGTGGCCAGAGGCCTGATTGAAATGGCGCCGGATAAAAAACTACTCGCGAGCATGTCTGAGTTACCCGATTGCGCAGGTGTTGCGATAGGTCTTGATCGATTGGTGATGCTCTTGTGTGGTAAGACCTCTATCGATGAGGTGCTTACCTTCAGTAGGCAGCGTCTGTGACTGATAAAGCGTCTGTGACTGATAAAGCGTCTGTGACTGATAAAGCGTCTGTGACTGAGAAGTCCTTTGCCGAGTAAAAGCTACTGTTTCGGCGGTTGATCTACAACCAGTGAGTCTCCTAGTCTCACGGGCTGATCTGTAGTTATGCACCAGTCCACCCTCTTTTCTAAAAGCACAATCGCGGTTGAGCCCATCAGAAAGCTTCCCAGTTCATCTCCCTGGTTAAAGGGTTTGGGTGGCTCAAATTTGTGTTTGTCGAATTTGCGGGGTGGGAACACGTCGTCCCGCCAGGCTGGTCTGATCCCGGCAACGATCATTGCTCCGACCATGATGACGGCCATCGCCCCTTGTGGCGTGTCGAATTGCATGACGTATCGCTCGTTGATAGCAAACAGGTCGTCTACTGATTCAGTAGTGGCTTTGTTAACTGAAAATAGCCTGCCAGGGATATAGTTTCCCGCCGCTAATAAGCCGCCTGTGGGTATATGAACTCGATGATAGTCTTTGGGTGACAGGTAGATAGTCGCGAAGCTGCCCTTGCTGAATTTCTCTGCAAGGCTGGCATCTGCTAATAATTTTTCAAGCGTATATTGCTTCCCTTTGGCCTGAATCAGGCTGCGCTCTTGAATCGCACCACACGCAGATACGACACCGTCTGCGGGAGAGCTTATTAGACCAGTGAATTCACGTGCGCCTGGTTTTAGTGTGCGAGTAAAAAAATCGTTGAACGTAATGTAGTCTCGATAATTTTCGCGCTCAGCTTCGGTGAGATCAACGTCGAATATGCGAATAATCGATGAGATAAATAAGTTTTTAATCCAAATGATCTTGGTTGACGCAACGAAGCCAACCAAACGCGAAAGCAGGTGCTGGGGTACTAGATGTTGGATGATGATTGTTAAGCGATTCATGTTGTTTCAATAGGTGTATCGGGGTGGTTTCCCCATTCTGACCAAGATCCCGGATAGGCTTTGATGTCGTATCCAAGTGATTTGCCGATAAGATAGGTTAAGCCCGACCTGTGATGGGTCTGGCAGTGTGTGATGATCTTCTTGTCCGTCGTTAAACCAAGATCGTTCAGAACATCCTGGATATCTTTCCGTATCCTGAGTGACGCGGCTCTGTCCATTGTTTCAAGCCAGTCAAGATTAATTGCACCGGGAATATGCCCGCCGCGAGCGGAAAACCTTTGCTCGCCACGATGCTCTGCTGCGCTCCGAGCGTCCCAAATCCTTACATCGTCTTGGCCGATGCTCGCGAGAACCTCGTCAATAGTTGCAGAGAATTGATCTGATATTGTGAGGTTAACCTGAGATGCCTCAACTTCGGTTGTCTCGCTTGTCACCGGTGCATTGGCCGCTATCCAAGCGTGAATACCGCCATTCAGGTAGGAAGTTTTCCCATGGGAAATAAGGTCCAGTGTCCAGATAAATCTGCCAGCCCAGCCACCGCCTTCATCATCGTATACAACAATGTGCCTGTCAGGACGATAGCCGATGCGGGCAAATAAAGTTTCGAGTCGAGAGAGTTCAGGGAGTTTACCCGGAGCGGGAGGAGTTCCGCTGATGATTTCGCGGGGTTCAACATGGACGGCACCCGGTATATGGATTTTCTCAAACACCTCACGTTTGGAGAGGTCAACGATAAGCAATCCCTCCAGATTCAGGTTTTCTCTAAGTTCGGACGGCTCAATAATGAGTGATAACATGTTGACCTCTACTTTTGGACGCCGACTTTACCAAATACCTGTGGTGTGAAGCGAGTTTGATTGATGTCGATTCAGAAAATATCGTGTTGTAAATAGTCGCTACCACTCCCAATCGGGTATTATTGTTCGCTGGAAGAGCGGTGAATAACCAAAGCAGCATTACGCCGACAAGTTAAGAAAAAATCGCAAGGAGTTTGAGTGAGCTACTCTGAAAATCTGGTATGGATGGATCTTGAGATGACAGGTCTTGACCCGGAAAAAGAACGCATCATCGAGATTGCGACGATCATTACAGATTCATCGCTGGCGATACTCGCCGAGGGGCCAGTCATCTATGTGAAACAGGAGCCATCGCTACTCGATAGCATGGACGAATGGAACACAGAACATCACACCGCATCCGGTTTGGTTGATCTTGTTAAAACCGAGGGCATAACCGAAGCTGAAGCCGAAGCGAAAACACTAGCTTTCATTGCATCTTGGGTAGACAAAGGCGTCTCGCCATTGTGCGGTAATTCCATTGGCCAGGACCGGCGCTTCCTGGTGAAATATATGCCAAAGCTTGAGGCCCATCTACACTATCGAAATCTTGACGTTAGCACCGTTAAGGAGCTGGCAGTTAGATGGCGCCCAGATGTTTCCGAGGGGGTTGTGAAAGAGGGGGCTCACAGGGCGATCAATGACGTTAAAGACTCGATTGCTGAACTTAGGCATTATCGAGACAATTTTTTCTCTTTAAATTAGACCCTCGCTAATCCATAGCGTTCTCGAAAAGCAGACCATTGATTTGTGCTTGGTGTTGTTGCTCTATTGCCCACGCAATGTGTTCCTGAACCATTGTTGTCACTACCCGCGCTTTAGCAGACAAGGCTTCAATTATTCTTGAGTCATAGGGTGCGTTGCCTAAAGCGATTGCAATATTTCTAGTCCATCCTTGATAGCCAGTGCGGCGAATAGCTGAGCCTTCGGTGTTCTTCAGAAAAGTCTCCTCTGACCATTCGAATAGTGCGAGCAGCGTTGGGCTATCGAGTTTGTGCCTCGGACTGAAGTCCGGCTCAGAGCTGATATTTGCAAACTTGTTCCAGGGGCAAAATATCTGGCAGTCATCGCATCCGAAGATTCTGTTACCCATTTTTTTTCTTAATTCCAAGGGGATTGCACCGCTGTGTTCAATGGTTAGATATGAAATGCAGCGGGTAGCGTCCAACTGGTAAGGTGCGACGAAAGCATCTGTCGGGCAAACGTCCATGCAAGCAGTACAACTACCGCAGTGCGATGAAATCTCTGGCGCATCGAGCGTCAGTGGAATGTCCGTAAAAATTTCGCCAAGAAAAAACCAAGAGCCTGCATCCCTGCTCATGAGCAGCGTATTTTTTCCAATCCAGCCAAGGCCGGCTTTTTCCGCCAAAGCCTTCTCCAATATCGGCGCACTATCAGTAAATACCCGTGCTTGATGGTGCGTGATTTCCGCCTCTCCCAAGAAGTGTTCAATCCGCTGCCATAACTTGAGTAATCGCTTTCTAATGACCTTGTGATAGTCGCGACCCAAAGCGTAACGAGCGACATAGGCTTTTTGGTCTGTGTTTGAGTCCGAAGCGATTAGATCTTGCGCTTGGTGATCTTTAAGATAGTCCAGCCTTACGCAGATAATGCGCTCTGTTCCAGGAACCAGTTCTGTTGGGCGAGACCGTTTTGTGCCATGCGCAGCCATGTACTTCATTTCGCCGTGATAGTCATCAGCAAGCCAGGATGCTAAATGAGACTCGTGTTCACCCAGTTGGGTATCGGTGATGCCAACGGCTTGAAACCCCAGTTCTTTTCCCCAATCCTTAATCAGCATTGAGAGTCTTTGATAAATATCGTCTGTCATGGTCGACATACCTTATAATCGACGTGAACTGAATGCCACAGGAATACAGAAACACTGCTCAAAATGACAAAAACACGCGAGGAAAGAAGATTATTGCCATTGGCGCTTCATACAGGTGCGGCTGTCAGGGAGCTTGACCGAATAGCCATCGAAGAGTCGGGGATAGCCGGTATTACCCTGATGCGCAGGGCCGCGCAAGCTTGTGCAGATGTTGTGCAACAATGTTGGCCCGCAGCGGACGTCGTGCGGGTCTTTTGTGGCAGTGGTAACAATGCGGGTGATGGTTACCTGCTTGCAGGGCTGCTGGCTCAGCGCGGCCTGACAGTTGAGGCGATTGTTGTTGGCGACATTGTAAAACTGGGAGCGGATGCCTCAGCGGCATATCAGTTTTGCGAACAGAGTGATGCGACAATCCAACCGCTGAGTGAGGCCGCTTTTGCCGACGGAGCCTCTCTGTTTGTGGATGCGTTGTTGGGTATCGGGCTTAGTGGTCTCGTGCGAGCTGATTTTGCAAAGGTGATTACACGCATTAATGAGCACTCAGCGACAAAGGGGTTGCCGGTGCTATCGGTGGACATCCCGTCTGGGCTAAGTGCAGATAATGGTCAGGTGTTGGGAGTTGCTATTCGCGCTACGGCGACAGTGACATTTATTGGCACAAAAAGAGGTCTTCTGACCGGTGATGGTACCGATATGGTCGGAGAGCTCTATTTCGATGATCTTGGCGTTCCGGTTGATGTGCTAAAACGGGTACCTGCGACTGCTTTGCGTCTATCAAATGAATCGCTCGCCGGATTATTACCAAGGCGTCTAAGAAATTCCCACAAGAACAGGTTTGGTCATATTCTTGTCGTCGGTGGTGATCAGGGAATGGGTGGTGCCGTCGTGATGAGTGCTGAGGCTGCTCTGCGGACTGGTGCAGGGCTTGTCTCTGTTGCGACACACCCAAGCCATGCGGCAAGCCTGCTCTCCAGAATACCGGAACTGATGGTACGTGGCATCGCAACTGAAGCAGATCAGGTTGATTCCGCAAGCGGTATTGAAGCCCTCGCAGTGATGGTTGAACAATGTTCGGTAGTTGTTTTGGGTCCTGGCCTTGGAAAATCTGAGTGGTCTCGAGAAATGTTTAATACGGTAATGGAAGTGACCAGCGGAAATGGAAAAGCCATGGTCATCGATGCGGATGGTTTAAATCTACTCTCCGCCGGATTTGAGAAACGTGGGAACTGGGTGCTCACTCCGCATCCGGGAGAAGCCTCAAAGTTACTTGCCGGTTTGGAGGCCGCATCAGATGATAAAGAGACGCTCGAGACGTTAGGTAAAATAGAACGGGCAGCTACCGACCGTTTTGCGATGTGTGAATTGCTACAGTGTCATCTCGGCGGCGCGGTCGTTCTGAAAGGAGCCGGTTCGCTCATTAGCGATGGTGGTGAGATGTGGCTCTGCCCGCATGGAAATCCAGGGATGTCTACTGCGGGAATGGGCGATGTGTTGTCGGGGGTTGTTGGCGCTATGTTAGGACAAGGCTTATCGGTTGGAGATGCGGCAAGACTGGCGGTGATGATGCATGCCGTGGCCGGGGACCGAGCCGTGTCGGTGACAGGTGAGCGAGGGCTTGTTGCCACTGATCTGATGTCGCAACTCAGAAAACTTGCCAATGAATATAGTTAGTTTGGTTTCAGAAAACACATGCCGAGCGTCAGGGGTGGAGAAATGAACCTTGAATTTGATTTGCCTGACGAAGCATCCACAACCGATCTAGGTGCCGCATTAGCGGAGTTGCTCGATGGCCACGGCACAGTGTTTCTTGATGGAGAGTTAGGCGCGGGCAAGACCACGCTATCTCGTGGCATGCTGCGTGCAATGGGTCACACCGGCGCTGTTAAAAGCCCTACCTTCACGCTCGTTGAACCCTACGTCATTGGCAGTCATAAGATTTATCACTTCGACCTCTATAGACTTGAGGACCCAGAGGAGCTTGAGTACATCGGATTCGATGATTTCTTTGAAGGTGAACCACTTTGTCTTATTGAATGGCCTGAGAAAGGGCGGGGTTATTTACCGGAATGCGATTTGCTTGTTGAATTAACACTTAGGGGTCTGGGCCGCTTGGCGCGCATTGAGTCAAAAACAAAAAGGGGTGAGCGCATGCTCATTGAACTGATCAACGCCAAAAAAGAAGAGTAAGTCAGGAAACGCCTCTCAGCAGTCGATTTTGCGCGCCAGAACGCGGATAATCAGAGGGAATCACCGGTGAGGTCGTCATTCTGACCTTTTTGCAGAAATTTATGAACAGAGCGACACAGACAGGTGTGATGCGCCGGGCGCGCAGACGATTGCGGGTGGCTATTAAGCTGTTGCTGCTCGCGCCATTGGTCTGGACAGCGGATATCACTGCGGCCTCGAATGATCAGGCGACGATTGAGAGTATCCGAGTGCGACCTTCCCCGGAACGCACGCGAATCGTCCTAGACTTATCCCAACCGGTTCAGCACACACTGTTTTCACTCAGTAATCCCAAGCGTCTGGTGATTGACATCGAGAAAGCGAAGCTGGGTTCCGAGCGAGCGAAAAAAATTATTGAAAATCTCAATTATCGAGGCACGCCCATCAAGGGTATGAGAACGGCAGCTCGAAACGCCCATGACCTAAGGGTGGTTCTTGAGCTAGATGAACAGGTAAAACCCAGAAGCTTTGTGCTCCAACCGATTCTTCAATATGGCCATCGACTCGTTATTGATCTTTATGAAGTAGCACAACAGATCACCCCGATATCAAAGCAGGTAGACCGCATTTCCAAGCAAATGCGGGATGTTGTTGTCGCGGTAGACGCCGGTCACGGAGGCGATGACCCCGGCGCGATAGGCAAGGGTAATTTTTACGAGAAGAACGCTGTGCTTGCGATCGCAAAGAAGCTTCACCTGTTGTTTGAGAAGGAACCGGGTTTCAAGTCAGTGCTGACAAGAAAAGGAGACTACTACCTCGCGCATCGAAAACGAACCGAAATCGCAAGGCAGCAACAAGCCGACATTTTCCTGTCAATTCACGCGGATGCATTCAAAACGGCAGAAGCAAGTGGCGCCTCTGTTTATGCGATATCACAAAAAGGTGCGACCAGCGAAACGGCCAGATGGCTGGCGGAAAAAGAAAATTCGGCGGATCTAATCGGGGGTGTTGGGGCGGTGAGCCTTGATGACAAGGACGATTTGCTGGCCGGTGTGCTGCTGGATTTATCGATGACCGCAAGTCTTGCGGCCAGTCTGGATATGGGACAGGAAGTGCTCAATGCCATCAAACCGATTAACAAACTGCACAAGCCAAGGGTAGAGCAGGCGGCATTCCTCGTGCTGAAATCACCGGACATTCCATCTTTACTCATAGAAACAGGGTATATTTCTAACCCAGCAGAAGCCCGTAAGCTAAGATCCAGTGCACACCAACAGAAAATGGCCAATGCGATTTTTTTAGGTGTAAAACGTTATATTGAGTCCAACCCGCCGGCAGGGTCTTTTATTGCCTGGCGGAAGCAGGGTAATCGAACCGAAGGTGTAGAGACTTACAAAATCGTTCGTGGCGATACCTTGTCAGAAATAGCGTTAAAGCACCGTGTCTCTGCTACGCAGCTCAAGCGGGCAAACGGGCTGGTGAATGACACGATAAAAATAGGTCAATTGTTAAGAATCCCCAACAGTTAGCGATAAGCTTGTTGGTCTCTGGAAATCCGTCATGCGAATAAAACAATTAAACCCAAGACTCTCCAATCAAATTGCCGCGGGCGAGGTAGTAGAGCGCCCGTCATCGGTGGTAAAAGAGTTGGTGGAAAATGCGCTGGACGCTCACTGCACCCGCATGGATATTGATCTTGAAGCTGGAGGTACAAAGCTCATTCGTATTCGAGACGATGGCGATGGTATTTACCGAGAAGACCTAACGCTTGCGATGAGTCGCCACGCGACAAGTAAGATCGAAGTCGTTGATGATTTGGAAGCCATCGATACGCTGGGCTTTCGAGGTGAGGCACTGGCAAGTATTGCATCGATCGCGAAAGTGACCATGACGAGTCGACGAAAAGCCGCAGCTGATGCCGAGTCTGACGATGCCGAAGACACAGCTTGGCAAGTCACCGTGGGCGGCAGTTTGATGACGCCCGAGTTAGTGCCCGCTCCCCATCCGGTGGGCACGACGGTAGAAGTAAAAGATTTATTTTACAACACACCGGCGCGAAGAAAATTTTTGCGTACGGAAAAAACTGAGTTACAAAAAATCGAAGAGGTTTTGCGTAAGATTAGCCTGAGCCATCAGCAGGTAACCATCAATGTAAGCCACAACGGAAAACAATCCCGGCATTTTGCCGCTGTTGGTGCTGGTTCCGATGCAGAGAGGCGCGTAGGTGCGGTGTTCGGTAAAGGCTTTATGGAGAATGCGATCTACATGGAGCGGTCGTATGAGGGTGATGCGCCTGGTAGACAATTAAGCATTAGAGGCTGGATAGGCCTGCCTACCTATTCAAGAAGTCAGGCAGACCAACAATATTTTTATGTTAACGGTCGCTCTATCCGCGACAAGCTGGTTAGTCATGCGATCAAGCAAGCATACCAGGATGTGTTGTTTCACGGACGTCATCCGGTATTCGCATTATTCCTTTCAATAGACCCTAAGCTGGTCGACGTGAATGTACACCCGACCAAACACGAGGTTCGGTTCAGAGATAGCCAGCAGGTGCACGGTTTTTTGTTTAAATCGATATACAGTGCATTAGCTGATGTCAGGCCAGCAAGCGATGAGGGATATGGTTCCGCTGTTGATGCAACCGCGATGAGTGGCATGGGTGCGCCGGGCGCAGGCATGCAAAACAATCCAACGCAGGGTTATATGCCCTTGACCTCCGGTAATGCGCTTCATGGTGCTTCACCTTTTGGGTCGGCTTTTCAACCCTCTGGCGGTGCTTCCAGCAACAATGTGCGTGAACAGCTCAACCATTATGGTAATTTGCTGGGTGTAAGCGGTGATCAAACAAGTCCGGAAGGTCTGCCTGAAACGACCGATGATTCTGTTCCGCCTCTCGGTTATGCCGTAGCACAAATTCACGGGGTCTATATCCTTTCCCAAAATACGAATGGTCTGGTCATTGTTGATATGCACGCCGCCCACGAGCGAATCACCTATGAACGGATGAAAAGAGCAAGTGACAGTGAAGGTATGAAAAAGCAGCCGTTGCTAGTGCCTTTATCTTTGGCGCTGAGTGAAAAAGAATGTACGGTAGCGATGGATTTCAGCGGTGAGTTAGACGCCTTAGGGTTTGAACTACAGCAAGCCTCTGAAGAGTCATTAGTCGTTAGATCCATTCCAGCCATTCTTGCAAAATCCGATGCGGAAGGCCTTGTTAAAGATGTGATATCTGACCTCGTCGAACTGGGTTCGAGCAATCGAATTCAGCAGCACAGGGATGAATTGCTTTCTACCATGGCCTGTCATGGCTCTGTTCGGGCAAATCGAAGATTAACAATCCCTGAAATGAATGGGTTATTGCGTGATATGGAAGCAACCGAGCGAAGTGGTCAATGTAATCACGGCAGACCGACATGGACGGAGTTGTCCATGCACGCACTCGATTCTCTTTTTCTGCGCGGTCAATAATGTTGGTGTGCTTCGATGGCTAATACTCAGCCTCCAGCGATATTCCTGCTGGGTCCTACGGCGTCAGGGAAGTCCGATCTGGCGATGAAGCTGACATCTCATCTGCCGGTGGAACTTGTAAGCGTTGACTCGGCGTTGGTTTATCGTGACATGAATATAGGCACGGCGAAGCCTGACGCAGAGATACTTCGACAGTATCCGCATCACTTGGTGGATATCAGAAACCCGGATGAAGTCTATTCAGCTGCTGATTTTAGATCTGAAGTGTTGACGTTAATGTCAGCGATTAGCGAAAGGGGAAACATTCCATTGCTGGTGGGTGGAACCATGCTTTACTTCAAGGTGTTGATTGAGGGTATTGCTTCGATGCCGGCTGCTGATAGCGCAATTCGCGAAAAAATTGCACGGGAAGCCAAAACAGGCGGTTGGCAAAAAGTTCATCAACGGCTGGCTGAGGTTGACCCCGAATCTGCTGCCAGAATCCATCCTAATGATCCGCAGCGGCTGCAAAGGGCGCTCGAAATTTGGGAATTGACGGGAGAGAGTATGACGCAGCTGCATAAAAAGCAGCAGGATTTAGTCTCTTTGCCCTTTAGCGTTTGTCAGTTGGCGATTATTCCGTCGGACAGAGCTGATCTTCATCGAATAATAGCCGCCCGCTTTGAGCAAATGATTAAGGACGGTTTTATCGAAGAAGTTGAGCATTTACGCGAGAAGTATGATCTCAACGCCGAATTGCCTTCAATAAAATCAGTAGGTTACAGGCAGGTATGGCAGTACCTCGAGGGTGAGGTTGATCGGAAAGCCATGCAAGAGCGCGCGATCATTGCAACCCGGCAATTAGCCAAAAGGCAATTCACCTGGCTCAGGGGCTGGAGCAACTTGAGAGAGATTCCGTTTCCCGAAGTTAATGAGGCCTTGAAAATCATACAAGCAAGCAGCATATTAAGTTAAGGCGGCGACAGGGACTGATCGTCTGCCAAAAATACTACACTAGGTGCCGGGCCGAGTAAGAGATGAGCCAGTCTCGCAGGTCATTCGGAGCACCATTTTTCGTCGGTTTATCGACTCGCCCAGCGGTTTGTTGGGCACATGGAGGACTCAAAAATGTCAAAAGGGCAATCATTACAAGACCCTTTCTTAAACGCTTTGCGTAAAGATCGGATCCCAGTTTCAATTTATCTGGTGAGCGGCATCAAACTTCAAGGACAAATAGAGTCTTTTGATCAATTTGTGATTTTGTTGCGAAACACAGTTAGCCAGATGATATACAAGTCAGCAATTTCAACCGTTGTCCCTTCCCGCAATGTGAAGATGCCTGCAATGGCAGGGGACGAAATTGAGGAAGGTGGAAACGCTTGACTCTTGCAGGATTAACGATTGTTTTTTGACAGACCCGAATTTGGCACTCAGGCTTTTCTTGTCCATATTCAGCAAGATGATTCAACGCCGCAGGAGCTCAATGAACTAGTGCTTTCAGCCGGGTTGGTGCCTGTTGGATACCTCGTTGCGCGAAAGAGAAATCCGGATCCAAAAACCTATATTGGTTCCGGAAAACTAGCAGAGATTAAAGCCCAAGCTCAGGAAGACGAGGCAGGGTTGATCATCTTCGATCAGGATCTGACGCCAACCCAAGAAAGGAATCTAGAAGCTTTTCTGGAGTGTCGTATTCTTGGTCGCACGGGTCTTATTCTTGAAATATTCGCTCAGCGGGCGCGAACCCATGAGGGCAAGCTTCAAGTGGAGCTCGCTCAACTGCAGCACGCTTCAACGCGACTGGTTCGCGGATGGACGCACCTCGATCGCCAAAGAGGTGGATCGGGTCGAGGGCAGGGTGCCGCGATCGGTGTTACAGGTGCGGGAGAAACTCAGCTAGAAGCTGACCAAAGAATGATTAGTGATCGTATAAAGCATGTGAGCCAGCGTTTGCAGCGAGTGCAAAAACAGCGGGCACAAAACAGACGATCTAGACAACGTGCTGATGTGAAGACGGTTTCTTTGGCAGGTTACACGAATGCGGGAAAGTCGACATTGTTCAACCGGCTATGCGAGTCCGATGTGCACGCTGCTGATCAGCTTTTTGCGACCTTGGATCCGACGTTAAGGGAGCTTCAGTTGCCGATAATCGGTAAGGCGATTTTGACCGACACGGTGGGGTTTATAAGGCAGCTGCCGCATGGTCTGGTGGATGCTTTCAGAGCAACGCTCGAAGAGGTAAAACAGTCAGATCTCATTGTTCATGTTGTCGACGGGTCGTCCGAGGAACGAGATCTGCAGATGACCGAGGTGGACCTTGTGCTCGAGGAGATCAAAGCAAGTGACGTGCCTCAACTGCTTATTTACAACAAGATTGATCTGATCGAGGAGGGTCCGCGCGTTGATCGCGATGCAGACGGTCAACCGACCAGGGTATGGGTTTCAAGCCTTACCGGGGAGGGTATACCAGAGCTGATTGAAGCATTGAGTCAGAGATTGTCGCACGACGTTGTGGAACCTTGGCTGAAACTAAATCCAGCGGAGGGGCAATTAAGATCTGCGTTGTTTGATCTTGATGCAGTGCTAGAGGAAGAGGTGAAAGATGACGGGATGATTTATATGCATGTCCGGATTGAGGAACATCGCTTAAATCGCCTGTTGAGCAGGTTTTCGTCGCGGCAGTAGTCGGGACATAAAAAGCAAAATAACTGGGATTATTTTTATTAATAGTGGGAAAATGACAGACTTTCCCCGAAAAAGTAAACGGAGACGAATATGGCTTGGAATGAGCCGGGTGGCAATAACCAGGGTGACAAAGATCCTTGGGGCAACAAAAACGATCAGGGCCCGCCAGATCTAGATGAGGCGTTTAAGAAGCTGCAGAATAATTTAAGCCAAATGTTTGGTGGTAAAGGTGGTGGCTCCGGAGGCTCCGGGGGCGGCAGCAGTCTTAAGATGAACTCCGGTATGATCGGCGGCTTGATCATTCTAGCGATAGTAGGCTGGGCATTGAGCGGCGTGTATACGCTCGACGAGAAGGAAAGGGGAGTTGTGCTCAGATTGGGTAAGGTGAATGATGAAATTCTATTACCTGGGTTGCATTGGAACCCTCCCATCGTCGATCAGGTGATGTTTGAGAGTGTCACCGACGTGAAATCCATCCAGCACAACTCCGAGATGCTTACCGAAGACGAGAATATCGTGAAGGTAAACATGCAAGTGCAATATGTTGTCAGCGACGTGAAAGAGTATTTGCTGCGGGTGAGTAATCCGGTGCAGAGCTTGTATCAGTCGACGGAAAGCGCGTTAAGACACGAAGTTGGCAGCGCTTTGATGAATGATGTACTGACTTCAGGTCGTGCTGAACTTGGTATCAAGGTGAAAGAGAGAATACAGACCTACATGAATCGCTACACAACAGGCATAGAGGTCACGCAGGTTGTGATAGATGAAACAGCACCACCCGATGCTGTTCGTGCTGCGTTTGACGACGTAATTAAGGCACGAGAGGATGAGGTTCGTGAAAAGAACGAGGCAACAGCTTACGCCAACCAAGTGGTACCCGAAGCGAGAGGTGAAGCGCAAAGGCTGGTTGAGCAGGCTTTGGGTTATAAAGAGAGGGTGATCGCCAGAGCCCGTGGTGAAGCAGCGCGATTCAACGCACTTTACGCTGAATATGAGCTTGCACCAGAAGTCACTAGGGAGCGATTGTATCTAGACACGATGGAAGCGGTCATGTCTAACAGTACCAAGGTAATGGTAGACGTTGAAGGCGGCAATAATCTGTTGTATCTGCCGCTCGACAAGCTGATCAATCAGACTCAAAACAACAGTAATTCGGGTTACTCGACGTCTGTGGTGCCGAACACTCAGAGCACCAATGATAATAACCGACGTTCTGCTAACAGGAGGGACAGATAAATGTCTGCAAGAATATTAGTGATGGCAGTGATTGTTTTTATACTCGGCCTTGTTGGCGTGAACTCGGTGTTTATTATTACTGAGCTAGAACGCGCTGTGCTGCTTGAATTTGGTCGCGTTGTTCGAGCTGACATTGAGCCAGGTCTGCATTTGAAAAAGCCGTTTATCAACGAAGTGCGAAAATTTGATGCAAGGGTTTTGACGCTGGATATTACAGCCGAACGATTTTTGACCCTCGAGAAAAAAGCGGTGATGGTCGACTCGTTCGCGAAATTTAAGGTGAACGACGCGCAAAGCTTCTACACCGCGACTGCAGGTGATACTCGGCGTGCCGAAGGTCTTCTACGTCAACGGATCAACAACGGTCTGCGTAATGAAATCAGTAATCGCACCTTGCATGAGGTTGTCTCTGGCGAGCGTGATGAATTGATGACAAATCTCGCGGAGCAACTGGACGACGTTGCCAGAGTTGAACTTGGCGTTGAGGTTGTCGATGTCAGGGTCAAGAAAATCGACCTGCCGACGGACGTGAGCCAGTCAGTTTACGCTCGAATGAACACCGAGCGTGATATTGAAGCCCGAGAACACCGCGCGCAGGGTTATGAGCTAGGTGCAGGAATACGCGCTGATGCAGACAAGCAGCGAGAGATCATTCTCGCGGAGGCATATTCCGAAGCCGAAGAGATTCGCGGCACAGGTGATGCGACGTCAGCATCGATTTATGCGAGCGCTTATGGCAAGGATAGAGAGTTTTATAAGTTTTACAGAAGTATGGCTGCCTACCAAAAAACTTTCTCAAATAAAGGCGATGTATTGCTGGTTGATCCGGATAGCGACTTTTTTAGCTATTTGAATAATAGTAAACAGTAAAAATAGTGTAAGATTCACAAAACCGGAGGTTCTACTTCCGGTTTTTTTTTGAATCGCAAAATTGGCTAACAGAGCTTATTTTTGCCTATCCAACTCCATTCAGAGCGAGCGTGGAACATGAGCAGCAACATTCGGTGGCTCCTTCCCGACGGCGTAGACGAAGTACTACCGCCTGATGCCCTGAATCTGGAATTTATTCGTCGAAGACTGTTGGACCTCTATGGCAGTTGGGGTTACGAGTACGTCATACCTCCGATGATAGAGTTTCTTGAGTCATTGTTGACGGGGTCCGGAAGTGATCTTGATCTGAAAACCTTCAAGGTCACCGATCAAATTTCTGGACGAACGTTGGGTATTCGCGCGGATATTACGCCGCAGGTGGCGCGAATGGACGCACACAGCCTCAATCAAACGGGTATCACGCGCCTTTGTTATGCCGGTACGGCCTTGCAGACAAAACCGGAGAATATGCTCGCGTCTAGAGCGCCTTTAAAATTGGGGGCTGAACTGTTTGGCTCTCCTGGTCCTGACGGTGACCTTGAAATAGTCAGTCTGATGATTGAATCCCTTCGCACGTTGGGTGTGACAGCGATACACCTTGAGCTGGGTGATGTTGGCATTTTTAGGGAGCTGATGAGAAATGTCGAGCTGGCAGAAAAAGACGAGAACGCGCTTTTCGACCTGATTCAGCAAAAGTCTGTGGCGAGCCTTAAGGTACAAGCAGGCCAGCTGGGACTCCCTGCAAAGCTTTGTGAGCAGCTCGTTAGGCTCCCGACCCTTTGTGGTACGTCAGCGATTATTGAAGATGCGCTTGAGCTGTTTAGCGGGGCGGCCCAGATTGAAGCACGATTGGAAAACCTAGCAAAGTTGTATGGAGCGATCACCGATCGATTCGAAAACATCGATGTCTATTTCGACCTTAGTGAGCTCAGAGGGTATGGCTATCATACGGGTATTGTCTTCGCCGGGTACATTGAAGGAGAGAGGCAATGCATCGCCAAGGGTGGTCGTTACGACGATGTAGGTGAAGTATTTGGGCGAGCACGATCAGCTACCGGCTTCGACATGGACGCGAAAGCACTGCTAGGTGTAGTGGATTTCAATCAGAAAGAAGGAAAGCGTGTGTTGGCGAAACCCGCGAACAATAGTGCAACAGAGAAAAGTCGCTGGAAGAAAGCGGCTGAATTGAGAAAAGAGGGTTACATCGTTCTTGAATCACTTGCTGAAGGCCAGTCATGTGACCTTGAACTAACTAACAAAGATGGTGAGTGGCGACTCTCGTAAGAGAAAAAGCTGATATTTGAATCAGGATTTTGGAATTGCATGATGGATAGGTCTAATGGGTAAGAACTTAGTTGTTGTAGGTACACACTGGGGTGATGAGGGTAAAGGCAAGGTTGTTGACCTACTCACGGAAAACGTCGCTGCGGTTGTACGTTTCCAGGGTGGACACAATGCAGGCCATACGTTGGTTGTTAACGGTGAAAAAACCATCCTCCATTTAATTCCGTCAGGTATTCTGCACAGCCATGTCGAGTGTTTGATCGGCAACGGCGTGGTTTTATCGATACCTGCATTGATGACTGAAATCGAAAAGCTCGAAGCCACCGGTGTTGATGTGCGAGATCGCTTAACTATCAGTCCGGGTTGTCCACTGATATTGCCGCACCACATCTCTCTCGACCTGATGCGTGAAAACGTGCGCGGCAACAAAAAAATCGGCACAACCGGAAGAGGCATTGGGCCAGCCTACGAAGATAAAGTCTCGAGGCGTGGGCTCAGAGTTGCGGACTTGTTCAATGCTGAGAAATTTAAGGCCTCGCTTGAAGAGGTAATGGACTACCACAATTTTGTGCTCGAAAAGTATTTTAAGACCGAGCCGGTCAGCATGAGTGAGACGCTTGATGCCTCTCTTAAGTTTGCAGACGAAATTAAGCCGATGGTTTCAGATGTCGTCAGTAGACTAGGCGAGCTGGCCAAACAGGACGCAAATGTGCTGTTTGAGGGCGCTCAGGGCGCGTTACTTGATATCGACCAAGGCACTTATCCCTATGTGACTTCCTCCAACACTACCGCGGGTGCAATTGGCGGAGGTTGTGGTGTCGGTCCACTGGATCTCGACTATATCCTTGGTATCACCAAAGCCTACACCACACGGGTCGGCTCCGGGCCTTTCCCTACTGAGCTATTCGATGCTGTGGGTAGCAGACTCGCTGAGCGTGGTCACGAATTTGGTTCAACGACCGGTAGACCCAGGAGGTGCGGTTGGTTTGATGCCTACGCACTGAAACGTGTTATTCAGATTAACAGCATATCAGGTCTGTGTATTACTAAGCTTGACGTGATGGATGGGTTAGAAACCGTCTCGCTGTGTGTTGACTACGAAACCAACGCTGCAGGGGATTCGGTGCCGGTCTACGAGCAAATGCCAGGCTGGACTGAAGCGACTGAAGGGGCGAAAGCACTCGATGACCTGCCGGCTAACGCGAGAGCTTACCTGGATCGCATTGAAGAAACCTGTGGTGTGCCCATCGCGATTGTCTCTACTGGCCCCGATCGTGAACATACCATGGTAATCGATCAGCTTTTTTAACTTCGAATAAGGTTGAATCATCTGCCAGGCCGCTAACCGGCGTAAGACATTGATGGTGCTTAGGATAGAAATCCAACCACATTTCGACGACCGGACCGAGATCGTCTGATTGAGCGACGACTGCACATAGCCTTTGGAGAGCGTTATTGCTACTTGTCGTGCCGATGTTAGTTAGTGTGCGCTCGCTTACGCGATGATAGTTGGCAGAGCGTAAAGCCACTGTGTTGAGCGTCCGTGTAAGTGCTTGTGCTTTCAACTTTGTAACCTCAGAATGCGGCAAGGTTTGCTGGTCACTTGTTCTGAGGATCGTCATTTCTAAGAACATTATTTGGGGAAACGTATCGGGGATCAAAATGGATAGATGGACTGAAGGAGAGGTAACGACGGGTATTGTGCCAATCCATTTCTATCAAACCGGCGCGACTGATAAACCTGCCCTTGTATTGGCACATGGCTTCACAGACAACGGTCTCTGTTGGGCCCGCGTGGTCGAAAAACTCAAGTCATCATTCAATATTGTGATGGTGGATGCCCGTAATCACGGGCAGTCTGGCCAGGGGATAGGTGATTCGTCGGATCTCGTGGATGACTTGGCTTCTGTAATCAAACACCTCGGGCTTGAACCTGCTATGGCAATAGGCCATTCCATGGGCGCCGGTACGGTGGCGGGTTTGGCCGCAAATTATCCAGAACTTGTCGCAAGAATAGTGCTGGAAGATCCTCCCTGGTCCGAGAATCCGGGTAATGAAAGCGAGGAGAGTGCGAACAAGCGGCGCGAAGGTTTTAAACAATATCTTGCTTCCATAAAAGAGATGTCGAAAGAGGACATACTTGCACTGGGGCACAAACAGCACCCCCGATGGCATGCCGATGATTTTCCAGATTGGGTTCAGTCTAATCTTCAGGTTGGCGAACTCGCGCTAGAAGGACTGAAATATAGTGACTGGCGCCTGAACATACCAAAGATCCAATGCCCGGCCTTGCTGGTTTATGCTGACGGCAAAAGGGATGGCATGCTCAAGCAAGCGGTTGTCGATAGTATTTTGTCAGAAAACAGCAATTTCGAGGCCTGCCATATTCCTGATGCGGGCCATAACGTCCGGCGGGAAAACTTTAGTGCCTATGTGACTGCTGTGTCTGAT
The DNA here is from genome assembly GCA_913050215.1 of uncultured Gammaproteobacteria bacterium. Classification (GTDB taxonomy): domain Bacteria; phylum Pseudomonadota; class Gammaproteobacteria; order Pseudomonadales; family Azotimanducaceae; genus UBA4582. The sequence goes on from CAJXBG010000022.1 coordinate 40,969, forward strand.
TTTCTCTCCGCCTGAGTTAGACGGGTAAGGGTCATTTTGCAATTTGGTAAAATTGCAGCGCCTCATTGATGACTAAAATAACGCTCACGCAAAGGTTTTAGCGATAGCGCCGAAAACTAGGGTTGAGATGGTGCCAAGCATAAGCGTTGAAGTGGTGCCGAGGAGAGGACTTGA
>CAJXBG010000023.1 GCA_913050215.1 uncultured Gammaproteobacteria bacterium
GTAGTGCGAAACTTAGAAGTAGCATACTTCTCTTGGAATGGCCTGTTGAAAAGACGTGTAATTAAAGTGGTTTATGGCATTTAATGCAAGGGTCGCTCGCTCAACGGTCTTCAGCGACTGGTTTCGTCTGGCGTAATGAATGTTGTAGTGGTAGCGCGCACGCATTATGACAAACACGAGCAATTTGAAAGATCATGTCGTGATGACCCGTGTAACATTCAGGCGAGGTCAAAGAAGGTTTTTTGATCGTGTGCCTCGGTGATAGCATTGCAGGTCCCGATCCAGCGTTTTGCCCAAACCAAGAATGGAATTTTCTCGATTGTGCATCTAAAGCCAAAGTTACTGGAAATCGATGGGTTCACCGGTCCCTTGGACATCCTGCTCTTCAATTTCGCCTAACTTCATCGCTCGAAGGGTTCTCCGGTTCAAGTATCTAATTCTGACCGGACATAGCCAATGTCATGTTATCATCTCCCGCTTCCAACCGATTGACGATTAAGGTTTAAAATGGACGTAGATGAAATTCGAGGCCTGTTAGAAGCAGGGCTGGGCGAATGTGACGTTGCGATGCAAGCAGAGGGTAACAAGCTGGGACTCATGTTGGTCTCCGAAGCCTTCAGCGGATTAAGTAGAGTAAAAAGACAGCAACTCGTTTACAGCTTTCTAAATGAAAAAATAAATTCTGGGGAAATCCATGCGGTCAGCATGAAGTGCCTGACTCCGGAAGAAAACAACTAGACTAGCTATGCACAAAGTGCTGACTCAATATAGCCGAGGAATAAATGGATAAATTATTAATTAGTGGCGGCGCGTGCCTCGAAGGTGAATTACGCGCTTCGGGAGCCAAAAACTCGGCAGTGACGATATTGGCCGCTTCCTTGCTCGCAAATGAGCCGGTGACAATCAGCAATGTTCCGCACCTTCGAGATATCACAACAATGATTGAGCTGTTGGTGTCAATGGGCGTGGAGGTTGTTGTCGATGAAAAAATGAATATCGAAATTCACGCAAACACGATCAAGAGTTTCGTCGCACCTTATGACTTGGTGAGAACGATGCGAGCTTCGTTTCTGGTACTAGGGCCACTGCTCGCACATTACGGTGAGGCTGAAGTGTCTTTGCCGGGCGGCTGTGCAATTGGTCCGCGTCCTGTTGATTTGCATCTGAGAGGGCTCGAAGCGCTGGGTGCCATTATTGAGATGAAGGAAGGGTACGTCAAAGCCAGAGTAAATGGACGTCTGAAAGGCGCTCGGTTTATTTTTGATGTGAGCACTGTGGGCGGTACCGAGCACATCATGATGGCGGCAGCGCTTGCGGAGGGCACAACGGTACTGGAAAACTGCGCACGTGAGCCAGAGATTATCGATCTGGCGGACTTTCTGAATGCGATGGGAGCGAAGGTTTCCGGGCAGGGTACAGATACGATAACGATAGAAGGCGTCGAATCACTGGGTGGCTGTGACCATCACGTGATTGCTGACCGGGTTGAAGCAGCAACTTACCTTATTGCTGCGGCGGCTACCGGTGGTCATGTAAAAATGCGTGATGTGATTCCGGAACATCTCGATGTTGTTACTAGCAAATTACGGGAATCAGGTGCAGATGTAACGATTGGTGAAGACTGGATTGACTTAGATATGCGAGGGCGGCGCCCAAAGGCCGTGAGTTTGGTAACAGCGCCGTACCCGGGCTTTCCCACGGACCTGCAGGCGCAATTCCTTGCGATGAATACAATTGCTGAAGGTACTGCGACAGTGAAAGAAACTATCTTCGAGAACAGATTCATGCACGTTCATGAAATGAATCGTATGGGTGCACAAATTCGTTTGGAGGGAAATAACACCACCGCTATTGTAGAAGGTGTGGATGTGTTGCAGGCCGCGCCAGTGATGGCGAATGATCTTCGTGCCTCCGTCAGTTTGGTTATTGCTGCGCTTATTGCCGATGGAGATACGGTCGTCAATCGTATCTATCACATAGATCGCGGTTATGAGCAGGTGGAAGAGAAGCTTCAGAATCTTGGTGCAAAAATCAAACGAATCCAGTCCAGATGAACGGGATACCGAGCGCCTGAGAGATGAGCGAAGCGTTCGCACGCTAAAGCGTCCTTCGTAAAAACAGGAATAGAAAATATCGTGAATCAAAATGTAACGTTAGCGGTCGCGAAGGGTGGCCGAATCCTGAGCGCCCAACTTGAATTGTTGGCCAAAATAGGTGTCGAGCCTTTGGATGATATGAAAACTTCCAGAAAGTTGATATTCGACACTAACCGGGAGAATTTACAATTGGTTTTGCTGCGTGGTGCAGATGTTGCAACTTATGTTGAGCACGGCATTGCTGATCTTGGCATGACAGGCAAAGATAGTTTGCTTGAACACGGTGAAGAAGGTTACTACCAGCCTCTGGATTTGAAAATTGGCCAGTGCAGCATCATGGTCGCAGGGTTAAGAGATGAGCCACCTTTACCCAGTAGACTGAAAATTGCGACCAAATATGAGAGAACCGCCAAACAGTTTTATGCTGAGAAAGGTATTCAGGTCGATGTAATTAAGCTCTATGGAGCGATGGAGTTGGCGCCTATCACGGGGTTAGCCCACCGCATAGTTGACATTGTCGAAACTGGCAACACGTTAAAAGCAAATGGGCTTGTGACGCTGGAGCACATAACCGATATTTCTACCCAACTGATTGTCAATAAAGTGTCCATGAAAATGAAACACCGTAAAATGCAAAACATGATTGATGAGCTCTCAGCTGTGGTTGGTGAATGACAAATGGCGATACCTAAAAATTCGACGCCGCGGCGTCTATCAACTTCTTCGGCATCGTTTGCTGAGGAGTTTTCAGCCCTGCTATCCGTGCAGGAAGATAACCACGAGAATGTCCTGACCGATGTGCGTACCATCCTCAAAAACGTAAAGGACAATGGTGACGCAGCACTACTCGAGTACAGCAATAAATTCGATGGTATGAGTGCCGAGACGTTCGCCGAACTGGAGATAAGCAAGCAACAAATGGCCTCGGCCGTTGAGAGCATAGACCCGATTGTGCTTGAAGCACTTAGTCAGTCAATTGAGCGGGTTCGCAGTTATCACCAGAAACAAAAAGAAGCTTATGGCAATCAGGTTGACTGGTCCTACGAAGATGAATTAGGCAATCAGCTTGGTCAGCTCGTTCGAGGAATGGAGCGGGTAGGTATTTACGCCCCGGGCGGAAAAGCGGCCTATCCCTCTTCAATTATCATGACGGCTGTTCCAGCAAGGGTCGCTGAGGTAGGTGAGCTTATTTTGACCGTCCCAACGCCTGGAGGAGAAATCAATCCGTCTCTGTTGGCAACCGCCCACCTGTGTGGGGTTGATCGGCTGTTTACGATTGGTGGTGCCCAAGCGATTGGCGCGCTTGCCTATGGCACAGAGACTGTGCCCAGAGTCGATAAGATTGTGGGTCCGGGAAACATCTATGTCGCGACAGCTAAGTCTATTGTCTTTGGTGATGTGGGTATTGATATGATCGCCGGTCCCTCGGAAATAGCCATTGTGGCCGATAGTAGTGTTGATCCGGAATGGTTGACGATGGATATGTTTGCTCAGGCGGAACACGATGAGCTCGCGCAGTCAGTACTTATTTCTGCCGATAGCGTTTTACTTGATAACGTCGCGGCCCTGATTGAAGAAAGAATGTCTGTTATGGCGCGAGGCGATATCATCAATAAGGCGATGACTGACCGCGGGGCGCTGATCCTTGTCAGATCAAATGAAGAGGCGTTGACTCTGATAAACCAGATGGCGCCCGAGCATCTTGAATTATGTCTCGAAGATCCTGACGAATTGCTGTCCGGTGTCCGAAATGCGGGCGCCGTATTTGTGGGTAAGCACACCGCGGAGGTGGTTGGCGATTATAGTGCGGGTCCAAGTCATGTGTTGCCAACGAGCGGTACCGCCAGATTTGCGTCGCCTCTTGGGGTCTACGACTTTCAGGTTCGAAGTTCTCTAGTCCGGTGTTCAAGAGAAGGTGCAATTCAGCTTAATCGAGCGGCATCGATCATCGCCCGGACCGAGGGTTTAGAAGCACATGCGCTATCAGCTGAATTGCGCGTGCAGGGTTAGCTCGCTCAATGGGACCTCTGGATCTTTATCAAGCAGCGGTATCGAGGGGCGACATACAGTCAGATGTTGCCCAGTTGCAGGCAATGGAACGTCTTCAGTCTCTGTATCTAGCATTAACCAAACAAGAAAATGAACCGGGGTTAATAGCGAAGCTATTTGCCAAACCAAAACGTGAATTGATCCCTGGGCTTTATTTTTGGGGTGGTGTCGGTCGGGGCAAGACGTTCTTGATGGATCTTTTTTTTGATTCCTTGCCCTTTGAACAGAAATCGCGGATGCATTTCCATAGGTTCATGCGGCATGTGCACCGTGCACTGACTGACCTTCAGGGAGAGGCAGACCCGCTGAGAGAGATAGCACTGGATTTTGCCGATAAAAATCGCGTGCTATGTTTTGATGAGTTTTTTGTCAGTGATATTACCGACGCGATGATCCTTGCCGGGCTGCTTGAAGTCTTGTTCAAGAATGGGGTAACGCTGGTTGCGACATCGAACGTAGAGCCGGTGAATCTTTACGAAAACGGACTGCAGAGAAGCAAGTTTTTACCTGCTATCGCACTGATCGAGGTCAATACAGAAATATTGAACGTGGACTCGGGGACCGACTATCGACTCCGCGTGCTGGAATCTGCAGAGATTTATCATTATCCCCTAGATCGTCAAGCAGATGAGGTGTTACTCCAAAGCTTCAACTCGCTGTCCCCAGATGCAGGTAAGGCGGATATCGTGCTCGATATCGAAGGTCGAGAGATAAAGACGCGTTTCTGTGGCGACGGGGTGGTTTGGTTTGATTTTCCTGATATATGCGACGGCCCGCGAAGTCAGAATGATTACATTGAGATAGCGATGTTATATCAGACGGTGCTAGTGAGTAATCTGCCTTGCTTCACGGAGAAAAGCGAAAATGCGGCACGGCGGTTTATTAGTCTGGTCGATGAGTTTTATGACCACAGCGTAAAACTGATTATTTCCGCTGAATCGCCAATTCTTGAAATTTATCAGGGGGAGCGGCTGAAATTTGAGTTCCAGAGAACTGAAAGCAGGCTTCAGGAGATGCAATCGAATGAATATCTGGGTAGAGAACACAAACCCTAGCATCAACAATGACTTTGCGGAAAAAAACACGCCGAACGCTCTTGCGCGAGCCAAGGCTCTTCGGTAAGATTCGCGCTCCAAATTCCCCACGCAAATGTATCTTTGCACGCAGAATTTTGCGTCACACATTATGTCGATAAGGGGTTAATAATGACTACGGTTACACAATCGGTTACGCAATGAAAACTATCTCTGCTAAGAAAGAAACAGCTACCCATAGCTGGTATGTTATTGATGCTACAGACAAAGTTCTGGGTCGCATGGCAACTGAAATCGCCAACAGACTCAGAGGCAAGCATAAAGCTGAATACACCCCTCACGTTGATACTGGTGACTATATCGTCGTTATAAACGCCGAAAAGGTCCGCGTGACTGGAAAGAAAGAGACTGATAAGACGTACTATCATCATACAGGGTACCCAGGCGGCATTAAGTCAATTACCTTTGATAAGTTGATGGACAAAGCGCCAGAGCGTGCGATTCAGTCGGCTGTGAAAGGTATGATGCCTAAAAACAAGCTCAGCTATTCCATGCTGAACAAGCTAAAAGTTTACGCGGGTTCAGAACATCCGCATTCCGCTCAACAACCTCAAATGCTTGAGCTATCGTAAAAAGGTTAAGTTATGACGCAGTATTACGGAACAGGAAGAAGAAAGTCAGCGAAAGCCCGGGTTTTTATGACCGCAGGCGCAGGCAAAATTGTTGTCAATAGCAAGCCTCTGGACGATTACTTCGGTCGTGAGACAGCGCGAATGATCGTTCGCCAGCCGCTTGAACTTGTTGAGTTGAAAGACAAATTTGACCTACACGTGACTGTACGTGGTGGTGGAGGCTTCGGCCAAGCCGGCGCTATTCGCCACGGCATAACCCGTGCCCTCATGGAATACGACGAAACATTACGTCCATCTCTGCGTAAAGCCGGCTTTGTGAGCCGAGACGCGCGTGTGGTTGAGCGAAAGAAAGTGGGTTTACGTAAAGCGCGAAAGAAACCTCAGTTTTCCAAGCGTTAATCTGTCTGGCAGTTCTATTCGACTGCTTGATGAGGCGTAAAGCCGCGCGAGTCACCACTTTTGACTGAAAGTCAGAGTGGATCCTTAAAAGCCCTCTCCTGCAGAGGGCTTTTGCGTGAAAAAGGGTGTGTAAAGCAACATTTTCGTTTGGTTATGTGGTAGTATTCGCTCGCTTTTTAGCTAGTCGCCAAAGGCCCTGAGAACCCCGGTTCTAGTGACGTTTAAGCGACTAAAGGGGGTTCCCTAAATATGCTAATGAATAGTTTTAGAATTGGAGGTAGTGAACGTCGTGAGTAATGACGGCATGAACGTGGGGAGGCGCAATTTTTTGATTGGCGCAACCTCTGTAGTCGGATCAGCAGGTGTAGTTGGGGTCGCGGTACCCTTTCTTGGCTCCTGGAATCCTAGCGCAAAAGCATTGGCCGCAGGCGCGCCAATAAAAATTGATATCAGTAAGCTGGTACCGGGCGAAATTGTCGGTCCAATACCTGCTTGGCGAGACAAGCCAGTATTTGTTGTCAAACGTTCTGAAGAACAGCTGGCAAAATTGAATAGTCAGAACGACCGTCTGGCAGACCCTGATTCAGATGAAATAGCTCAACAACCTCAATATGCAAAGAATGAAACCCGGTCAATTCGTCCTGAGGTTCTTGTTCTGGTTGGCATATGTACTCACCTGAGTTGTTCGCCGAAATTCAGACCAGCGATAGCGCCTCAGGAATTTGATGCTGAGTGGGTCGGAGGATTCTATTGCCCGTGTCACGGTTCAAAGTTTGATCTTGCGGGCCGAGTATATTCAGGTGTGCCCGCGCCGACTAATCTGCCTGTCCCACCACATTATTACGAAAGTGAATCTGTCATTGTGATTGGAGAAGACGGAGGTACTGCATAGTGGCGACTATCGAACAGCAGTTTAAAAATGTCATGCAGTGGGTCGACGACAGATTACCTGTCACAGAGACTTACGAAAAGCATATGTCAAAGTACTATGCGCCAAAGAATTTTGATTTTTGGTACATTTTTGGTGTTTTGGCGTTTGTTGTATTGGTCAACCAGTTGCTGACCGGCATCTGGTTAACAATGAGTTACGTGCCCACCGGCGAAGAAGCCTTTCGCTCGATTGAGTACATCATGCGAGATGTGGAGTATGGCTGGTTGCTTAGGTATATGCACTCGACCGGCGCCTCGGCGTTTTTCGTCGTTGTCTACCTGCATATGTTCAGGGGGCTAATGTATGGCTCCTATCAAAAGCCTCGTGAGCTAATTTGGGTTTTTGGTATGTTTATTTATCTGGCTTTGATGGCCGAAGGGTTCTTCGGTTATCTGCTACCTTGGGGCAACATGTCCTACTGGGGAGCACAGGTGATTGTCTCTCTAGCGGGCGCTATTCCGGTCTACGGAGAAGAAATCGCGGTATGGGTTCGCGGTGACTTCAACATGTCTGGTGTCACTCTGAATAGATTCTTCGCATTGCATGTAGTGGCTGTGCCAATCGTACTGCTTGTGCTGGTTGTTCTGCACATACTTGCACTACACGAAGTGGGCTCAAACAACCCAGACGGGGTAGATATCAAAAAGAATCTGGATAAAGACGGCAAGCCTGTCGACGGCATTCCATTCCACCCCTATTACACGATTGGTCACGATTTGCCTGGAATTGTTTTGTTCCTGATCGTATTTTGCGCTGTGATGTTCTTTTATCCCGATGGCGGTGGGTATCTGATCGAACATCCGAACTACACGCCGGCGGATCCTCTGAAGACGCCAGAGTTAATTGCCCCAGTTTGGTACTACACACCGTTTTACTCGATGCTTCGAGCTGCGACGTTCCCGTTGTTTGGTATGACCGCGAAATTCTGGGGACTTGTAGTGATGGCGGGTGCAATAGCGATCTTGTTTGCTGTGCCTTGGCTTGATAAGTCTCCTGTAAGGTCGATGCGTTACAAGGGTATTGCGAGTAAGTTAGCGCTCGCTTCATTTGTGATTTCATTCTTTATACTAGGTTATCTTGGAACCGTCCATCCGACACCTGTTAAAACCTTACTGGCGCAAATCTGTACAATGATTTACTTCGCGTACTTCCTGTTGATGCCCTGGTATACCAGTGTTGAGAAGACGAAGCCGGTGCCAGACAGGGTGACGATGAAATGATCAGACGACTACCTAACTTGAGAAAAAAAGTCATTGGGCTTGCCGTTCTAACGTGGGCCAGTTGCCTGTTTTCATTGTCATGCGTCGCCGCAGACGCAGGTTATCCATTGGACCATATAGAGCCGGACATACATGATCAGGCTTCTCTGCAGCGCGGGGCAAAAACCTATATGAACTACTGTATGGGTTGCCACTCTCTTGAGTATCAAAGATACAAGCGTACCGCTGAAGATCTCGGTATTCCTGAAAACTTGATGTTGAAACATCTGGTGTTTGATCCAGATACCCGAATCGGCGATTTGATGACAAATACGATGAGCGCCGAAAGTTCGAGAAATTGGTTCGGGGCTTCACCGCCAGATCTGACGCTTCATAGTAATCTTAAAGGTGGGCCGGATTGGTTATATACCTATCTACGTACATTCTATCGTGATGATTCTCGCCCTTTTGGCATGAACAATCTGGTGTATGAGAATGTTGGTATGCCGCATGTCCTGCTTGATCTGCAGGGTATGCAGATCAAGACTTGCAAGCAAGTGCCTCAGGTCGCGCCGAACGGTGGTGATATGCGTGACCCGCTGACGAATGAATTCATTCGAGAGGAGGTTTGCGGTGAAGAACTGGTTCGCCGAGGCTACAGCCCATTAGAGAAGGTTGAGGGTACGGGTAGCTTGACGACCGCAGAATATGATCAGGTGATATATGACCTGGCTAACTTTATGTTCTACATTGGCGAACCAGCACGAATTGATCGAACGCGTATTGGTTGGTACGTCCTGTTGTTTCTGGCTTTCTTCTACGTGTTTACGTGGTTGTTAGGTCGGGAATATCACAAAGAGTTCCACAGAGAAAGCTAGTCAGACTTTTTAGCCAGAGCGGTTAACCTGGACCCATCAGTAATGATGGGTTCGTTGCGAAAATGGGTTAACTTTATTTTTCATCACGGAGTCGTGCCAAATTGCGGAATTGTGATGGGTTCGTTAGAAATATAACAATTGAGAGGTGAATAGATGGGGGTCGTTGCAAAACACTCATCAATGATTTTTTATTCCGATGGAAATGATCATTACAGCCAAAGGGTACGACTCGTGCTGGCAGAGAAAGGCGTCGCGGTAGAAATTATCGACGTCGACCCTGCCCACATTCCGGAGGATCTGACGGACCTAAACCCATACAATAGCCTGCCGACACTTATTGACCGTGAGCTGGTTTTGTACCAATCACAGGTCATTATGGAGTATCTGGATGAGCGGTTTCCTCACCCACCCTTACTGCCTGTTTACCCTGTTGCCAGAGCCCAGAGCAGGCTATTTGTGCACCGCATTCAGCGTGACTGGTGCACAGCGGTTGACACGATCATGGCTGGAAAATCCAAAGATACCGTGATCGATCGTGCACGAAAGGAGTTGCGGGAAAGCCTCGTTACTATTGCGCCTATATTTGACGGCAAGCCTTTCTTTATGAGCGAAGAGTTCACACTTGTAGATTGTTGTGTCGGACCGATTCTTTGGCGTTTACCTGTACTCGGCATTGAATTACCGCCAAAGCAAGGTAAACCAATTCTCGATTACATGGACAGAATGTTCGAAAGAGATTCGTTTCAGGCGAGTTTGTCTGAAGCTGAGCTGGACATGCGAGACTAACGGCTGAAAGATTAGAGAAAAGGTATCCCAAGCACAGATGTCTGATGAGAAAGATAGAGCAACTACCATGACGATGAGTTCCTCTGTGCCCTACGTTCTCAGGGCAATAAACGAGTGGATCCTTGATAACAACTGTACGCCCTATCTGATCGTCGACGCGCACGCTAGCAACACGTCTGTACCAATGGACTATGTAAAAGATGGTCAAATTGTCCTAAATATTGGTCCGATGGCGATCAGAGATCTCGTGATCGCCGATGAACATGTCGCTTTCAGTGGTCGGTTCGGCGGCGTTCCCCACGAGATTTTTGCACCTATGGAAGCGGTTTTGGGTATTGTTGCTAAAGAGAATGGTGAGGGGATGTGGTTTCCCCGTGAAGAAGCAAACCCTGAACCGCCACCCCAGCCCAATAAAAAGGCAGGCCCTCCGGCGCTAAAGGTAGTGAAGTAGTTATCATCGGCGGCCTCCGCTTCTATGCTGAGAGGGCGACTTAATTGATGTACTCGAACACTTTTACAATCTTTTGAACTCCAAATACCTTTCGCGTCTTTTCGACCGCTGCCTCTGCTTCGTTGCGGGTGAGCAAACCCATCAGGTATACAACACTATTTTCAGTCACGACCTTTATCCTGCCGCCTTCTGTTTTGCTTGAGGAAAGCAGCGCTGTTTTAACTTTGGTCGAAAGCCAGGAATCATTGGTTCTCGCCATCATCGATGTTGGCCCAGCGACTTCTAGCTCATTGTGGACTGTCCGAACCTTCCGAAGGTCTTTGATTGAGGCAGCGGCAATACTCTTGATCTCGTCCGACTCAACTTGACCCGTCAGTAAAACCATGCCGTTAAACGAGGTGATATTAATATGCGCTTTTTTTAGTTTTTCGTGTGCAGCGCGAATATTGGCTTTCCCTCGGGACTCTATTCCCTGGTCGTCCAACACTGTTCCCAGCGTGCGTTTACCGTAGTCTTCAGAGGTTGGGCCGGTAACACTGGAACAACCCTGCAGGATTAAGAATGGTGTTAGTAGCAATAGGTAGCGATACAATTTCATAGGTTGTCTCTTCGTTGTTCCGATAAAATCTATTTTGTACAACAGGTCAATCATTTAATGTAAAGGCGTTTTGAATCCAGTCAATTGTGGGGCTCATAGAGATTACGTCGAATCTAAAATCCCTGTCACCGTCATCAGGGTTTGATTGCAGGAAATAACCTGCGGTGCGGATTATCCGTCTTCGCTTCGCCGATGTCACTGTCTCAGCTCCGCTGCCATGCAATGAATTCTGTCGAAACCTGACCTCAACAAATATTAATGTCTTGTCATCTCTTACAATCAGGTCAATTTCGCCCGCACGGCAGCTGAAATTTTTTTCAATCAATTCGTAACCCTTTGAAGCTAGATATCGCCAGGCGTCAGCTTCTGCACTTTGTCCTATTCTGACCGTAGATTCATTCATTTGTCATAGGTAGCGACTAGGTTGCATCGAGGATCATTGGCACGGTCGTCACCTCACCGTTTCGATATTGTGCCCACATAAGCTTGCGAGTGATGATGTTGTTTTTATCAAGCTGAAGCACACCCGTTGATCCAAAAATCTTGTTGGTCCTGATTTTCTTGAGTTGTTCGAGGCGTGGATAAACGCTATACGCATCTACGCCGAGGGCAAAAAATGGCGCCATCTGGGCTTGAGACAGTGGCCAGGCTGCCTTGATTGACAGTTGAACTGGATCACCTTCAGCTATCTTCCAAGGAATATCACAGAAACGAATGCCGTTGAGGTCGATAGAATCGATTTTTGAGTCGTCTAGTTCATGAACGTGGGAAGTTGAATAAACCGGAATATCCTCAGCATAGAAAAAAGCAAGCGTAGGGTTGATGCCTCGGGCTTGTGCAGGGTCTCCTAACAGAAAAATAAAGTCGATATCTTGTCGTCTTCTGGGCGTGAATTCAAAGCGCTTTCCGACAATACGTCTAAGGTCGGTGGACCGGAGTTCGCTTTCGTCAACGTTCAGTAGTGACTTGACCAAGTCGGCATAGCTTTTTTGGCTAGAATAAGAAGATGAGTCGACGATAGTGCCTCCTAGCTCCAGCCAATGGTTTTTGAAGGTTTCAAAGTTGCGATTACCCCAGGCACTGTCGGGGAACAAAGCGAGTACCTTTTTGTTGCCGTCCGAGAAAGCTTGGTCGGCAACCTGAATCATTTCATCTTCAGGCGCTAGGCCAAATTGATAAATATCATTGCTCTTCGCCTGCTCGATGCTTCGGTTGAGCGCAAGTACAGGCACTGGCAAGCTTGATTGTAATGCCAGCGTGTTGACGTTGTTTCTGTCAAGGGGGCCAATAATCAATTCGGCGCCATTGACGGCAGCTCGGTCTATCAGGTCAAGCACATTTTGGTTCGAGGTGTCGTAGACGCGTATCTCTGCTTTACCGTTTTGATGATAGTGCGAGGCGATGATGCCATCTCTTATTGCTCGACCAAATGGTCCAAGTGGGCCGTTGGTAGGTAATAGTAGCGCAATGCTTTTGGGCTGACTCGAGATGACTTGGGTTAAAATACTTAAACTCAAAGGTAATTGTATTGATGCTGGATGTTGTCCCCAAACCCTTTGCCAATTAGAGAGTGCTTCGTATTGCTGTAGCGGATTATTCTGAAACTGTTTAGTCATCGTAGCCAAAGCAAGCCAGCCCCGAAGGTCGCTGGTTATCGCCTTCTCTGCTTGCGTTGCAAGGCTCTTGGTTGGGATTTCCATTAGGGTTGAAAATATCAACTCGTGATTTTCTGCACGCTGATCTAGCGTCAAAAATTTGTTGTAAAAAATGCGTTCCCTTGCGCTAGCAAGATAGCTGCGGGACTGATAATAGGCCTGCGCGCGCAGCTTTCCGACCTCAAGTTGGTGGCTTTTTCTCAAGGGGGCTGCCAGCAGTCGAGGCTCCGCGAGCACTTCGAGTGCTTTTCTGGGCTCACCTTCCAGTAGCGCTATTTTGATTTGGACAAGGAAGTATCGTTTGAGGAGTTCTGGAGAGAAGTCATTGACGATCAAGTCGGCGATTTTTCTTGCGCGAGCAGCGTCTTCCGTCTTAAGCAGAGCGAGTTCCGCTGCATACAATCTTAAGACACTGGCTTTGCTGGGTTCGCTCTGGTCGGCTTGAATCAACAGGGTTTCAATGTCTCTAAGGCTTTTGGTCTCTAGAATGTCGTCGGGGTCGGTGCGTTCAACAAGACGAGTATTTTGAGTGCCCGATTCTGTTGCGCAGGATGACAGGAAAAGTGCCAGAGACAGCACGGTTGCTGCGCGAACAACACAGTGAAAGTAATTTTTCACACCCAAACAAGCATAAGAGGGATAGTGGTGGAACATAGTGTAAAATCTTCGTTTGTTCAGGCCTATCCTAACCTATTTGATTTCAACCCGCTGTAGGATTGTGTCACGATTATGTATAGGTTTACCTCCGATTCCGATGGAAGAGTTATATGAGCGTACTTTATGTCGTTGCGACGCCGATTGGTAACCTGGAAGATATGACGTATCGGGCTGTGTCTGTATTGAAGAATGTTGATTATATTGCGGCAGAAGACACCCGGCACAGTAAGAGGTTGTTAGTGCATTACGATATCTCGACACCCATGCTGAGCTATCATGAACATAACGAGACAGAATCGTCAGCTGGTCTGGTGGCACTATTAGAGGAAAATAAATCCATTGCTCTAATTTCCGATGCGGGTACGCCCCTTATTGCAGATCCAGGATATCGGTTAGTGCGAGATGCGCGAGCTAAAAATATTTCGGTTGTCCCTGTGCCCGGTTGTAGCGCGGCTGTTGCCGGGCTTTCTGTTAGTGGTATGTCTACCGATCGATTCTGTTTTGAAGGTTTTCTGCCCTCAAAAACGGTGGCCCGTCAGCGGGTGTTGGAAACGCTGAATTCAGAAACCAGAACGATGGTTTTTTACGAGGCACCACATCGCATCACAGAAACGATTACGGCGATGGGGAAGGCTTTTGGGCAAGAGCGCCGGGTGATGATTGCAAGAGAAATAACCAAACACTACGAAACATTTTGGCAAGGTTCTCTCGCCGAAGCGACCTCGGCGCTTGAAAAGAACGAAATTACGCAGCGCGGAGAATTTGTCGTCATCCTTGACGGAATAGGTGAAAAACCCGAGTTCTATGATGAAGCTGCTTTGATGCGTACACTTTTGCTTGAGCTTCCGCCAGGTAAGGCGGCAAAAGTCGCACATCAGTTAACCGGTGTCAGCAAGAAAGTGTTTTATGAGATTGCTCTGAAGGAAAAACGTTAAGCTAAGTGGTCCATGACAACGAAGCAAAATGCGTTGTTCATTGTACGTCAGAAGTGTAACCTTCGATGGAGAGTTGACTAGGCAATCGCTGTTATCAAATGGTAGCAGAGGAAAGTCCGGGCTCCATAGGGCAGAGTGCCAGGTAACGCCTGGGGGACGTGAGTCCACGGAAAGTGCAGCAGAAAATATACCGCCGACTTTGTCGGTAAGGGTGAAATGGTGCGGTAAGAGCGCACCGCGCGGTCGGTAACGAGCGTGGCAATGTAAACCCCACTCGGAGCAAAACCAAATAGGAATCTGTGGTTGCGGCCCGCAATTGGATTCGGGTAGGTTGCTTCAGGTACATGGCGACATGTATCGCAGATGAATGATTGTCCACGACAGAACCCGGCTTATCGGTCAACTCTCTATTCTTTAGGTTATATAAACCTCGTTTTATATTCTAATTCGGTCTATACCTGCGCCGTTTGCTTATTACTTAACAAACCACTTTAAGTATCGAAAGTATCTCAATGTATTAAATCGTGATTTATCCCGGTAGTTAATCTCGTTCGCTCAAAATCTGCTAAGTCCTTGTGTTTTAAAGACAAATGCCGGTTTTGCCTCTATTGACAAGCAGTCTCCCCATTCATAAGGTGCACAGTGAAGAAAGGTGGGTAATTGTGTGTTTTTGTGGGAGTTATTGGGAGTCACAACCGTATATTGGCTGAACATCAGTATCCGAGTGTGCGATTTTCGTTATCTTTTCTCCTCGTTGATCAAATGAGCGAACTCAGGCGAAGTAATTGTGAATTTTCACGGTATTAATAATCCAAGTCTCGACGCGAAGGGTCGCATAGCGATGCCGAAGAAAGAGCGCGACGAGCTTGTGAAGCATTGTAACGGGGAAATGGTCGTGACAATAGATACCCGGGAAACCTGTTTGCTTATATATCCGAAGCCCGAGTGGGAAGATGTTCAGAGAAGAACGCTGGCATTACCGAGTATGCACAAGAAAACCAGTGCTTTTATGCGGTTGTTGGTAGGTCATGCGACAGACATTCAGCTGGATGCCAGTGGCAGGCTCCAACTCACGCCCCCCTTGAGAAACTATGCAGGATTAGAAAAACGAACCACGCTAGTGGGGCAGACTAATAGATTTGAGTTATGGAATGAGTCGCACTGGGACGCTTGTAGAGCAAGCTGGCTGGCGGAAAGTGAGATAGACGAAGAAGATCCACCAGAGTTACTGAATTTCCATTTGTAGTTGATACCGTGTTGGGCCTGAGGTGCCGAAGCATGACAACAGGAATTAGCTCGATGTCTACCCAGCATGAAACGGTGTTAAGACATGAAGCGGTTGAAGCATTGGTCACAAGCGCCGAAGGTGTTTTTGTGGATTGCACCTATGGTCGAGGTGGACATAGCGCTGAAATACTGAAGAAGCTAAATAGCCGTGGCCGACTGCTTGTTATAGACAAGGATTTGGTTGCGATCGAGCACGCTCGAAACCAATTGGGGAGTGATGACCGTGTTTTGATTCGACAGGGATCTTTTTGCGATCTTGCTGTGTTTCTTTGCGATGAGGGTATAGAGAAGGTTGATGGCGTCCTGATGGATCTCGGAGTTTCGTCTCCGCAACTAGATGAATCGACGCGTGGTTTCAGTTTTAGTCAAAACGGTCCTCTGGATATGAGGATGAATCAACAGTCTGGTCAGACTGCATCTGAGTGGTTAATGACTGCGGATGAGAAAGATATCTCATATGTGTTGTGGAAGTATGGCGAAGAAAAATTCTCACGAAGAATCGCCCGCCAGATTGTCGCTGCGCGAGCAAGCAAGGCGATAGAAACAACTCGTCAGCTTGTCGACATTATCGAAGAAGGTACGCCACGAAAAGATCCTAACAAGCATCCTGCTACGCGGTCTTTTCAGGCAATTCGGATTTACATTAATCAGGAATTATCGGATTTGGAAGCGGGACTGAAAGCTGCGGTTAAGGTATTAAACCCGGGTGGAAAACTTGTGGTAATCAGTTTTCATTCTCTTGAAGACAGGATTGTAAAAAGGTACATGAGAGACCTCGCCAGAGGAGAAAAGTTGCCGGATAAGTTGCCAATTAGGGATAGCGAGATAGAGCGAACTTTGAAGTTGGTCGGAAAAGCTGCAAAGCCCTCAGTTGAAGAAGTAATGCGAAATAGAAGATCACGTAGCTCAATTATGCGCATAGCAGAAAAGTTGTAAATGACGTATGAAAAATTCACCACTAGTCAAATTGTTTGTATGGCTGTTCCAATGGCAGCAGCTGCAAGTTGTTGGGCTCGTTATCCTGATAGGAGTCTCCGCGGTGGGTGTTATTTACTCGGCTCATTTGACAAGGGTGCAGTATTCAAAACTGCAAGATTTGGAGAAGGAGCGGGATTTGCTTGATAGCGATTACGAAAGGTTTTTGTTAGAGCAGGGTGCTTGGGCTGGTTACGCAAGGGTTGATGAGGTTTCTAGGAATAAACTCGGGATGAAAACGCCCTCGGCAAAGGATCTTGTTTTGATTGATCGAGAATCAGGACTTAACGAGATTCAATTGGAACAGGTTAAAAGGTAGGTCAATTGGATAAGCTTGTTGGAAAAATTGATGCTATTCGGCTTTATTTAATGATCGCATTTTTTGTGGTTGTCACGGTGACGCTGTGTGCCCGAGTTATTGTCCTGAATGTGGTTGATAACGACTTTTTGCAGGATCAAGGTGATGCAAGAACAATTCGCATCAAACGCATAAATGCTCATCGGGGAATGATCCAGGATAGAAGAGGAAAACCGTTGGCGATCAGTTCGCCCGTGGTTTCTTTGTGGGCAAAACCGAAAGAGTTGCTCAAAGCAGATGCTTCTATAGATGAGCTTGCTCAAAAGCTTGAAGTGCCGACTCATGAGTTCAGAGCGAAGATCGAAAGGAATAAAGGCAAAGGGTTTATCTACTTGCGTCGTCATCTCCCACCGGCGGTAGCAGATGAAATACTTGCATTAAAAACTAAGGGGGTCTACTCGGAAAGAGAATATCACCGTTATTACCCGGGTGGAGAAGTGACCGCCCACCTTGTTGGTTTTACTGATATCGATGACAGAGGTCAGGAGGGGATAGAGCTGTCTTTTGATGAATGGTTAAAAGGTACGCCTGGCAAGAAGAAAGTACTCCAAAACCGCTATGGCGATATAGTCAGAGACATCATGCCCGTGTCTGAAGCTCAACCAGGCAAGAATCTAGAGTTGAGTGTAGACCTCCGTATTCAATATCTGGCCTATCGTGAGTTGAAGTCTGCTATTTCCTACTTCAATGCCAAAGCTGGTTCTGTCGTGATTCTTGATGTTCAGACTGGAGAAATCCTAGCGTTGGTCAACCAACCTTCTTTTAATCCCAACAATAGGACCAATTTGGACCTTAGTGCGGTAAGAAATAGAGCTGTAACCGATATATTTGAACCGGGCAGCACGGTGAAGCCTTTTACTGTTGCTGTAGCTTTGGAATCGGGTGAATACACCAAGAATTCGGTGGTTGACACGCATCCGGGGTTTATAAAGGTTGGTGCGAAGACAATTCCCGATCCTGCCAATTATGGTGAGCTGGATTTGGGTGGCATTATCGAAAAATCCAGCCAGGTAGGAATTACCAAGCTTGCCTTGAGTCTTGATGAGTACGAGATCTGGAACATGTTTTCCTCGGTAGGTTTTGGTGAAAGTACCGGTATCGGCGTGCTCGGTGAGAGTAGTGGATTTCTGCCAAGTCACCGTCGCTGGAAAGATATTGAGCGGGCTACGTTTGCCTATGGCTATGGTCTTCAGGTGACCCCTGTTCAGCTCGCGGCATCTTATTTAACAATCGCGTCCGGGGGTATCAAGCGGCCGTTGTCTCTGGTTGGGCGCAGCCCTATGGATGACCAGCGGGTCATGTCGCGGGCGGTCGCTGCGGATTTAATCAAGATGTTACAGCGGGTTGCTGAAAGCGGTACGGGTAGCAAGGCATCAATGGAAGCCTACTCTGTCGCTGGTAAAACGGGCACAGCGAGAAAAGTGGGTAAAGCAGGTTACGATGACACAAGGCACATTGCCTTCTTCGCGGGAATGACGCCTGCCGAATCGCCGCGACTTGTGGGCATTGTCATGATAGATGAGCCAAAGGGCGACCAATACGGTGGTGGTGCGATCGCTGCACCTGTTTTTTCTAGGGTGATGGCTGGTGCGCTTCGCCTTCTGAATGTCACTCCGAACTACTTAGATAAGGCGGCCTAGGTGCAAGCGATGCTTAACTCCCTTCTGCCCGATCATCACTTGCCAGCAATCTCGGTGAGTGGCATTGCGTACGATTCTAGAAAAGTAAAGTCTGGAGATCTGTTTTTGGCCACCAGAGGTGATCAAGTGGACGGAAGGCAGTTCGTGAATAATGTCGCAGGTACTGCAGCGGCTGTTTTGTGCGAATCACCCTATCGGTCAGTCTGCGGTAATGATTTTGAGGTGCGGGACCTGTCTGCGCATAAGGGAATGATCGCATCACGTTTTTATCAAGAGCCTTCAAAAAGCCTTAAAGTTATCGCGGTAACAGGTACTAACGGCAAAACATCGGTGAGTCACTACGTGGCCCAGGCTTTGTCACTATTACAGCAGCCCTGTGGCGTCGTCGGTACGCTAGGCGCTGGGCTAAATAGTGATCTTGAGGATGTCGGCATGACAACACCGGATGCCGTCGATCTTCAGCGAATGTTATTTGAAATGAGAGGAAAAGGAGCGGATGCAGTATGTCTTGAAGCTTCATCCCACGGATTGGTTCAGGGTCGACTCAACGGTACGAGAATAGAGACAGCCATTTTTACCAATATCAGCCGCGATCATCTTGATTACCATAGTGATTTCGACCACTACAAGGAGGCAAAGAAACAGCTGTTCAAATGGCCCGACCTGAAGCACGCCGTGATAAACCTAGATGATGAATTCGGCGAGGCGCTCGCAAATGAAATGATAGCGCGGCTAGAAATTCCGAGTCGGCAAATGAATGAACCATCGATAGGCAGCGGCACCGGCTGTATCACCTTTTCCTTGGAGCGGCCTGATGCTGATGTGTACTGCGACTCGATTGAATACAAAAGAACAGGTGTTGCAGCCTTAATAACCTATCAGGGTCATGCTTTGCCACTAGAGAGCAAACTTTTAGGCGGATTTAACTTGAGCAACCTACTGGCGGTTGTATCTACCTTGCTGGTTGAGGGCGTGCCCTTTGCGCAAGCTTTACTCACGGTTAGTCAGTTAAATAATGTGAAAGGCCGCATGGACTTGTTGGCCTGTGAGGGCAAGCCTACAGTAGTTATCGATTACGCACATACCCCTGACGCTTTGGAAAAGGCGCTTTTAGCGACCCGGCAACACGCTGACGGCGCGGTGTACTGTGTAATGGGTTGTGGGGGTGATCGTGACAAGGGAAAAAGACCTCAAATGGGTGCAGTTGCTGTACGTATAGCGGACCATGCTTTTGTGACAAGTGATAATCCTCGAACAGAGAATCCAGCAGAAATAGTTGAAGACATAGTCGCTGGAATTGCCGGCAATAACAGAATTACGGTGGAAGTAGACCGTGCGACAGCAATTGTGCGGGCGCTGAAAAAAGCGAAGCCCGCCGATTTGGTGTTGATCGCCGGTAAAGGGCATGAACCCTATCAGGAAGTAAACGGGCAGAAGTTACCGTACAGCGACTATGCCGTGGTCGAGAAGTATTTTAGTGAACACTAACGGAGATGTTTCTAATACGCATGTCTCAAATGACAAGAAGATCAGGAAGATGATTTTGGGTTTAGGAAAAACCGGCCTTTCCTGTGCGCGTTACTTTTCAACGTTGGGTGTTCCTTTCAGCGTGATGGATGCCAAGTCTCAACCTGGGTTGCTCTCTCAGCTACGTAGACTGGATCCCGAAGTTGCGTTTTCACAACTTGAAGAAGACACGAGGTTTAGTCCTCAGGAAATTGATGAACTTATCGTGAGTCCAGGAATACCCCTGTCGACTCGCTCCATTCAGCAAGCTATATCTGACGGTATTGGTGTTAATGGTGATGTGAATATATTCCTGAAACAGACTGTTGTACCAGTAGTTGGGATTACCGGCTCCAATGGTAAGAGCACTGTCACGGCCCTGCTGGGAGAAATGCTTGAAAACGCCGGTTTTAAAGTGGGTGTAGGTGGCAATATCGGTACTCCCTGTTTGGATTTGATTGATCTCGATTGTGATATTTACGTGCTGGAGCTTTCTAGCTATCAACTTGAAACCATTGCCGATGCAAAGTGTGAGTTAGCAACGGTGCTAAATCTGTCGCCGGACCATCTTGATAGATATGAGAGTGATACGGATTACTACCGAACCAAGGCAAGTATTTATTCCAACGCGAACATAGCGGTAAAAAATGATGATCTGGATTTTGATTTCTCTTTTGATGACGCCACCGAACTGATCAGTTTTAGTGGGCAACGCCCGGCTGATTCTCAAAGCTATGGTATTCGAACCGACTCCGAAGGGACTTTTCTTTGCCAGGGTAAAAGAAGGATTCTGAATTGTGACAGAATTTCGATGCGAGGCAGTCACAATGCCGAAAATGCATTGGCGGCAATTGCGATCGCTGAGCGATTGGGCGTAGCAGAAGAGGTGATTGCCGCGACCCTCGCAAGTTTCCCAGGGTTACCTCACCGTTGCGAACTAGTAGCGGAGCTAGATGGGACAACGTTTATAAATGATTCGAAGTCCACAAACCCCGGATCAACGATAGCCGCGATAAAAGGTTTTGCCGGCACAAGTGAATCACTGACTGTGCTAATTGGAGGCCAGACCAAGGACGCCAACTTCTCTGCTCTGAGAGATGCGCTGATAGATAATAAGGCAACAGTTGTTATATATGGTGAAGACGGGCGAATACTGGAACGAAGCTTTCAGGGATGTTCGGCAACACGGGTATCGACACTCGACGAGGCGCTAAAAGTTGCAGTGGCTGCAAGCACCACCGCCTCAAATACTGATCATATCGTTTTGTTTTCGCCGGCATGTGCCAGTTTTGATCAGTTCGAAAATTTCGAGGCCCGTGGTGAAAGGTTTCGTAGTCTTGTTCAGGGAATGAATTGATGAATGGGCTGGCAAACAAGGCGTTTCCTTTGGATCCATACGTGGCTGGAATCGCGTCGCTTCTCCTCTTTGCAGGTGTTCTGCTGGTTGGGTCGGCCTCAACTGAAGTCGCGGCCAGAACGTACGGCAGCTCTCTCCATCTTTTAATTAAACATGTTGTTTATCTTTGCATCAGTCTGGCAGTTGCCGCCGGTGCTCTGATGGTGCCCATTCGAGCCTGGCAACGACTGGATATGGTTTTGCTGCTGGTCAGCTTTGTCTTGTTGATAGCGGTGCTAGTTCCGGGTATCGGGCATAAGGTAAATGGTAGTACTCGCTGGATATCACTCGGATTTTTTACCGTTCAGGGCTCCGAATTTGTTAAGTTTTTTAGCGCAGTCTATATCGCCGGTTATCTGGTTAGGCGTAAGGAAGAGGTGTTAACGACGGTTTCCGCTTTTGTCCAACCTTTGGTCGTCCTTGGTTTGATGGTAGGTCTGCTTCTCATGCAGCCAGACTTTGGCGCCTCCGTAGTCATCATGGCTGCAATGATGGGAGCAATTTTTCTAGCGGGTGTGCCGTTTAGCAGGTTTTTGCCGCTGATCGCACTTGTGTTTGTTGTCACTATTGTCATTGC
Organism: uncultured Gammaproteobacteria bacterium; assembly: GCA_913050215.1. Taxonomy (GTDB): domain Bacteria; phylum Pseudomonadota; class Gammaproteobacteria; order Pseudomonadales; family Azotimanducaceae; genus UBA4582. The sequence goes on from CAJXBG010000023.1 coordinate 22,040, forward strand.
ACAATGGCAGCCATATCGTCTAGAAAGGCTGACCACTTTTTCGAATCCATGGGATCACAAATTTGATAGTGGGTACCAATTGACTCAGGCGCTCATTGCGTTTGGACGTGGTGAATGGTTTGGGTTGGGAATGGGAAACAGCATTCAAAAGCTGTTTTTCTTACCGGAAGCTCATACAGACTTTTTGTTCTCTATTGTCGCTGAAGAATACGGCGTGCTAGGTGCCGTGCTGTTTATCTTTTTGTTCTTTTGTATGGTAATCCGCGGTATCTGGATTGGTCGTAATGCACGGCGATTGGAACTCGAGTTTCACGCGCTTCTTGCTTATGCAATCTCAATTCTTCTGGGTGTTCAGGCAACGATCAACATCGGTGTGAATATCGGCTTGTTGCCGACTAAAGGGCTAACATTGCCATTGGTAAGCTATGGAGGCAATAGTCTGATCGTTAGTTGTGTGCTGATCGCTGTGCTTCTGAGGATAGAATACGAAAGCCGGGAAGCAGCAGTGCATGCGGGAAACAGCAAGGGCATTGCTAAAAGACCCAAAGCGCAGAGAGCCAGAGCGCTTCGCTCTCCATCAGCGAAACTTGCAGGAGGAGCATCCTGATGCGACTTGCTAATGATGGAGCGTTGAAGCCCGACACGAGAGGCGGGGCAATAGACGTGCCTGAGATGAGGCGTATAAGTCTCATTCATTTTGTAGGTATCGGTGGCGCTGGTATGTGTGGCATAGCAGAAGTGCTTCTGAATCAGGGCTACAGAATCTCTGGCAGTGACATGTCTGACACCCCGGTTACACAAAGGCTAGCAGTTTTGGGTGCCGCCATTCAGATTGGCCACCATGCCCGTAACGTTGCGGGTGCTGATGTGATTGTCATTTCTTCGGCTATCCGCGATTCGAATCCCGAGTTGGTTGAGGCGAACGCAAACCGTATACCGGTTGTTCGCCGTGCAGAAATGCTGGGTGAGTTGATGAGATACAGGCATGGCATAGCAATCGCCGGGACGCACGGAAAAACGACAACCACGAGTCTTGTCGCGTCAATTTTAGGACAAGCAGGGCTAGACCCAACTTTTGTCATTGGTGGCCTTCTTAACAGTGCGGCGTCTAATGCCCGATTAGGGGCAAGCAGATACATGGTGGCAGAAGCCGATGAGAGCGATGCTTCATTCCTTCATTTACAACCGATGGTGTCGGTTCTGACGAATATTGACAGGGACCACCTCGCTAATTACGAGGGTAGTTTTGAAAAGCTGAAAACTGCTTTTCTTGAGTTCGTACATAACCTGCCGTTTTATGGCTTGCTTGTCGCCTGCTATGACGACCCTGGTGTCAAATCGATCCTGCCGGAAGTAAAGCGTTCCATGCTTACCTATGGTTTCGATCCCGAGGCTGATATTCATGCGACAAACCTGGTGCAATCCGGTGCAACGAGCAAGTTTTTGGTCACAAGAGTGGGGCACGACAAGTCGCTCGAAATATCTCTTGAGTTGCCGGGTGAGCACAACGTGCTGAATGCACTTGCTGCGATAGCGATTGCGACAGATGAAGGTGTCAATGACGCGGATATACAGCTTGGCCTATCAAGCTTTCAGGGTGTTGGACGGAGATTTGAAAATCACGGCGAATACCTGATTGATACAGCAGATAACGATTCTCGATATGTTGTTTTTGATGATTATGGTCATCACCCCAGTGAGGTAAAGGCAACAATAGAAGCTGTGAGGCAGGGTTGGCCCGCAAGTCGTCTTGTAATGATTTATCAGCCTCACAGATATACACGTACCCATGAGTTGTTTGATCAGTTTGTAGATGCGCTTTCCATGGTTGATCAGCTTGTTTTGCTGGATGTTTATGCGGCTGGTGAGTCACCGATTCCCGGCGCGACAGGAGAGGATTTGTTTAAGGCAATAAAGAGAAAAGCTAACACTGAAGTCGAATTTTTGACATCGATAGACGAAGTACCTTTGGTTCTCGACGAGATGGTGCGAGCAAACGATTTTGTGTTGACTCAGGGTGCTGGGGAGACCAGTAAGCTTGCCAAGGCATTAACAGCTCGTTGGGAATACAGGCGAACCAGAGGATGAAAAACGATAATACAAATTTTTTCAGCGGGTTAGCTGTTTCGAGACTTCAACCTGGTAAGGCATTGGGGATGTCGTTGCTGATTCTGGGGCTGTTAGCCACGATTATTTTTCAGAACAGGGAAACTGGTTTGGAAATAGAGCAGCTCGCGGTGCACGGCGAAGTAGATCAGGCACAGAGAAAAGCCATTTATGAGTTTGTTAAAAAGCAGGAAAAGCAGTTTTTTGATATTGATGACGTGAAAACCGGGATCGAGTCCATTGGCTGGGTGCACCATGTGAATGTTCTACAAATTTGGCCTGATAAGCTGAGCATTGAAGTTGTCAGGGAGCAGCCAATCGCATATTGGAACGATGATGCGTTCATCAACGTCGAAGGTAAGGTTTTCGAGTCGGTGCACGAAGTGGGCGGCGCCCTGGCGCAATTGCGGGGTCCCGTTGGGTCTGAAGCCCAAGTGATGAAACAGTATCAGCAACTCACTATGGCAATGTCACCCGTTGATCAAACTATCGAAGTGCTGACACTCGATGAGCGGGGGTCTTGGCAGTTTACCAATCAACATGATATTCGGGTTCTGCTCGGGAAAAATGACATCATGGAGAGAGTTCATCGATTTGTTTTAATCAGTGCAAGCACCGGTTTTGCAACAAGTATGGAATTCGTACGGCAGGTTGATACCCGTTACTCCAATGGAATTGCGGTCGAATGGAAAGATGATTTTGAGGCGCGAGGTATTGCTACTGCGTTCAATACGCAAAGAGAGCTAAAGCTATGACGATAACAGGAAACAGAATGGTCGTTGGACTTGATATCGGTACGTCCAAAGTCGTTTGCATTGTAGGTGAAGTGTCTCCTGAAGGGGATGTTGAGATTATCGGTATTGGCAGTCACCCTTCGCGAGGCTTGAAGAAGGGTGTCGTGGTTAATATTGAATCAACGGTGCAGTCTATTCAGAGGTCAGTTGAAGAAGCCGAGCTAATGGCTGGCTGTGAAATTCGTGGAGTATATGCAGGAATCGCAGGTAGCCACATTCGCAGTCTGAACTCGCACGGTATTGTCGCGATAAGAGATAGGGAAGTTTTTCTACCAGACATCGATCGGGTCATTGATGCCGCAAGGGCTGTCGCGATTCCTGCTGATCAAAAAATCTTGCACATATTGCCTCAAGAGTTTGTCATCGATTCACAAGAAGGCGTAAAAGAACCGCTTGGCATGTCCGGCGTTCGACTGGAAGCAAAGGTTCACCTGGTGACCTGTGCGGTAAATGCTGCGCAAAATATTGAGAAGTGTATCCGCAGATGTGGCTTGGAGGTCGAGGATATTGTTCTTGAGCAGGTGGCATCAGGATATGCGGTTCTCACCGAAGACGAAAAAGATCTTGGCGTTTGCCTCGTCGACATCGGTGGTGGCACGACAGATATAGCGATTTTTACGGATGGCGCGATCAAGCATACCGCAGTCATACCCATTGCGGGCGATCAAGTTACAAACGATATTGCGATGGCGCTAAGAACACCCACGCAAAACGCCGAAGAAATAAAAATCAAATACGCCTGCGCTCTTGCATCCCTTGCAGGAGAGAACGAGACAATCAAAGTGCCTAGTGTAGGCGAACGAAACGATAGAGACCTGTCCCGGCAGGCGCTTGCCGAGGTGGTGGAGCCGCGTTATGACGAGCTTTTCACGCTTGTTCAAGCTGAGTTGAGGCGAAGCGGATTCGAGGATCTTGTTGCTGCGGGGATCGTTTTGACCGGCGGTACTTCAAAGATGGAAGGCGTTGTCGAGTTAGCAGAAGAAATATTTCATATGCCTGTGAGCATCGGTAAACCGCAAGGTATTACAGGGCTAATCGATATTGTTAGGAATCCTATTTATTCGACGGCGGTTGGTTTGCTGCTGTATGGCAGCGAAACTCAGACGGAATCGATTTCCAGACCACAGGAAGAAGGCGCGACCAAATTCACTGACAAAGTGAAAAAGTGGTTTATGAAAAATTACTAGTAACAACAAGAAAAGATCCGGTGCTGAAATCGATATTGATGCACGTTGATTTTGATGTAGAACAAGAGCTCTAGTGCTTGTAGATAATGAAGTAAAACCTGGGAGGGTTGATAATGTTTAAACTTGTAGATAGCGAGCCACAAAGTGCGGTTATCAAAGTCGTCGGAGTGGGTGGAGGCGGCGGTAACGCTGTTGAGCACATGGTGCGGCAGGATGTTACGGGTGTTGATTTCATCTGTGCTAACACGGACGCGCAGGCGCTTCATAACCTGTCGGCTCAAACAAGATTGCAACTTGGTGAGAATATCACCAAAGGGCTTGGTGCTGGCGCGAATCCTGATATGGGTAAGGAAGCTGCGCTTGAAGATAAGGACAGAATAGCCGAAGCGCTCAATGGTGCCGACATGGTGTTCATTACTGCTGGTATGGGTGGTGGAACGGGCACGGGTGCCGCGCCGATAGTCGCGGAAATTGCCCGCGGCATGAATATTCTGACGGTTGCTGTTGTGACTAAGCCCTTTGTGTTCGAAGGCAAGAAGCGCATGGCATTGGCTGAAGCTGGTATAGCAGAACTGTCACGCCATGTTGACTCACTCATTACAATTCCCAATGAGAAACTGCTCTCAATTATGGGGTCCGATGCGCCGTTGTTACAGGCTTTCGGAAATGTCGATGATGTACTTTTGGGCGCGGTCCAGGGTATTGCCGATCTGATTATCAGACCGGGCATGATTAATGTTGACTTTGCTGATGTCAGAACCGTTATGTCGGAGATGGGTATGGCAATGATGGGTAGCGGTAAGGCGAGCGGTGATTGCCGAGCGCGAGATGCAGCAGAGGCTGCTATCCACAGTCCGTTACTCGACGATGTTGACTTCAATGGTGCCAGAGGCATTTTGGTGAATATTGCCGCAGGCATTGATATTTCACTTGGTGAGTTCGCCGAAGTTGGATCGACGGTTGAAGAATTTGCCTCCGAAAATGCAACGGTCGTTGTTGGTACTGTTATTGATCCGGAAATGGGGGATGAATTGCGGGTAACAGTGGTAGCAACGGGTTTAGGTAGACCTGAGCTTGAGGTCCCACGAACAATTGTTGATAACACTAAGAAGAAAGTTGCCGGAGATGGCGCTGTCGACTACAGTGATTTCGATAAGCCAACGGCATTGCGAAAAGCAGCGATAGAAGGCCGAGCCGAGCAGGCCCTCGATTCTGAAAAGGATCTGGATTATCTCGATATTCCAGCATTCCTGCGGAGTCAGGCTGACTAGAAGGAGCGATTCTACGTAGTTAGGTAAAAAGTGACGTGTTATTGAAACTATTCGGATAATTTGGGGTCATAAGTTGATCACCGTTGATGTCCGGTACCTGCTTAGCGTGTACAGACATCACTTGATGTGTGCCAGTACTCGCCCCAGATGTATTTGTCTGGAGTAAAGATAGGCTTTTTGGTAATATTCGCGCCGCTTTTTCTGGAACCTGCAGCAGGACAACAACAAGAATAATGATCTATCAAAGAACGTTGAGAAATGTCATCCGGGCAACCGGAATCGGTCTACATACCGGTGAGAAAGTATATTTAACCCTCCGACCTGCACCTGTCGATACTGGTGTCGTATTTGTCAGGATTGATCTTGATGAGGCGATCGAAATACCAGCATTAACAGAATATGTAGGTGATACTACTCTGGCAACAACGATCACTAAGGACAATCACGGCATTTCGACGATCGAGCATCTAATGGCCGCTTTTAGTGGGCTGGGTATTGATAATGCCTATGTCGAGGTCAGTGGTCCGGAAATGCCGATTATGGACGGTAGTGCTGCTACTTTTGTGTTCCTCATCCAGTCTGCGGGTATCGAAAATCAGTCTGCGCATAAAAAGTTTTTGAGAATAAAAAAGAAGATTGAGGTCTGTGATCCAGTAGCAGGCGCCTGGTCGGCAAAAATAGAGCCTTTCGATGGATTTAAGGTGAACCACACTATTGTGTACGACAACCCTGTCATCAAGGAACAGCGTGCGAGCATCAATTTTTCAACTACCTCCTTCGTCAAAGAAGTCAGTCGCGCCCGAACATTTGGTTTGATGCAAGATTTTGAACATCTGCGCGAGCGCAACCTCGCCCAGGGTGGGAGCATGGATAATGCCGTGGTTGTAGACGAATTCAGAGTGCTTAATGATGATGGTCTTCGTCACGAGGACGAATTCGTCAGACACAAGATCCTCGATGCTATTGGCGATCTTTATGTCTTGGGACACAGTATCATTGGTGAGTTCACTGGCCACAAGTCAGGCCACACAAGTAATCATGCGCTCCGAAGAGCGCTCTTGGAGGAGGTAGATGCCTGGGATATCGTGACGTTTGATAAACCTGAAAAACTACCAATGTCCTACGCCACGCCTGTTCTGGCTGAATAGAGACCAAAAGTCGCCAAAATAACGACTGAAATCAAGCGTCAACCAAGTTTTACGTCTCACCGCGTCTGGAAAGCCTAATTAGCGCTTTGCGCAGAGGTTCATCTTCTATATATTGAGCGGTTTCAGCGATAAGGCGCGCGGTCTCCGGAGACGGAGCAATGGCGGACCTTTTGGGCGCGGTAGGCAGTTTGTAATTGGGCGAAACCGTCACCTTGATTTGCATGATTTGGAGCACTTCTCTGCGATTATGTGATCCAGCACCAGGCAGAGGCATCTGTTCTAATGCAGCCTTTATAGCTTTTTGGCGATATCTGAGTCGGGTGGCCAAGGACGCCGATGGTGTGATGAGATGGAGTATTCCCTCGGAGAGTGAAGCAACGTAAACTTCACCTGGGAAGGTTTGTCTCAAGGCGTTCTGAAGCTTTACAAGGTCCTGGGATTTGGAGAAGATCCTGTTCAGACGGGACCTCGGCCTGCTGAATATTTGGGCTGGGTCTTTGAAGTATTTTTGTTTGCGAGCCATCTTGAGGGCTGAACCTGCATGATAAAAAGAATAGGTTTACAACGTACTTTGATACATCCGATTGGATATAGTAACCGAAATTTATGAAGTTCATCATAGTTGATAATAATTCGGGCAAGGCTAGGTCATTTACGGCCAATGGCTTTCTGCTGGGTCTGACTTTTTTGAGTCTGATCGGTTTTCCGACCGCAGCTGGTTACTTGTCCTATCGTCATGGCATGGGTGAGGCTGCTCTCACAAATGAGATGGTCGGCAAATGGCGACTGGTTTTAAAAGACCAGGAACAGCAAATAGAAGATGCAAAACGCGATGCGGAGGACAACCTAGAAGCTTCCGCACTGCGCCTCGCCCAGTTGCAAGCGCGAATAGTCAGACTGGATGCCCTAGGTGAGCGACTCACGGACGTTGCAGGCATTGAAGAGGGGGAATTCGACTTCTCAAGCCCGCCACCCATGGGGGGACCAGAAGTTAAAGATACCTCCTCTGCTCGCGGAGCGCCAAACTATCTGAGAGAGCTCAGTCGTCTTGCCGATGATATTAACAGCCGTGAGCAACAGCTAAGCGTACTCGAAACCCTGTTTGTTAATCGAAATATCCAGAATGAAGTATTCATCGCTGGTAGACCTGTGAAAAAAGGCTGGATGTCGTCCAGGTTTGGTATGAGAGTTGACCCCATAACCGGCAAAAGGGCCTTTCACAACGGCGTTGATTTTGCAGGTAAACTTGGGGCTGACGTTGTTGCTGTCGCCGCTGGCGTGGTTGTTTATGCCGATGCGCGTAGCGGATATGGCGAGATGGTTGAAATAAACCATGGCGGAGGCTTTTCTACCCGCTACGGTCACCACGACAAGTTAATCGTCAAAGTGGGTGACATTGTAAAAAAAGGACAGGTCGTTGGTAAAATGGGCAGTAGCGGTCGTTCGACCGGTCCACACGTACACTACGAGGTCTATAAAAATGGCCGGGTAGTTGATCCATCCTCCTATGTTCAACGCGCAAGCCGCTGACCCTCATCATAAATAGGAGATCTTCTTTTCAGGAGACTCCGTACCCCATGTATTCCATACCTGATCACGGAAAGATGCCCCGGTATGGTCGATGCACTTCTTTGTGACGGCGGAATATCGAATACCTTCACTTTTATTAGATTCAGGGCTTCCAACGGGAAGCAAAAGAGATAGCTGAAATGGCCCTTAAAATATTAAGCAAAGTGTTCGGAAGCAAGAATGATCGCGAACTTAAACGAATGGAGAAAGTTGTTAAGAAAATTAACAGCTATGAGGAGAATCTCGAAACACTGAGCGATCAGCAGCTCAAAGACAAGCGCGCTGAATATCAGCAAAGGATGGATGCTGGAGAGACCCTAGACGTTATTTTGCCGGAGGCTTTTGCGACCGTAAGGGAGGCTGGAAGGCGTGCGCTTGGACTGCGTATATTTGACGTTCAAATGATAGGCGGCGTAGTGCTGCACGAAGGTAAAATTGCCGAAATGCGAACGGGTGAGGGCAAAACCCTTGTCGCGACGCTCCCACTCTATCTTAATGCGATATCTGGCAACGGCGTTCACCTGGTCACCGTTAATGATTATCTTGCAAAATGGGGTGCCGAGTGGATGGGCGCGGTATTCCGTCAGCTGGGTATGACCGTGGGTGTTGTCTACGCAGGTCAGTCAGGTGACGAAAAGCATGCAGCTTATCAATGCGATGTAACCTACGGCACGAATAATGAATTCGGATTTGATTATTTGCGCGACAACATGGCGTTCAATGCAACCGAAAGGACACAACGTCCGCTGAATTTTGCCATCGTTGATGAGGTTGATTCGATTCTGATCGATGAGGCGAGAACGCCTTTAATCATATCTGGCGGCGTTGAAAACTCCTCGGAATTGTATCGGGCGATCAATCAAATCGCCCCACGGCTGAAACGTCAGGAAAAGACCGCAGAAGATATCGAGAACGATATTGAGCCGCCAGGAGACTACTTCGTTGACGAAAAACAGCGTGATGTTGAGCTGACAGAAGACGGGCACTTGCTGGTAGAGAGCCTGCTGGTTAAACACGGTCTATTAAAAGAAGGCGACTCGCTATACGGCACCACAAATCTTACCTTGTTGCACCATATTCATTCCGCGCTAAAAGCACACTGCCTGTTTCAAAAAGATGTTGAGTACATTGTGCAGGACAACGAAATTGTTATTGTTGACGAGCATACTGGTCGAACTATGCCTGGCAGACGATGGTCCGGTGGTATCCATCAGGCTATCGAAGCAAAAGAAAATGTGGCCATAACCAATGAAAGTCAAACGCTTGCCTCCACGACTTTTCAAAATTACTTTCGTTTATACAACAAACTTGCTGGCATGACCGGCACGGCTGATACAGAAGCGTTCGAGTTTAAGCAGATTTATGGTTTGGATGTTGTCGTAATCCCCACTAACATTGAAATGATAAGGGATGATAAGAATGATCTGATGTTCTTGACGCTGGCGGAGAAGTACGATGCCATTGTTGATGAGATTCAGGAATTCACCGGTAACGGGGCTCCTGTTCTGGTTGGTACCGCGTCAGTTGAGTCTTCAGAAGTGTTGTCTACGCTATTGAAGAAGAAGAAAATCAAACACAATGTGTTGAACGCGAAGTTTCACGAGAAGGAAGCTGAAATTATCGCCCAAGCGGGAAGGCCGGGAACCGTGACTATCGCCACGAATATGGCTGGTCGGGGTACAGACATCATTTTAGGCGGTAACTGGGAAATTGAGGCTGCCAAACTAAGAGATCCTTCCGAAGTAAAAATTGAAGCGCTGAAGTCTGAATGGCAAGCGAGTCATGATGCGGTATTGGCCGCGGGTGGACTGCATGTTCTTGGAACCGAACGCCACGAGAGCCGAAGGATTGATAATCAGCTAAGAGGACGAGCCGGTCGACAGGGTGACCCGGGTGTATCGCGTTTCTACTTATCTTTGGATGATAACCTTCTTCGGATTTTCGCCTCAGATAAGGTGAAAGGATTGATGAAGTCCTTGGGTATGGAGAAAGGCGAAGCCATAGAGCATCGCATGGTAAATAACGCCATCGAGAAGGCGCAGAGAAAAGTTGAAACGCGTAACTTCGATATTCGAAAGCAACTGCTCGAATACGATGACGTTGCAAATGACCAGCGCCAGATGATTTACGGACAACGTAATGAATTGATGGCAACCAACGATGTGTCTGAGACGATCAATGCGCTTTGGGACGATGTTATCTCTGAGGTGATTAGCGGCTATGTGCCACCCCAAAGCTTGGAGGAACAGTGGGACATTCCTGGTCTTGAAACGTCTTTAAATACTGAATTCAATATCAAACTGCCTATTTCAAAGTGGTTGCAAGAAGATGATGACATGCACGAGGAATCAATGCGTGATCGTATCGTCTACGAAATCAAAGAAGATTATCGAAAGAAAGAAGAACAAATCGGTGACGATATTCGAATATTTGAAAAGCAGATTATGCTCCAAATACTCGATACGCAATGGAAAGAACACCTCGCCGCAATGGATTATTTGCGGCAGGGTATTAATCTTCGTGCCTATGCCCAAAAACAGCCCAAACAGGAATACAAGCGTGAATCATTCGAGCTGTTTGAAGAGCTGCTTCATAATGTAAAATTTGAAGTTATACGCTTTCTCGCAAGAGTTCAGTTTCAGCCCTCTGACGATGTCGAAGCGATGGAACGCAAGCGTAGAGAAGCAGAAGCTAAAACTTCAATGAACTTCCAGAAGAGCGATGCCGGTGCGATGGACTCACCTGGGTCTACCCAAGGAGCCGGTCTGCAACAGGGTGGTACCGCCCAGGCGCCCTTCATTCGGCAGGAAAAGAAGGTTGGCCGTAACGAACCCTGTCCTTGTGGTTCAGGTAAAAAATACAAGTCCTGTCACGGAAAATTGTCATAGCAAGTAGAGCACAAAGAACTCTCTGACCAACATCAGTTTAGGAGCATAGTAGTGGCAGTAGGTAGCTTTTCACGCGAGTTCAATGTGGTTCCGGGCGTAAGACTCTCTGCTTGTGGCTGTGGTATTAAAGGCAACACTGAAAATCAAGATGTTGCTGATTTGGTCCTCTTTGAGTTTGTCGATACAACGATAACAGTAGGCATTTTTACTAAGAGCTTATTTGCTGCTGCACCGGTTGAGGTCGGCAAAAGACATCTGAACGTGACTAATCCGACGCGTTTTCTAGTTAACAGCGGCAATGCCAATGCCGGTGTTGGTGAAGCTGGTATCGGCGATGCTTTGGTTTGTTGTAAAGCGGTTTCGCAGGTGTCGGGGATTCCTCCCGAGGCGGTGATACCTTTTTCTACCGGCGTCATTGGAGAGAGGCTGCCCGTGGAGAAAATAACCGGCGCGCTGGACGAGTTAACCAAAGGGTTAGCAGAAGAGAATTGGCTAGAAGCTGCACATGGCATTATGACAACAGATACTGAGCCAAAAATAGCAACGCGCCAGAGAACAATTAATGGTGAGGTGGTGACGGTTACGGGTATTGCCAAAGGTTCAGGGATGATACAGCCAAATATGGCGACGATGCTGAGCTACATCGCGAGTGATGTAACAGCAACGAAGGCAACGTTAAAAGCATGTCTTCTAGCGGCTGGTGATCGGTCGTTCAATCGGATCACAGTAGATAGTGATACTTCAACTAATGACTCGTGTATGTTGAGTGCAACGGGTGTGTCCGCTGTAGACATAGATGTTGACGAGCAAGCTCATGAACAGTTTGTTCAGATGCTGAATGAGGTTTGTCTTGAATTAGCTCAAGGAATTATCAGGGATGGTGAGGGTGCTACTAAATTTGTGGCGGTGGAAGTCGGCTCAAGCGAGTCCCGCTCAGATTCTTTGAATATTGCCTATGCGATTGCGAATTCTCCATTGATGAAAACGGCGCTTTTCGCAAGCGATGCTAACTGGGGTCGTTTGGTCATGGCGATAGGCAAGGCGCCGGTGGATATTGACGTGAACAAGCTTGATATATTTTTGGGCGATGTTCAGCTGATGACAAAAGGACAAAAAGCACTGGATTACACGGAAAAAGCCGGCAGTGATGTGATGGCAGAAGAAGAGATTCTGATTAGAGTTGAACTCAATGCCGGGAGTATTCGTGAAACTGTCTGGACGAGTGATTTGTCCCACGAGTACGTTCGAATCAATGCAGAATATCGAACTTAAGGGCATTCAACGGGTAACGCCGACTGCTCTGTCCGGCAGCGTTTGCACTAGGCGAGAATATTGTCCAGTTTGGCGATTAGTTGGGTTAAACATGTTTTTTAGCGCTGCGATGATCAGCTGAGTGAAGGGAGCTAATCCCGGTCAAGGTCTCTCGCCGTTGTGTCATCATGCTCAGCATCTGAGGGAATGCTTCTCCGACCCTCAGCCCATTCTCCCAAATCAGTGAGCTTGCAGCGCTCGGAACAAAATGGTCGAAACTGTTGTGAGTCATTCCATGGAACCTTTGTCTTGCACAGAGGACAGTCTACGGTGAGTTTTGTCATCACGAGTACTCCGCAGCATTACCTGATTCACTGATTTTGCTACTCAGAGCCTGATACAGGCGGTGTAGACGTGACACCTCGTTGGCCAGAAGCGAGATATCGCCATCGTTATTGATCACGTCGTCGGCGTAGTCCAATCTATCTTGCCGAGTAGGTTGCTTTGCCATAATCGATTTTATTTGTTCCGCTGAATTGTTATCCCGCTGTATCGCTCTTTCCAACTGGGTCTCGGGCATGACATCTACCACGAGGTTGCGATGAATCAACGGATGCTGTCCGCCTCCGCTGGACAAACACAGGATAGAGTAGGGTGATATTGATTGTTCCAGCTCCATGATTAACTGATTCATGATGGCGGGAACTGTAACGGATTCAAGCCACCTCAATTTTTGGCTGTTGCTAAAAACAAGTTCGCGCAGGCGCGCTCGATCAAGCGTTTTGTCTTTGTTGGCTATGCCTTCACCAAAGTAATCTATAATTTTGTTGTATGCCTCGGTCTCTGGTTCCATCACAGTTCGACTGGCAATGTCAGCGTCCGCTATGGTGATACCTAATTTTGAAAAGTGATTTGACACTGCGGTCTTGCCACTGCCGATTCCGCCAGTGAGGCCAATGACCAGTTTGTTTTTAGGTGAAGTCATATAATCTGTATCTTAAATGTTGTTGCTCAATGGTTACATTGCAGCAAATTTCAGGTAAAACATGGTGATCTCAGCACCCCAGATCAAGGATATCCAACCTGCGATGGCAAGGTAAGGACCAAAGGGAATCGGTTTGGACTTGTCTCTGCCGAACGCGATTAGTGCCCCTCCAATCACTGCACCTGCGAGAGATGAAAGAATGATGATCAGAGGTAATGCCTGCCAGCCCATCCAAGCACCAAGTACCGCGAGTAGTTTGAAATCGCCGTATCCCATGCCGTCGTAGCCGCGAACAAGTCTGAATAAGGTGTTTACTGACCAAAGGCTGAGATAGCCTGCAATTGCTCCCCAAAAAGCGTATTCGAATTGAGCGACGATATCAAAAGCATTTACGATTAACCCCAGCCATAGCAGCGGCATGGTAATGTTGTCAGGTAACAATTGTGTATCATAGTCTATCAATGAGAGGCAGACCAGTGACCAGGTCAAGATGCAGCATGCCAGGCTTGTCGTGGTCAGTCCGAAGTTGTAAACCACGATAGCGGTTAGTACGCCGGTTAATATCTCTACAACTGGATACCTTGGCGAAATACCTGCCTTGCATGAGGAACACTTGCCGCCAAGAAAAAGGTAACTGAGGACGGGAATGTTTTCCCAAGGCTTGATGCTGTGCAGGCAATTGGGGCACTGTGAGTTGGGAAATACGAGATTATAGGTTTCAGTTGAATCGTTCCTGGGTGGTTCAGATGCCAGAAATTCATGCGCCTGCTGATGCCAGTCTCGTTCCAACATAACCGGTAGGCGATGAACGACAACATTCAGGAAGCTACCTATTAGTAGCCCAAAAACACAGCCGATGAGAACGCTCAAACCCGGGAATTGCGCGTGGAATAGCACCAGTTGTGTCGAGAGATTATCTATCATCTGTGCTGTCTATCGTGGAGACAGGGTATATTAAAACAAATGGAGATAAGTTAACAAAAGTCTGCTGCTAAAATTGCTACGCTAGTGGCCACCAATTGCATCACCCATCGAGAAGATCGGTAGATACATCGCGATAATTAACCCTCCGATAACGACACCCAGGAATGACATGATAATCGGTTCCATTAAGCTCGTGAGGCCGTCGACCGCGTTGTCCACCATGTCTTCATAGTAAGTCGCTGCTTTATCTAGCATGCCGTCAAGAGCACCCGATTCCTCTCCGATAGAAACCATCTGAATAACCATGTTGGGAAACACCTCGGTCTGCTTCATGGAGTAATTGAGCTGGATACCGCTGGAAACGTCATCCTTGACCTTTTTGATAGCATCGTAATAGACAACATTGCCCGCAGCGCCGGACACAGACTCGAGTGCATCAACCAACGGTACACCAGCGGCAAATGTTGTTGATAGCGTCCGGGCAAATCTGGCAACGCATGATTTATCAAGTATGTCGCCGATGATTGGCATCTTAAGCATGAATCGCTCTTGCGCGTCTCGTGCTGCTTTTGACCGTTTAAGCGTCTCTTTTCGAATAAATAAAACGATAGCAATCGCTGCTGCCACGGCCAACCACCACTCTTGCATCCAGCGGGACATGTTAACCACCATCTGGGTGAATTCTGGTAATTCAGCACCAAAACCTGCAAAAATTTCCTCAAATTGAGGAACAACCTTTATCAGTAAAATTGCCGATACGACCGCTGCAACCACTAAAACTGAAATCGGATAGCTCAGGGCGCTTTTGATCTTTGCTTTCAGGGCCTCTGACTTCTCCATGTAGGTGGCAAGGCGCTCAAGCATCGTTTCCAGTGCTCCAGATTGCTCGCCTGCATCGATCAAATTGCAATAAAGATCGTTAAAGTGCTCTGGGTTAGCCTGAATGGCATGAGCGAAAGAATTACCTGCAGAAACATCATCGCGAATCCTGATGATGAGGTTTTTCATCGCGGGGTTGTCAATACCATCGGCAACAATTTCAAATGATTGAACCAAGGGAACACCAGCTTTCATCATAGTGGCGAGTTGCCGAGTGAACAGCGCGGTATCCGCAGGACCAATTTTCTGGCCCGCATTAAACAATGCGCTTAACCCACCGCTTTTTTTGCTGACCCGAGTAGGACTAATACCTTGTTTACGCAGTTCTGTTTTGGCGATATTGGCATTGCTGCTGGTTATCTCGCCCTTTGTTTTTTTGCCTGATCTGTCAGTTCCTTCCCAAGCAAATACTGTACTGGCTGCGGCCATGTTTAATCCTCTTGTTCACCCATGCCCGGTAGGGGTTAAGTGATAGTGCGCTGATACCCTAAGGCGGGTATCAGTGTTAGCTAAAGTTCCGTTGCCAACTCTTCGAGAGCGGCAAATTAAGCAATATGTCCTGAGTCAGGACACGAAATTAGTGACCAGAGGTGACCCGATCAACTTCCTCTAGGCTTGTTAGCCCATTTTTCACTTTCACCATGGCTGACTCGAAAATATTCTTGAAGCCCTCTTTTGCGCATACTTCAGCGATTTCAAGTGAGTTGCCGTCTTCCATGATAATTCTGGATATTTCGGGTGTGATTTTGACAACTTCATAGATACCAACGCGGCCTTTATAACCGCTGGAACATCGATCGCACTCACCGGGACCATATATCTCGAGTCCAGAATCTACATCCTCCTCTGTGAAACCTTTCTCGATTAATGCTGCTTTGGGAATGTCGAGTTTAACTTTGCAATCACAAAGTCGTCGGGCGAGCCGCTGAGCGACGATGATATTGATTGATGTGGCTAGGTTAAATGCTGGCACACCCATATTTCTCAACCGAGTGATTGTCTCAGGAGCACTATTGGTGTGTAAGGTCGACATCACCATGTGGCCGGTCTGTGCTGCTTTGATTGAAATGTTCGCGGTTTCAAGGTCTCGAATTTCACCAACCATGACAATGTCTGGATCCTGTCGCAGGAATGAACGCAATGCTTCACCAAAATCTAGACCAACCTTGTGATTTACGGGGCATTGATTAATCCCCTCGAGGTTAATTTCAACGGGATCTTCAGCCGTTGAAATATTCAATTCCGGTGTATTTAGAATATTGAGCCCGGTATATAGGGAGACGGTTTTGCCGCTACCCGTCGGGCCAGTCACCAGGAACATACCCTGTGGTCTGTGCAGCGCCTCTAGATACAAGGCTTTCTGATCCTCTTCGTAACCTAACGCATCGATACCCATTTTTGCGCTGCTTGGGTCCAAAATTCGCAAACATAATTTTTCGCCGAACAGCACCGGCAGTGTGTTCACCCGAAAATCAATAGATTTTGATTTAGAAATTTTTAGCTTTATTCGACCATCTTGCGGCACTCGGCGTTCCGAGATGTCCATCTGAGACATCACTTTAAGGCGGGCAGATATTCTAGGTGCCAGATTTACTGGTGGCCTTGCGACCTCATGCAGTACGCCGTCAGTTCTGAATCTAACCCGATAAGATTTTTCGAATGGTTCAAAGTGCAAGTCAGATGAATTACCCCTGATAGCATCCATTAGCATCTTGTTGATGAAACGAACCACCGGGGTATCGTCGGTTGCTGCGCCGGCATCTTCCTCTTCTGTGCCACCAGCCTCGTCCACGGCTTCGAGGTCCAAATCAACATCATCATTACCAAGATCTCCTAATCCGCCACTTTCCAGAGACTCGAGGTAGGCGTCGATAAAAGCAGTAAGCTTGTTTTCCTCAACCAAGACTTCTTCTGTTGAGACCCCGGTTTGAAATTTAATTTCATCCAAAGCTTGACGATTGGTGGGATCGGAAACCGCAACGAACAGTCTATTACCCCTGTGGAAAATCGGTATCGCATGGTTTGCGCGAATGAGTTTTTCGTCGACTAGATTTCTTGGAATAACTTCAGGGTCCAGCGCAGTGATATCCAACAGAGGAGTGCCAAATTCTTCAGAGGCAGCGTTCGCGATATCTTTTGGACTGACTAATTTTTTCTGAACGAGGTGAGTAACAAAAGGAACCCGCGTTTTGGAAGCTTCAATAGAGGCCTCTCTCGCCGCTGAGTTTTCGAGCAGGTGATCGTCTACCAGTCGTCTAGCGAGCCCGCTAAGTTGCATCGGGTTGGCAGCCATTACGATTTCATCCTGCATAAGTGGGCGTTCGAAGATATAGACTCCAGTGGCGAGGGTGTCGCTAAAATGCTGTATGATTTGTATTGGAGTGACATCGTTTGAAGCCTTTATATGATCCTCAGAACCCTGAAGAAAGACGCTTCTCAGAGGTTAAAGAGGTTTTGACATCGCTCTATATGAGCGTTTTTCAGAGCGGCGTTTGAAAATAAAGTGACCAAATTTGTCACTTTATGACTTGAGCTATTGTATGTTCAATGACCCCTTGCGTCACAACAGCATTGTAAGCTGTTTGTAAGCCCTGAAAATGGTTTGGTTTGTGTTGGCATGGTAGTTGCTCAGTAGTTATTTAGACTGAACAAAAATTTTTCGATAATTTGGCAGTCTGTTCAATTTAATTAAGGAGTCATTCCAGTGAATAAAAACATACAAAAGGGTTTCACCCTGATCGAATTGATGATTGTCGT
>CAJXBG010000024.1 GCA_913050215.1 uncultured Gammaproteobacteria bacterium
TAGCGAAATTCCTTGTCGGGTAAGTTCCGACCTGCACGAATGGCGTAACGATGGCGGCACTGTCTCCACCCGAGACTCAGTGAAATTGAATTTGCGGTCAAGATGCCGTATACCCGCGGCTAGACGGAAAGACCCCGTGAACCTTTACTACAGCTTTGCACTGGACTTTGAATTTATCTGTGTAGGATAGGTGGGAGACTTTGAAGCGTAAACGCCAGTTTGCGTGGAGTCGACCTTGAAATACCACCCTGATGACTTTGAGGTTCTAACTTAGGCCCGTAATCCGGGTTGAGGACAGTGTATGGTGGGTAGTTTGACTGGGGCGGTCTCCTCCCAAAGAGTAACGGAGGAGCGCGAAGGTACCCTCAGCATGGTCGGAAATCATGCGATGAGTGCAATGGCATAAGGGTGCTTGACTGCGAGACAGACACGTCGAGCAGGTACGAAAGTAGGTCATAGTGATCCGGTGGTTCTGTATGGAAGGGCCATCGCTCAACGGATAAAAGGTACTCCGGGGATAACAGGCTGATACCGCCCAAGAGTTCACATCGACGGCGGTGTTTGGCACCTCGATGTCGGCTCATCACATCCTGGGGCTGAAGCCGGTCCCAAGGGTATGGCTGTTCGCCATTTAAAGTGGTACGCGAGCTGGGTTTAGAACGTCGTGAGACAGTTCGGTCCCTATCTGCCGTGGGCGTTTGAGAATTGAGAGGAGCTGCTCCTAGTACGAGAGGACCGGAGTGGACGAACCTCTGGTGTTCCGGTTGTGATGCCAATTGCATTGCCGGGTAGCTACGTTCGGAAAGGATAACCGCTGAAAGCATCTAAGTGGGAAGCCCCCCTCAAGATTAGTTCTCACTGGAACTTTAAGTTCCCTAAAGGACCCTCGAAGACTACGAGGTTGATAGGCAAGGTGTGTAAGCGCTGTGAGGCGTTGAGCTAACTTGTACTAATTGTCCGTGAGGCTTGACCATATAACTTGAGTGAATTCACTCACGTTCTCTGCTAAAGAGAAGGTGGAAGTGATGCAGCAAAAATCAAGGTATATGTTTGAAACAACTGTCTTAAAAGACAGTAGATAAGGCTTGAAATCAAATATTTTGAGCAGGATGTTGAAACAGACTATCACTTTTCATCTTTTTGAAAGCTTTTTAACAGAAAGCGAAAGAATTTGTTGTCTAGCGCCAAGCGCTAAATGACATACCAGTTTGTCTGACGACAATAGCGTGTAGGAACCACCTGATCCCATCTCGAACTCAGAAGTGAAACTGCTCAGCGCCGATGGTAGTGTGGGAGTTCCCATGTGAGAGTAGGACATTGTCAGGCATTTAAAAAATAACCTCATCCGCGAAAGCGGGTGGGGTTTTTTTTTGAGTATTCCACTCAGCGGCTAGATGCTGTATCCGAGCGCTATTTTGAGCGCATCCAGATCAGCACCGTATTTTTGAGATAACAATACTGATTTCGAGTAGATCGGTTTCCTGACCTGAACAGCGCTTGCTGTTTGAACCGAACGCTTGGATTCGTGAAAATCGAGGCAGGCAGGCTCAAAATCCAGCCTACATAATTCGAGTAGTCCCCTGATACCGGCTGCTGGGTCCTGAACTAATCGCTCATAACTTACGTCATAAACAAAGCCTGGCAACACCGACTGCCAATGACGCATTAAGCGTTGATATCCCAAGTAATATTGCCCTAACTCGCGCTGGTTATAACTGTAAAAAGGTCCTCTTTCAGAGAAGTGGTTTTTGAAAAGTGAAAGGCAAGTGTCGAGCGGGTCACGGCAACAGTGAATCACTCTGGCCCTAGGGAACATCAATTTAATCATGCCAATCAGTTTAAAATTGTCTGGTTTCTTGTCAGAGACCACAGCAGGTTTTTCACCGATGTTAGATAGTGAGTCAAGATATTGCGTTGCCATCAACGCAAGCTGTTGTGGATCCAGTTTCGAAATGTTCTGGGGATAACCCCGCACATCCATATTCGCCATGATTGCAATGTTCAAATTCTGCAACTCACCGCCGCCATAAACCTTGGAATGACTGGCCAGTATCTGTTCAACGAGCGAAGTACCGGAGCGAGGCATGCCTAGAATAAACAGCGGCTCTGCTTTCGTATTTGGGCTTTCTGCAGCCTGCGCAAAGAGTTCGGGCGTAAAGGAAGCAATAATGTGATCAACTTCTTTGTCCCACTGATTGATGTCAAATCTGAGCTGGTCTCGCATCAAGCGGTTAGCCGAATTGAAGTATGTCATGGCCCGTTCGAATAATCCGAGGTCTTCAAAACACTTTCCAAGACCAAAGGCGAGATGCATCTTTGCATTGCTGGGCGTGCTCGGCGCTGTTATCAGCGCTTCCATTGCTTGAATATCATCATCAACCGAAAGGTGATCAATCAATCTAGCAAGTTGGCGATGGGCCGGCGCATAGCTCGGGCTGAGTTCAATCGTCTTACGATATAACTGTTCACTCTCAGCAAGGGTCCCCTTCGCCTTTAGCACATTAGCGAGGCTAAAAACGGTATCGGCGTTGGATGGCATAAGCGCATGAGCGCGCCTGTAGTTCTTCTCCGCCGCGTCAAGGTCATGCTCTGCTTCGTCTAGCCGAGCGAGATTGTGAAAAGCGTCGCCATAATTTTCATCAAGCTTAATCGCCGCGTCAAATGACTCGCGAGCTAGAGCAAAGCGATTAAGTTGTAAATAACAAGCCCCCAGTAGCTGGATTGCAACTGAATTTGTGGGTGCGAGACTAATCACCCGTTGATATTCTGGAATGGCCGCTTTGATATCCCCGCGACGATGGGCTTGTATTGCAGTGTCTAATAATTGAGAAACCTGACTTGAGGACATGTCATGACAGCCAAGAAGGTGATTTATATAACTAGGAGTTTAGTGTGAAAGTGGGTTCGGGCAAAAGAGTGCATCTTCAATTTCGAGCAAAAGATTGCCGGTTGAGCTGAATCTGATCGCCCATCTATCTCACTTCAACCCCCCGCAGGACAATCTTCACCAGTTCATCGAGGAAACTGGGTGCTTTTCGCTGCATCTCCTTTCTCAATTTAGGCGGGGTGGTCAAAACATGGTTGTTGACAGCGCCGACGACGAGGTCCATCAGTAATCCATGGTTTAAAGAGGATGGAACCTCACCTCGTGCTGCTGCGCGTCGAATAATTGCGCGCGCCTGCAGTACGGTCTCTTCCATATAGGGCGACGACACCTCCCTGAGCTCAGGAAACCTGGCAGCGTCAATCAACAAGCGATTCGACATGTTTGCATAGTGACCGGTTCGGTTATCAAAGATCATCTGAGCGAGTTCCCTGAGATCGCTGTGTAATGAACCCGTGTCGATATTATGAACAGGTAACCAACGTGCCTTCATCGCGGCGTGCAGCAGTGTTTGTTGGCTATCCCAACGCCTGTAAAGAGATGACTTACCCACGCCAGATTCGCGTGCAACGGCCTCAAAGGTAAGTGCCGACCACCCACCGTGTGCATAAATTTGCATGACAGCGTCGAAGACGCGCCCTTCAAGTTCTGGGTCTCGAGGGCGTCCCCGTAATGGTCTGTCTTTTGAAGTGCTACTCATTGTTTTATTGTCTAAT
The DNA here is from genome assembly GCA_913050215.1 of uncultured Gammaproteobacteria bacterium. Classification (GTDB taxonomy): domain Bacteria; phylum Pseudomonadota; class Gammaproteobacteria; order Pseudomonadales; family Azotimanducaceae; genus UBA4582. The sequence continues at coordinate 3,601 of CAJXBG010000024.1, forward strand.
TTTTATAGTTTCGGTATATTGGGACGCATATCGTCCGTTAATTAAAGCATAGGATATTAATTTTGAACACACTTTCCAGTGAAGAGCGGAATGCCCTTAAAGATTCCGTTAGTAAGCTCATGAGCGACGCGAGTACGGAGGCTGAGGTCAGGCGCGTCATGGAAACGGCACAGGGTTTTGACTCGGATCTATGGCGCGCATTGTCCGAAATGGGCGTGATCGGATTGATCACTGATGAAAAGTTTGGCGGCTCTGGCGTCGGTCCAATGGAGCTCGAAGCGGTGATGGAAGAGACAGGTGCGGCGCTTCTCTGTTCGCCGTTGCTCGCTAGCGGTGTGATCGCGGCCGAGTTATTGCAGGCGCTGGGCGATGAAACGCTGAACGCCGACTTAATGCCCAGAGTAGCAACAGGAGAAACCATTGCGAGTGCCGTAATCACGGGGGATAAAGGTTGTTGGACTGAGTCCGGTGTTGATATCTCTGCCACGGCTTTCGAAGGGGGCTGGCAACTAGAAGGACGTGGCAACTACGTATTGCACGCGCAAAATGCCGATGTTCTTATCGTGATCGCAAATACGGAAAGCGGCCTGGCCGCTTATACAGTCGATCCGTCGGATGACGCCGTTCAGATAGAGGCACTGCCAACGTTGGACCGCACGCTCCGCATCGCGAGTGTGCGTTTTAGCGGCGCTGGCGCAAAACAAATCAATGCCACGCGTCCCGTTTGGGAGGCTGTCAGTCAGGCGCTCAATCTAGCGCTGGTTGCTCTCGCGGGTGAACAAGCCGGTGGCGCAAAAAAGGTCCTAGATTTTACTGTTGAATACGCTAAGACCCGCATACAGTTCGGCCGCCAAATTGGCAGTTTTCAAGCGATAAAACATATGGCCGCCGACCTGCTCGTTGAAACAGAGTCGGCGATTTCGGCGGCGAGACATGCAGCCAGCTCACTTGCGGATCCGTCATCGCACACCCATGAGGCAATCAGTCTTGCGGCTTTCGCCTGCGCAGATGCATTTGTGCGAACAGCCGCAGACGGCGTGCAGATGCATGGTGGTATCGCCTTTACTTGGGAGCATCCCGCGCATCTTTATTTGAAGCGAGCACGCGCAAATGCGCAATTATTTGGCAGCTCCGACTTTCATCGCGAAAACTATCTTAAGGCACTTGGAGGCTAGTATGACGACAACATCAAATACAAATGACGAGAGCCTGCGACAGGAAGTGAAAGCCTGGTTAGCAGAGAATTGGACGCAAGATATTTCCAAGGAATTGCTAAATGAGCAAATCTATTGGGAAGTCTCTGCGGCGCGCAAGAACTGGTTGAAGAAAGTCGTTGAAGCACGATGGGCCGTACCCAGTTGGCCAGAGGAGTGGCACGGACGCGCAATCGCAAACGAGCAAGCAAGCATCATTGAACGCGAGTTTGCGAAGGTACGCGCACCAGGTGCAGGTCAGGATCGAAATAACCTTTGGGCAAATACGTTGCTTGCACAGGGTCAACAAGGTTTGAAGGAAAAGCTAATTGGTCCTTTGCTCAGGAGTGAGGTCAATATGTGCCTGCTGTACAGTGAGCCAGGTGCCGGGTCTGATCTCGCGGGAATCCGTACACGCGCGGATAAACAAGGTGACCATTATCTGGTGAACGGTCAGAAAGTATGGACATCGGGAGCGGCGACAGCGGAATATGGCATGTTAGTCGCTCGTACAAATTGGGATGTTCCCAAACACCAGGGCATTAGTTTTTTCTTCTGTCCTATGAAGCAGTCTGGTATTGAAGTACGGCCCCTGAAACAGATTACCAACGAGAGCCATTTCAACGAGGTATTTATTACGGATGCGACGGTACCCGCGGAAAACATTCTTGGCGCACCGGGTATGGGTTGGCAAGTGTTGAATATGGCGCTTGCCTATGAACGTTCGTCGATGGGGGAAGGCGCCAGAGGACCACGAAGTGGTGTAAAACAGACCAACAAGGAAGAGCCCTTGATCAATCTGGCCAGGGAAGCCAGTCGACTTGATGAGCCACACCTTCGTCAGCAGATCGCGCAAGCTATCGCCTACAAAAAGTTGAATGCACTGAACACCGCGCGGGCAAAAGCTGATCTTTCCCAGGGCACATCGTCTTCAATCATGAGTCTGGGCAAGTTAGCCATGTCTCGAATCCTGCATGAGGAGGGCAGGCTACGCACTGAAATTCTTGGTGCTGAAAGCCTTCTCGAGGGTGCAGACCATCCGCGTGCAGAAGATGCTAACTTTCTTAGCCTAAACGCTTACTTCACTTCGATCGGCGGAGGAACCGACCAGGTTCAGCGAAATATCATCGGTGAACGGGTATTGGGTTTACCAAAAGAACCCGAGGTAGATAAGACGATTGCGTTCCGGGATGTGCGCACAAGTTAGTTCATGCCGCGAAGAGACAGATAAGCGCTTCGAGTGAACCGATTCGGAGCCTTATGTGGAGAAAAACCGCATATTCAGATAGTGTCTGCAGGACTCAACAAAGAGATCTCACATGACACCCGAAGAGAGAGCTGCATTACGTTTTGACAGTAAAACGGTTTATTACCCCGAAGATGACGCGACTCAATCGATAGCAGCGCCGTTGGTGATGTCCTCAAGCTTTCAATACGACGCTGAGATCTATCAGCGTGTTGTTGAAGGGGAACGTAAAGATGTCAATATATATGGCCGTTGCGGTAATCCTACCGAGTATCAATTTGAAGAACAGATGATGCAGATAGAAAGTGCAGACGCCTGTCTTGCGACTGCGTCAGGCATGGCAGCTATTTCTGTTGTTTTGTTTGGATTGTTAAAGAGTGGTGATCATATTGTTTGTGACTGGACCACCTATAGCTCTACTCATGAGATGCTTGATCATCGACTGACCGACTTTGGTATCACCACCACGTTTGTTGATACTGCTGACATTGAAAGTGTGAAGGCAGCGATCCAAGAAAACACACGACTTATTTATTTCGAGTCCATCGCGAACCCGACCATGAAAGTTGCGGATATGAATGCGTTGGTTGAAGTCGCGCGGCAACAAGAGGTTTTAACAGTTTGCGATAATACCTTTGCCAGCCCCTGCGTTATTCGACCGCTTGAGTGGGGTGTCGATCTCGTTGTTGAAAGCGCTACGAAGTTTATCAGTGGCCACAGTGACGTTATCGGTGGCGCCATTTGTATGAAGTCCGAGAAACTTCCAGCTGATTTTCTAGAACAAATTCGCTGGGATACGATGGTGAAGTGGGGTTCCCCTTTGGCGCCTTTTAACGCGTGGTTACTGTTGCGCAGTATGCAAACCCTGTCTATACGTGTCGAGCGGCAGTGTCAGTCGGCAATGAAACTGGCGAACCACTTTGCACAACACGAAAAAGTAAATCGTGTTTGGTACCCGGGGCTCGCTTCCCATGCTCAACATGCGCTGGCTAAAATGCAGATGCCAACTTTTGGCGGTATGTTGAGTTTTGACGTGGGAAATGCAAACAAAGCATTGAAGGTACTTGATAGTTTGAAGCTTGCCTGTTTCGCCGCAAGTCTGGGCGGGGTGCGCACGACCACTCAGATTCCTGCTTCGATGGCTTTTCTCGATATTCCAGAAGCGGAACGCCGCCAAATGGGAATTTCTGATGGCATGATCAGGGTATCGGTAGGTATCGAAGATATCGACGATCTGATTCATGACTTCGATCGCGCCTTAGCACTTGTTTAGCAACGATCTTCGGATTTAATTATGCAGCTAAATCGATCTCTGGGTTTCTGGGATGTGTTCGCTATTGCGCTTGGGCAGGTAATCGGTTCCGGCATTATGGTGCTTGTAGGCATAGGTATTGGTTTTACCGGTTACGGGATTGTCTTTGCTTTCATGTTGTCCGCATTATTATCGATCATCAAGCAGATTCCTGTCGCGTTCATGGGCTCCGCGATGCCGGCAACCGGTGGTTTGTATGTCTATTGCAAGCGAGTGCTAGGTCCTAAAATCGGTTTCTTCTATCTAGCCATCTTGCTAGTGACACATATTCTCATCGCGTTGTTTGCGCTCGGCTTTGCCGAATACGCAATGTCATTGATGCCTGAGTTAGATGGCCAAAGTGTTGCCCTAGGTATTCTCTTCGTGTTCTATCTGATCAACCTGATAGGGGTGAAGGAAGCGGCGTTCGTGCAAAAATTTATGATCGTGTTTTTGCTCTTAGGTTTATCCACGTTGATATTTTTCGGCATAGGAGAGGTCAACTATGAAAATTTTGAGTCTCCTGAAAAGCTTTTCCCCGATGGCTGGTACGGTTTTGGTCTCGCCTGTGTTGTGTTGTCCTTTTCAACCGGCGGAGCACAGTTTATTTCAGAGCTCGGTGGCGAAATGAAAAACCCACAGCGTGACCTGCCGCGAGCGATGATATTCAGCACGTTGCTGGCAGCCGTCTTTTTTACCTTGGTTTCGGTTGTCGCTGTTGGCATTCTGCCGCTTGAGCAAACCGCCGGAAAGTCCCTCGCTGAAGTGGCCAGTGCAATTTTACCCGCGCCGGTATACGTCGCGTTTATCATTGGCGCGGGACTATTTGCGTTGGCAACGAGTATCAACTCAACCTTTACCTGGGCAACGAAGTCTGTGCTTATTGCCTGTGAAGACGGCTGGCTTCCTCGTGGCATAGCGGTTGTAAATAAGCGTTTTAATACTCCTCATATTCTACTGACGGTTTTGCTGGTGGTGGGTGCTGCGCCCATTCTTGCAGGGAAAGACCTGAGGTACATCATCATGCTGGGTGGTGGGTTGGTTTTTCTGTACGACCTGATCCCTTTGGCCGCTGCCTTCTTGTTAGCCCAGCGTCTACCCGAGGTGTTTGCGGGGGCGAGCGTAAAGATGTCTGAGTCGCTCCTTCGAATTGTCAGCGTGCTTGGTGTGCTTGTGCTTCTGGGCCAGATGGCGCTTTCATTCTCGGATATTGATCGTGAGGGATGGATGCTGGTTTTCAGTTATATCGTGCTGGTGATCATCTATATTCACTTTCGCGCACCCTATAATTTAGCAGCGACAAACGAAAGGCCTTGCTGAAGATATCAACTTAAAGCGGTCACAGTCCGGGTTAGAAAACCTGATCCGCTTCATTCCTGAGAATTTGTTTGAGTGAAATACCTTTTTTGCTGAGATGATTCTCCCTCAGCAAATAGTAGGCGGCGCCAATCATGATGAGTATCGCGTAAATACCGGCGGGACCCAGGTTGTTCACTATTCCGACATACAGGAAACCAACTGAAATCGTGATTTTGATAATCGCGGCGACCCAGATAGTGGGAATGTTCAATTTGAATTCGGCATTCGCGTAGTGCTCGGGTAAAACCTTCGGTAAACGTATCAAGCCGATTGACCAGACAATACCGTAGAACATCAGGCCAATGACATTAGCCGAAGCGTACTGGATGATGTTGCCTTTTAGTGCAATCCCGCCCATTGTCAGCAGCCCCACCAGCAGGAGTGCGATCACCGGTTCGTTCGTGCGGGAGTTTAGATGACTGAGTATCTCTGGATAGATTTTATGTCTTGCAAGGGCAAAAAAGCTGCGTGATGCTGTGATCAAAGCAACGTTTGCCGAGGTTGCCGCCGCCAATAGTGCACTGAGGGTAATAACGATGGCAAACCAGTCTGGCAGAAAGATCTTTGAAGCACTGGTCATTGGGGCCACGATCTTTCCAAGCTCTTGCCAGGGAATGATGCCGGGCAGTACGAGGGTCACAAGGGTATAAATCGTTGCGACGAAGAAGAAGGTGATTGCCAGTGTTAAAGGAATGTTTTTGCCTGGGTTTTTAATCTCCTCACCTATTGCGGTAATAGTGATAAAACCGGAGTAAGAATAGAAGGCGGGCACAGCGGCGTTGAGAATAGACTCGATACCGTTAGGCGCCACTGGCGTTAATAAATCCCAGTCCAGATAAAATAACCCTCCGATGCCGAAGCTGAGCAAAGACACCACAAAAATCACAACCAGGATCATTTGCAACCGGATGCTCGCGTGGATGCCAGCGAGGTTGATAAGCATCAGGCTTATGACCAATCCAATTGCGATTGTGAATCGGTCAGCTTGAGGTAAGAAGTAGGCCATGTAGTCCGCAAAGCCATAGCCCAGTAAAGGCACGCTAACCATAATACCGAGTATGCCGACCCACTCTTTCAGAAAACCGAGGAAGGGATGCAAAACAACACTCGAGAAAACATATCCTGCGGCGCTGACAGGTAGTATTGCACCAACTTGGGCTGCGATCAGACAATTGATGATCGCCGGTACGGCGGCGATGAAGTACGCAATAACAACGCCAGGGCCAGCAAGTCCTGCAAGTTGCCCCGGTAAAATAAAAATAGAAGCCCCAACGATATTGCCAATGAGAAGGAACACGGCGCCCCAAAGCCCAATCTTTCGGTCCAGCCGGTTGCTTGTCATGGTGAACCCCGCTTAATGCGTGAACGACAGCTGTACTTAGAGCGCCTTGAGTGCTTTGTGCAATGCGTCGCAAAAAGGTGCGACGTCGTCTTCGTCCATGGCCGTGGAGATGGTCCCATGCATGCCGGCTGAAATGAAATAGCCGTCATTGATCAGGTCTGCTTCTGGACCAGAAATATGTCGCATTGAGCCTCGTGTTTGGGTGTCTGGAGAAGTTTTGGGTTCCAATATCTCTAATGCGAAAACAGAATCCTGACCCAGAATGTTCGCTTTTACATTAACCTGAGAGAGTACTTCCTTGATACCTGCTCTGAATTGATCACCGAGATTGTTGATTCTCTTAAATTCTGATTCAGTCATCATCTCCATTGCGGTGTAACCTGCCACCATAGTGACGGGGTTAGCGTTGAAGGTACCCCCATGGGGCAGTTTAGCTTTTTCTGCGCCGCTCTCGAACACGGACATTACGTCGTGGGGACCCGCAACTGCGCCGACCGGAAAACCACCACCAATGATTTTGCCCAGACACGTCAGATCGGCGCGCACGTTGTACTTGTCCATGCATCCACGGAATCCCGACCTGAAAGCGACAACCTCGTCTGCAATCAGCTTAAGACCGTACTTGGTTCGCATTTCGGCGAAAAGGTCGATGAAGGCCTGAGATGGTGGTGTCCTGCCCATATTTGCGCCGAATGGGTCAAATAATATCCCCGCGAGATCTGACCCGTGCGCCTCGAGGATACGACGGCTGTTTTCGACATCATTAAAGGGAATGATGACAATATCGTCCAGCACACCTTGTGGCGTACCAAAGCTGTAAGCCTTTGCAACCGGGTCGCCGTGGTCAAGATTTGTTGGGGTCACAGCGAGACTGATTTCAGCTGCATCATATGAACCGTGATAGGCATTTTCGCATTTGGCTATTTTGGCTTTACCCGTTGCGGCGCGTGCGGCTTTTATACCATTCATGACGGCTTCTGTGCCGGAATTCATAAAACGTATCTGCTCAAACTCGGGCACACGCTCACAAAGTAGTTCTGCAAGTTCAACCTCAGCCGAGCTACCAAAGGCGAAGGCCGACCCCTTTGCAATTTGCCGGGTAGTTGCTTCGACGATTTTTGGGTGGCAATGACCGTGAATGAGAGACGTGTAGTTATTGTTGAAATCAACGTATTTATTGCCGTCGACATCGACAATGTGTTTCCCGCGACAGGCATCCAGAAAGATCGTATAGGGCGCCGACTGGATGCTGCTTCGACTGCCACCATTGGGCAAAACCTTTCTTCCCCTGACATTGAGCTGGTTAGATGTAGATCCTAAATCCGGATATAACATGGCAGTCAAACCTCCTGTATGAAAATGCTGCTTGGAAGATGAGGGGCTGCTGATACCCTAACCCAGCAAATTGTCCTGAACAAGACCGGGGTTATTCTCGCGTGAAATAACCATAGCCAAGTCTCTGCTCCCCTGATAGCCTGATTCCTCCAATTAGCGTAAGTAGAAATAGCAATGCATCTGGATAACGACTTCCATCAGGAAGTAGAACTATTGACTTTCTTTAATCTGAGCACTTCGCAGGAAGGGATCAAAATCCACCATGAGGCATCTTCAGAGCGGATCAGCGCTGCTGAGCGATTGTTTGCCAAGGGACTCATCACACAACAAGACGGTGGCTATTTAACGCCCTTGGGTCAGCAGGCAGCGGAGCATGTGCAGGCTTTGGTGCGGCTTCTCAGTGCTGCTGATAACGCAGACTAAATCTCTTTTTGTTGTGCCTGGAATATCGTGCCTACTTTTGTCGGAGGGACAAGACAGGGGCGCGGGTCGTGCCTAGCCCAGCGTGAAACCTTCCCTCTAATAATATGTTCACCGTGTTTTGTTTTCCTGACGAGATCAGTGTAGGCAAAAGCATCTGCCGCAGAGTAAGTTTGGAGCAGCAACGGCCTTCGATGTGATGAATGGTTAGGATATGAGCCATGAATTGTTCGGCAGTTGTGAATTGTTACTGTTCCTGCTTTTCCCGTCGGGAAAATGGCGGTTTCAGCCTGTATATCGGGAAGGTCGGCTGACTGAATATAACCTCGCCAAATGTCTTTTTCGTATTGGTCAAATAAAGGACCGCTGTGACTTCGAGGAATAAACCCCATTTCGCCCTGTCCCTCAACTACATCTTCCAAATAAACGCCGATGGTGATCAAGTCGTAGTTGGTGTGAGGCCAGAATTGAATGTCCTGATGCCACTTTACTTCTTCGCCTCCGTGAGGAAATTTAAAATTTAATTTGCTGTGATGGAACTTGATGTCTGGGCCCAGAATATCCTCGGCGAGATCAACAATTTCTGATTGTGATGAAAATTCCCAGTAGGTTTCATCTTGATCCGATGGGTTATTCAATCGACGAAGTCTTGGATTGTCGTTCGTGTGATCAGGTTCAACGTCGAAAACTTTATCGGAATGTTCTACCTTACGGCTCTCCTCAACAAACGCCTCTGTCGTTTGGCGTAATCTTAGAAGCCATGTCGGGGATAGAAATTCCTCCAGGACGAGAAAACCATCACGGTGATATTGTTCAATTTGTGTCTGATTCAAGTGGTTTTTCATGAGTCCGCTCGAGAAAAGTTAATAGCAGTTAGTTAATAAGGTTGCCTTTGGAGATAACGAGTTCAATTTTTCTGGTATTGCCAATATCCTCGAGTGGGTTCGCTGACAAGAGCACAAGGTCTGCGACCTTGCCAACTTCAATTGTACCCATTTGATTCTCAAGATTAAGAAACTCAGCAGGACGAATTGTCGCCGATTTCAGAGCCTCTAACGGAGTGAGACCTGCGCGAACTAAAAACGCCAATTCATTGTGGAGGCTATAGCCGGGTATTGCCATACCTATTGGTGTGTCCGTGCCGGCACCAATCGGTACGCCTGCTTTGTGCATACGACCCACCATTTCAATGGAGTATTTTTGAAACCGAACTTCACGTTTAGCCATGTCCGGTTCAAACCATGACGGAGGTGTCAGCCATTCGGATTGAACTTCTGGTACCATATCTTGTAGAGCCGCTTGCCAATCGTTGCGTTCAAATGGAGGAATCAGTGCCATGGCATTTAAGCGCAGGGTGGGTACTTGTGTGGTTGACTTGAGCGCGCTTAATACCGCGGCGCATCTCTCCTCATTGAAAGCCTCAACAGCCGGAATGCGTTGTGAATTGTGTAATGATGATCGTAGCTCGTGTCCTGAACCGGGGACATAATCCAGCAATGCCTGCACGCGAGCGCGGTGCAGCTCGGCATGATTGTTAGCGCAGTCTAGCTCTACATTCCTCAAATGCTCCATTGAACCAACATGAGGTCCCGCTGTTGATGCGGTCATGGAGAGTGGTACGTGCGAAGCTATCGGCATGTTTAGTGAGTTTGCTTCTTCAACCAGTGTGGCGAAGACGGCAGGAGAAACCAGTTCATATATTTTGATGAAGTCTGCACCTCTGGCCTTGAGTGCTTTGACGTTCTGTCTTGCGCGTGCCACGTCTTCGTTTCGAACGCCAATCTCTGGCCTTGAATTGCCGTCGTAAACGACATGTTCACCATCCAGCAATGGGCCGCTGAAATATACTCTTGGTGCAATGGCGCCGGGTTTTCGCATTTCCTCAACTACCGGGATTATCTTGCTAAGTAGACCGCCTGTATCACGAACGCTGGTGATGCCGTAGGAAAGAAAAGTTGCCGGCATTACCCCTGTAAATCGGTCGTCGTAAGTGAGATGGACATGCATGTCCCAAAGTCCTGGGATGAGAAACTTGCCCGTGCCATCGATCGTTTTTGACGCTGCGGGAGCAGACAGAGAAGGTGAAACGTGGCGTATTTCATCTGCTTCAAATATGACGGTCATATCTTCTTGCAGCCCATGTTTTGCGTCGATAATCGTCACGTGCTCAATTGCGATAGTTGAGTTCAAGTCATCAGGCTGCGAACCCTTTGGGCTGCAGGAAACCAGAAACATGAATAAAAGCAGTATAAAAATTTTGTTGCCCGTTTGTATTAGCGCTTCAGTCATTATCTTCACCCTTAGCATTCTTGTGGCTATTTGTGGTTTTTTGCTCGCCCCAACGGTTATAAAAAGTCACATCCTTTGCGGACAAACGATCAGCTGGTTTCAGGACAGCATTCTTTGTGTAGGCGACGGGTAGCATCACTGTGTGGGTCACGTTGTCCGGAATGCTGAGAAGTGCCGATATTTCTTTTTGTCTTGCCGAGAGCAAGGTTGTCCAAGTGGTGCCAAGATCGCGAGCCCGCAGCGACAGCATAAGTGACCATGCAGCGGGTAGAATTGAGCCATAAAATGCAATTTGCTGCGGTATGGTTTGCTGCGGCTCACCGATAGCAAAAATGAGTATCAGGCAAGGCATATCGTGTAAATTGCGCATCAAAGATTTGTGGGTTGATTTGATTTCAATGCCACGTTCGTGAGCGAGATCCTGCATAATATCTGCGTAGTGGTTGGCGATCTCAGTTCGAATAGTCTGATCTTTGACGATAAGGAAGCGCCAATTTTCTCCCGCTAGACCAACCGGCGCTTGAACGGCAGCTTCAATGCAAGCCTCGATGATCTCATCTGGCACCTCTCGCTCAAGGTCTAGCCTTCGCCTGACCGAACGGGTTGTTTTCAGAAAGTGATCGAAGTCTTCGATCATATAAGTATCGTCCTGTGATTGTATAAATTAGGTGCCGGTGTAATTCGGCGCACGTTTCTCGAGAAATGCCTGCATACCTTCCTTTGCGTCGCGGGTTCTGGAGCACAAGACCTGGTTTCTGTTTTCGATCGCCATCACAGCTTCCAAACCGGCTGCGTCAATAGAAACATTTAGGCCTTCCTTGGTTAATCTCAAACCCATAGGAGAGGTGGTTAGCATGTCATTGATGTAGCTCTGAGCCGCATTTTGTAGCTCGGCATCCGGCACGACTTCGGAGACGAGGTTAGTCCGAAGTGCGCGCTGTGCGTCGATAAACCGCCCTGTGAGCATCAATTCAGACGCGATTGATGTACCAATCAGTCTGGGTAGAAAGTAGCTGGCGCCCATGTCACAGGCTGAGAGACCAATGCGAATAAATGCGGCATTCATTCTTGCGCTTTCGCCGGCGATTCGAATATCCGATGCCAGCGCAAAGGCAAAGCCGCCACCACACGCGGGTCCCTGAATGAGGGAAATAATGGGCTGAGGGCAGCGACGCATCCTGATGTACACCTCAGCAAGGTAACCCTGAAATCCCATTCCGCCACCGAAAGGAGGCTCGTGCCGCCCTGCTTGCGATGCCTTGATATCCAATCCTGCGCAGAATGCTTTGCCAGCGCCTTGCATGACAACGATCCTAGTATCACGATCCTCCTGCAGGTTGCCAAAGTAGTCTCGCAATTCCGTAACCATCGGTGTGTCGATCGCGTTCAACGCGTCCGGTCGATTCAAAGTCAGCCAGTCCACACCGTTTTTTTTCTCGACCTTGATGGTAGTGTAATCCGTCATATTTAAGATCCCTCTTTGTAATGTAGTTTGATTCTTACCATTGCACCCAGAAAGAGCGCATACCTCTGAATGTTGGAATCGCGTGGTATTCCAGACCTTTCAGGCTGTGTCTCAAGTTGGGAAACCGGGCGAGTAACGCGCTTATCGCCTCCTGCGCTTCCAGCCTTGCCAGATGTGAACCGAGACACAAGTGACGCCCCCCACCGAACGACTGGTGATGGGTATCCTTGCGTTCGATATCGAACTCTCCCGGGTTGGGGTAAATGTCGGGGTCGTGATTGGCAGCTGCCAAAGATGTACTCAATGATTCCCCCATTCCGACCGGACAACCGCCGATGTTGATATCCTTGTTAGCAATTCTGCCGGAATTAATCACAGGGGAGTCAAATCTGAGCGCCTCTTCGATAGTGTTTGTGATTAACGCTGGACGTGCCTGCAGCTTTTTCAGTTGGGCAGGGTTGTTTAACAGTGCTTTTGTACAGTTACCAATGAGATCGGTCGTGGTAACGTTACCAGCCACGAGTAGCAGGTTTGCTTGATTGATTATTTCCTGGTCGCTCAACGAGTCTCCCGATGCTTCGGCGTGGACCATGTCGGAAATGAGATCGTCCCCCGGGTTCTCTCGCCGCTTTGCTATTTCACCCTGAAATAACTGATTGAGCTTTTCATTCGCGATGACGCCCGCGGTTTTTTGTTCTTCGGTTGCAAATGGATTGAATGCGGTAACAACGCTGGTGTCAGACCAAGATTTAAAGTCACTATGCATGGAAGCATCGATACCTAACATTTCGGCGATGACCACTGTGGGTATCGGGCCGGCGAAATCTTTGATTAGGTCAAACTCACCACTAGGGTTTGCTTCAATGATTTTCATGAGTACACGCTCAACCACAGCCTTTGTGCGGGGTCGCCACTTTTCTACAGCAGCCGGTGTGAATGAGTGGCTAACGAGAGATCTTAGTCGACGGTGGCCGGGTTCATCCATTAAGAGCATTGATGGTTCTTCTTGTGCGCTTAGACTACCCCCCAGTATCTCGTAGGTAAATGTTCCTGGGTTTGCTTTGCGGGGATCACTCCAGTAATCCCGGTCTCGCAAAATCGCTTTCACGTCATCGTGTCTCGTGTAGATATAGCGCTTGAGGTCTGTATCAACATAGACCGGTGCATTTTTCCGCAGGGTTGCGAGCGCTTCATAGGGGTTTTGCTTAAAGGCATCATTAAGTGGCGTGAGCTCTATGCCGCTCGGAAGCTTTGTAACTGACATGGTGATGCCTTTAGCTAAAATCTGTTTCTTTCACGATGACGCGGCGTGGAGAGTTTCTAGCGTCAGCGAATGTTGATACGTCTTCAAAAATTCGCCGTTCCCCTTCTTTTGAATTGTAGAAGCGTTCTTTCAGGTCTTCCAGGCTGTCGAATCCGCACAACGCAATACCGTCAAGCTCAGTTCCCTTGAAACAGTGCAGGACACTGAGTTGCATGTAATGACTCATCGCTGTGTGAATCTCGAGTGCAAGCGGCGCGTGTTTGTCGCGCCAGTGCGCGTCTGATTCTTCATGCGTGAGGTTCGGATGTTTGACCATGCCAAATACGCCAATCGCGCCGGCACAGCGAACCACGGGGTCGGTGTGTTCCTTAACTTGTCTGCGAGCGACGAGATAAACCGCAACGTCAGCCGCCTGCATTAAAGCGGATAGATCATCTGTGTGTACACAAACCATGGCGGCAAAAGGCCGTTTGGCGTTGCTTGGCCGCTCATCTGTGTAGAGCCGGCCTTTTAATTCTTCTGCGATAGATCGAGCAGTTTCAGAATCGGTAAAAGTTGCACATAGCTCCAGGTGGCTCTTCAATTGCATGGCTCTATCTCGCTGTGTTTTCATAAAAGTTGGGTCGAGTATAGTCGCGTTTTCAGGGAATTGACAAAGGCTCTCTTTGTCTATTTCTCGTTGTTTTTGGTTTCAGCTCCGAAAGGGGGAAAAGCTAGCCTGTGTTCTCTGGGCGCACCAGGCACGAACAACCAATGCTGTTGAATGACTGATTTTTTTGCTAGCCCAAATTTGCTACTTTCCGATTTGAGCATAGGCGTCTTGCCATGGCAGGGTTTCTTCGTAAGCGAGCGCAAATTCAAGCAGTTTCTTATCTTCACCAATGGGAGCGATAAACTGAATGCCCATTGGGCGATGCTGATTGTCGAATCCGGCTGGTAGAGAAATAACCGGGCAACCGGACAACGTGCCGCCAATAACGACTTCCATCCATTGATGGTACGTTGCCATTTTGCGACCTTCTATTTTTGCAGGCCAATGTTGAGCAACATCGAAAGGAAAAACCTGGGCGGACGGCAGGGCCAGAAAGTCATGCTGCCCGAAAGCGTTGTTGATGGTTTGATACCAGCGGGATCGGGTGTCAAAAGCTTTCGCCAGTCTATCGGTGGTGATTGTTTCAGCCTGGTCGAGTTCCCATTGCACTTCCGCTTTTAATTGGATTCTCGTTTTTGGATTCTTGAACAACCGGTTGGGTGAATTGGTGAGGCCCCATTGGCGAAGCGTTATCCAGCAAGCCCATAGTTCTTCCATGTTAAAATCGAGGGTCGAGTGTTCGATGTGAATACCCGTCGAGCCAAGTGACTGAAGCGCCGCTTCGCATAACGGAATAAGTCCTGCTTCTGTCGAGAGGTGGCCTCCAAGATCAGCTAACCAGCCAATATTTTTGTGCTTGAGGGGTAGAGGGTTGTATTCCTCTGCCGAACCGGGGTTGCCACGCCAACTCAGCGGTGAACGGGTGTCAGGTCCAGACATTGTCAGAAACAGTTTAATGACGTCCTCAACGTGGCGGCCCATGGGTCCCTCGGTTGATAACGAGCCCGTAAACAGGTCTCCCTCGGATTTGGGTACGCGTCCTATACTCGGCCTGAACCCAACGACATTGTTGAAGGCCGCGGGGTTGCGTAAAGATCCCATCATGTCGCTGCCATCCGCAACGGGTAACAAGTCGAGCGCTAGCGCAACCGCAGCGCCTCCACTGCTTCCCCCGGCACACAGTGCCGGATTAAATGCATTCCGGGTCGCACCGTGAAGCGTGTTGTAGGATTGAGAGCCTAGACCAAATTCGGGCACGTTCGTTTTACCAATAAATATTGCGCCGGCTTCGCGAATCCGATGGGTAAAGATCGCATCACCTGCCGCAACATTGTTGGCCAGCAGCGGTGAGCCACAACTGGTTACATATCCCTCGCAGTTAGCTAGGTCCTTAATGGCATGGGGAAAACCGTGCATCCAGCCACGATATTCACCCTTTGCTAATGCTGTATCGGCTTCCTGTGCCTGTGTTAGCAGCATACTATGATCTGAGATTGACACTATCGCGTTGTATTCAGGATTTATCTGCCCGATGTGATCCAGCGTTTCCTGCATGAGTTCGGTACAGCTGATTTCCCTGTTGGCGATTTGTCGCGAGAGCGTCGATGCAGATGCATAGTTCATTTTGGGTGTTTCCTACCTTGATCAGTCGGCAACTCTGGCGACGACGCGTATCTCAACGTGCGCACCGGGCATGGCCAGTTCGGTTGTACCGATAGCGGTCCAGGCAGGCCATGGCGCGGAAACAAACTTGTCTCGTGCCACCATAAATGCCGCGATGTGGCTTTGCATGCCGATGTGATAACTCGTGTATTCGACGATGTTGCTATAGCTGGAACCACTCGCTTCAAGAATGTCACCAATGGATCGCCAAGCGTTTTCAAACTCTTCCTCAAGGGTTTCAGGCATTCTCCCTTTGGCGTTTGAGCCGACAACGCCGGAACAGTAAACCATTCCGTTACAAACCGTAGCCTGAGAAAAGTGAAAATTTTCGTAGCTGTATTTGCCTGATTCTGTCACGACAGACTTAATCGACATGCGAACTCCTCTGTTTTTTTGTCATTGTCGATGAAAACTACATTATCGATGGCTTATTGTCACATTAAGAGTTGATGGTTAGCGGGATGACCGGGCGCTCGTTCGAGGTTATCATATCGCCAACAGTGTGCTGCAAAAGCAGCAATGAGGAGAAGAGCATGGAGATTTCCAGATTGTCAGGGGTTGGTGCGGAGATCACTGGTGTGGATATTCGGCATCTTTCCGACAATGAGTATGAAGGTATCAAGTCCGCTTTTACCGAGAACGGACTGATTTTTTTTCGCGATCAGCATCTAACTGAAGAAGATCACATTGCGTTCGCCAAACGTTGGGGTGAAATCAACATTAATCGATTCTTCAAGGCGAATGACAAATACCCTGAAATTGCCATGGTCACGAAAGAGGGGCACCAGGAACAGAACATAGGTGGTGGCTGGCATACAGACCATAGCTATGATCAAGAACCGGCACTTGGTTCTATCCTGGTTGCAAAAGAACTTCCTGAATCAGGAGGAGATACATGGTTTACGAGTATGTATAAGGCTTACGACAGTCTTTCAGATGGCCTGAAAGAAACCCTTGAGCGGATGCGCGCGGTTCATTCTGCCCATTATGCGTTCGGGACAAAGTCAGGCGATAAGCAATCCGGAGGAACCGGTGGACGTATCGGTAATTCTGATGTAGCTGATGCGCTCGAAAACCCGGTCCATCCAGTTGTCATCACTCATCCACTGAGTGGCAGAAAAGCGCTTTATGTCAATCGCGCATTTACGCTTCATTTTGAAAACTGGTCTGTGGAAGACTCAGCGCCCTTACTCGAGTATCTATATGACATTGCCATCAGAGATGAGTTCGTCACCAAATTTCAATGGCGGCCCGGCTCGGTTGCATTCTGGGATAACAGAGCAACTTGGCACTATGCGCAGAATGACTATCAGGGCCAACGACGTGAGATGCATCGTATAACCCTAGAGGGGTGTGCGCTTAGCTAAGGCTAACCCGCAGCGTTTACGCAAGGCGGCGACAGCGTGCTTTATGGATTAGGTTCACAGTTAAAGTGTCTATCCATCGTAAAAGAATGGTTTGTGTAGGCCTATCAGCGTCTGCTCCCGCGTCGTCCTAGCTCTATCGATAGCCTGTTCTGAAAGGTGGTTGGTCGTCTCTGTTGTCTGAATTCTTTGCGCAATATCTCTACGGCCATAGTGCACCTGAAGGAAAAAGCGACCGCTGTCCCCTTCCATAGTAGACATTCGGCGGTGCCAAATATCTGAAACGAATAACCCAACATCTCCAGCATGAGCCAGCAGAGGAACAACCTGCTTGCCATTGTAAGCTAAATCGTCATTCATGGATTCATCAGGCGGGGGGAACTTACCTGACAATTGACTCCCTTCCAGAACCCCGGTGGGTCCATCTTCAAGCCTACAATCTTTCAGGTAAATGTGGACCCCGATAGCGAAAACAGGATGTGGGATGTCTGCCGGCCAGGTCACGCCTTCAGGTAACGGCACATGCGGCCCGGCGTCGATATGCCATGCTTGCCCACCATGCGAGCTGGTGTCATTAGGCGGGTTGCGCCAGGCTGTATTAGCAATGATGTGGCAATCTTCGCCTAATAAGGGCTCTATTGCCGCAAGGATTTTTGGATTTGCAGTCGCCTGTTGTGATAGTGCACTGTGGTTTAACATCGCGTAGCGAAAACACTCATCGTCGTCAGGCGTTCTGCCTGAACCAGCGCGGTTCGCTCTGGATTGGTCATCAAAGACTTGGTTGATTTCTGCTGCCAATGCCTCTACCTCGGAGGGCTCGAACACATTTGACAGCAGTGTAAAGCCTCTCGTCTCAATTTCACGTGCTGCCGAATGACTATCGTCGGCCTCACGAAATGCAAAGTACCCTCGAACACGTCTCAACATGGAATGCTCCTCTACGCTGGATTTAGTGCGCCGTTAACACCGTTATCAATAGCATGTGCAGATAAACTCCAGCGTTACATTTGTTTGTAAAAAACTGTTTGCAGCGCGAGCACAGGGGCACTGCCAGTCTGGATGCAAAGTGGTGGATGGACCCGACAAGTAATTGTCTTTATCGGCGCGCTATTGAACCTAGTCTCTCTATTGAACCTGGTCTCTCTATTGCTTCTCATGAAGTCGAACGGGCAAATGGGTGTAGCCTTTGACGAATGTTGATAACGTTCTGACCGGCTCACCGGTGACTTCGACCTTGTCGAATCTCTTCAAAATCTCTTCCCAGGCGATTTTTATCTGCATTTCTGCGAGTCGATTACCCATGCACCGGTGAATACCAAAGCCAAATGAAAGGTGGTGCCTTGGGTTTGCACGGTCGATGATAAAGTCATTAGGGTTGTCGATGACTTCCTCGTCACGATTTCCAGAGACATACCACATGAGTAACTTGTCGCCTTTCTTAATTTGTTTGCCACCGAGCTCCGTATCCTGTGCTGCGGTTCTTCGCATATAGGCTAGAGGCGTTTGCCAACGAATGATTTCAGGCACCAGTTTGGGTATCAGATCCGGGTTCTCTTTTAATTTCTGATATTGATCCGGATTCTGGTTCAGTGCCAGCACGCCACCAGTGAGTGAGTTTCTGGTCGTGTCATTACCGCCAACGATGAGTAAGATTAGGTTGCCGAGATACTCCATGGGGTCCATGTCGCGGGTGTTCTCACCATGCGCAAGCATCGAAATCAGATCAGTCCTTGGCGGCTCGTTAACTCTCTCGTTCCAGAGCCGGGTGAAGTATTCAAGACACTTCATGAGTTCTTGCTGCCGTACCCGATAATCAATGTCGCTGTCCGGTCCTGCTGTTGCGATGTCGGACCAATGGGTCAACAACCGTCGATCTTCAAAGGGGAAGTCAAACAGGGTCGCAAGCATCTGGGTGGTTAGTTCGATTGAAACGAGATCAACCCAGTTGAATTCTTTGTCTCGAGGCAAAGAGTCTAAAATATTGCAGACTCGCTCGCGTATCGTGCTTTCCATTAGTGCGAGATTACTTGGCTGTACTACCGGTGAAACGGTTGCCCGTTGGACATCGTGTTTAGGTGGGTCCATCGCAATGAAGTTGCTGGTCTGAAAGTTGGCTCGTTCATGCTGGCGACTGGTGGGTAATCCAAGCGTGATACCATCTTCTGAAGAAAACAGGTCGTGATGCTTATCAACATACATGATGTCGTTGAATTTTGTAATGGACCAATGCCGGCCCCAGTCTTCGTCGTCGTTCAGGTGCACCGGGTCTTCTTTTCTGAGTCTCTCAAAATATGCC
The DNA here is from genome assembly GCA_913050215.1 of uncultured Gammaproteobacteria bacterium. GTDB lineage: Bacteria > Pseudomonadota > Gammaproteobacteria > Pseudomonadales > Azotimanducaceae > UBA4582. Next base: position 22,719 of record CAJXBG010000024.1, read on the forward strand.
CAGTGTGAATCAGTTTGGAACAGGCGAGCCTGTACAACACTGAGTGCATCAATCGGAAGAGAATATGGGTCAGGAATGATATCGTCAGCCTGCTTGATTGCTTCGCTCATCGGTTTGCCGGAAGTTTGTTGGTGAGACGGATAATGTACGGTGAATCAGGTGTCAATTGCAAGATTGGTTGTAAGCGGGTGAGCACATGGGTGATGTCCTCGCGAATTTGCTTTTGTAACCTTTGGATTAATTACTTGTTTCTGGTGGGGGGAAGCCCTATTCGGGGCGTCAAAGCAGCGATCAACAAAACCAGTAATGGCTTAGGCCGGCGCTGCAATTTTCAACTATAAATTCACAGGTTCAGGATTAATGCCGCCAGCAATGTTTTTTGCTCGGCTCAGCAGTAAATCATCAAAATCGGTGTGAGTAAGAATGTAAAGGCGATCAGCCTTGATGCCTTCGAAAACGATTTCTGCGAGCTGCTCAGGCTGCATGCCTTGTTCCAGAAATGTCTTGAACGCATTTCGCATTTCTAACTGCTCTGCTGTGGGGCCAGTGTCGCCCTCGTTTGTCACGCGATCCTGACGGTTTCGTCCGCTGTCGTGAATGTTGGTGTTAATGAAACCCGGACAAAGGACAGACGCGCCTACTTTGAGGTTTTGCTGGCGTAAATCAGAGTACAAATTTTCAGTCAGTGCAACGACGCCGTGCTTGGTCACAGAATAGCAGGCATTGGTTACGCCACCCAGTAGACCTGCCACCGAGGCTGTATTTACAATGTGGCAATCTGTATTTTGCTCAATCATGAGTGGTGTGAAAACACGAACGCCGTGAATGACGCTCCACAGGTTAACGCCGATGACCCATTCCCAGTCTTTGGCGGTACTTTCCCAAGCGTTACCACCGCCGCCAACACCGGCGTTGTTAAACAAAAGGTGAACTGCGCCGAAGTGATCCATCGACTTTTTAGCGAGGGTTTCAATCTCTTGCTGTAGGGACACATCTGTTCTTACCGCCAGGATATTGTTGTTGCCTGCCGCTTGTAAGTCGGCTGCCGCTTTGTCTAGCGCGTCCTGTTGGATGTCCGCCATAACAACCTGCATGCCTTCCGCGAGACATTTTTTTGTGAGTGCCAATCCGATTCCACTGGCGGCACCTGTAATTACCGCGACCTTACCACTAAAATCCTTCATTTCGTGTCCTACGCTGGTGACTTAACGTGAGTAATTGAGAATTGATTAGCTGTTATGTGATCCATCGCAAAGAGGCGCATTGCGGGTCGCTTTGCAGCCGCAAAAATAGAGGGTTTTTGATACTTCTGCTGTGTATTTCAAAGGTAGGAATTCCGTGTCGGCATGCGAGCCGTCGCAGAAAGGTTGTTTCTGGCTTTTGCCGCAGGCGCACCAAAAATAAGATTTACCCTCTTCTACTTCAGTACCGAAAGGTGTGTCTGCTGCTCGAACAGGTTCTGACATGTTGATTCTCCTTAAAGTCTTCTTCGTGTGAGGAAATTTTGTTGTTAGTCTTTTCGCCAGACAGACACCTGACTGACGATATATTCATACTTTCTTCGGTGCTCTCTGATCATAAATGGTAGGTCTTCCTCATGCATCTGGGTGAAACCAGGCAAGAGTGATCCAAGCTTGGCCAGGGTTTCTTCACTTGAGCCACCATCCAAAAACAAATCGGGATCAGTGTATTGTTCCATCCAGGTGTTTGGGGAAGCAAATACTAATATGCCGCCTTTACCGATGTAGGTATCGTCAGCTGTAAATTGTGTCAGGCATGCGGCCGGAGTGGTAAGCCGACACATAAGATTACTTAGAAGTATCGCATCATACGGGCCGTTCTCCGCAAGGGCTGGAATATCAGCGAGGTCCATCGCGTCGCCAACGACAAAATCAATCTTGTCTCTGTCTATCTCGTCGGCGACGCTTGCGACCATTGGCGTTGAGAATTGACCCGTCTCTAATCGTTGATAGTCGAGCCTACCATTGGATTTAAGCACATTGGCGGCATCGATAAATGCCTGACTGAAGTCAAGCCCAGTGACCTGTGAAAAAGTTCTGCTGAGGTCAAAGGTTGTTCGACCCACAGCACAACCTAGGTCGAGTGCGCGACCTTTGGCGCTGGCATGTTCGTCCATTAGCTCGACGGTTCTTTCCATTAAATTCAAGTGACCCGGATGACCCATCCGCTCAGTGATGGCCTCGTCTCGCTGTTCTTCATCAGACCCCCAGTGGAATAACATATATTGATCAACCAGCTGAGATGTCTCGTATTTTTTTCCGCCGTCATTTTCTGTTCCGTCGCTGGTCACAAGGCGGAAACCTGCGTGTTGGAAAAAGTGCGGGCGAAAGTGAAAGCGCGACCAGATGCTGGCTTCATCGCCAGTACTGATGAATGAGCCGCCGAGTATCATCTGATGTTCATTGTCATAACAGGGAGTCGAGAAGTCCGTGTAATACGGATGAATTTTAAATTCGTTTAAGGGGTGAAATGCGTCTTCGCACCATTGCCAGACATTGCCCATGACGTCGTGAAACCCTGCCGAATTGGGCGCGTTGGCATCGACCGGGCTTTCACTGCCGAACCTCAAGTTCAGGTTGTATATTTTTGGCGTCGCAACATGCATAACAGCATCAGCTGCAGTCGACTTCTCTGCAGAGGCTTGCCACTGCTGCTGATCAGGTATGTCGATGTCGCGAATATTCAGATACTCAGCTTCATTGGGTAACCTAAATGTTTGGCCGGGGTTCTGCTCGTTCAGCCATTCACAATAGGCTTTGGCTTCGTAGTAGTTGACGACCGCAGGCCAGGTCCATTGCATTGGTTCAACTGAGAAAATGGTTCTCAGCTTGTATCGATGAGAGCCTGATGGGCCATCTTGCACCCAAAATGTTGGCCATTTGGCATTTCTGAATCGGCGCCATCCCCAGCCAGCTTCGCTCCAATAACTCTCGTTTTCGTAACCACCCGCTTTTACAAAGCGATGGTACTCTGCGTTGCTGACGAGAAATTTGCTCGCCTGCAGGCTGCTCGTTTCCCGGATGTCTTGCCCGTATTCGTTGTCCCAACCGAAACTTGGCCAATCTTTTGGTTTGCCCAGACTAACTTTATCGCTCGCCACCTGAATGAGCGGATTCTCATCGGGTATGGGTGCCGGGCGGCTCGCTTTTTCAATGCCCTGAAATTCCGGCCAGTGCGCAGGCTTTGTCACATGCTCGATAGGAAGCTCCCGAATAAGCACGCTGGAGGTTTCAAGATGAATACGTTCGTGTTCACAGCCCATCGCAATCGACCAAGCGGGTGAATCCATCGTGATCGCCTCATCCAATGCTGGATGGTGGCGTATAACATCTACAACCAAGTCGTATATGACTTGCCGATAATTGCGGACGTCGTCCATGCAGGGCCAAATGTCGGGTTGACCTTCGTGTAGATCATCCCAGCCCATTTCGTCCACGCCGGCTTCGAAAAGAAGCTCGTAAGCTTGGTTTACGGGTTCATCGATGAGTCCGCTAACCAGTAGCTTATTTGCGTAGAAACATGCGGGGTGCGCGTAGTAGAAAACCAGCGGGTGTCTTGTTTTGTGATAGGGAGGGAGAAAGTACACCTCGTCACCGTTCAGAGAGGAAAACAATAGTTCTGTTAGTGCCCAGGTGTTGTTGAAGTAATCGAGTACAGCCTGTCTGCCGGCGTTTAAGTTTAGCAATGGCAGTGATGGCGAGTCGGCTGTTACCGGATTTGAAACGCTATTGCCGCTGATCTTATCTATCGTGTTTTGTTCGGTCGTTGTAGCTTTCGTTCTTTCTGGCCGCATGGATTAGATGGCTCCGTGTTCTATCGCTTTTTATGCTTTGTAGTTACGATGAAGACAGTAACATTCCTGCCCTCATCAATAAACCTGATACCAGACAAAAGGGATGTAATGCGCTTTTTAAAATACACTGGCTATGTAGTGGCAGTCTTAACAGTCATTTTGGTGTTCCTGATGTACAAGGGAGACCTGCCATCGGAAGTCGTTGATGCAAAATATAGCAATGAACAGTCTCGCTTTCTTGATATTGCGTCCGGTGCGCGAATTCACTTTCGGGATGAAGGTAATCCGTCGGGACGAGCCCTTGTTCTCATCCACGGCTCAAATGCCTCACTCCATACTTGGGAGCCCTGGGTACAACGACTGGGAGATGAGTTTCGTATTATTACGCTTGATCTTCCCGGGCACGGCCTCACCGGCCGGGTACCCGGCGATGATTATTCTTCAACAGCTTTCGTTGAGACGATCAATGCGGTGGTCGAACACCTTGGCGTAAATACGTTTGCGCTCGGCGGTAATTCTATGGGCGGGGGTGCGACCTGGCGATACACGCTTGCTTATCCTGAAAAAGTGAGCGCAATGATTCTAATTGATGCATCCGGACTACCGCAGTGGTGGAGTGAGCGTGTTCAGTCGAGCGATGTTGACAACGAGCGACGACCTTTGGCTTTTACGCTGCTATCGAATTCGTGGTTTCGCGCCATCGCACGATATATTGATCCTTACCAACTCGCAGCGCAGGGTGCCCGGGCCTCTTACAATAACTCTCCTGTAGTCGATCAGGCGCTGATAGACAGATACTACGAGCTCGCTATTCGCGAGGGCACGCGAGACGCAACGCTCGCGAGATTTTCTGGTTATTCCCCGGGTAAAGCAGAGGTGATCAATCTTTCCATTCTCACCCAGCCAACTCTCATTATGTGGGGCGTTGAAGATGGACTGATTCCGGTGAGTGTGGCCGATAAGTTCGAAATGGCGTTGCCGAACACAAGAAAAGTCCTTTACGAAGATGTGGGTCATGTTCCGATGGAGGAGCACCCAGACGAATCTGCGGATGATGTCAGAGCATTTCTGAAAACGCTGTAGGTTCTGCGCCCCTTAGGGCGTCAAGCCTTCAGTGTTGCCGGGCCAAAGGCTGGTGAACGGTTTTCGAAGTTTGCCTTAATCGCTTCGAGCTGGTTTTCGGTGCCACTAAGCGTCGTTTGAAGTCTTGACTCCATTGCCAAGCCGGTGGCCTCGTCTGCGTGCCAAGATTCTTCAAACAACTGCTTGCCGAATCTAATCGCATCCGGATTTTTACCCGCGATCTCCTTTGCAAGCGCCATTGCCGCTTCAAGCGGATTCTCCGCTACCCGGGTGACAAGCCCCAAATCGCTGGCATCCTGACCGCTAAGAATGCGTCCGCTGAACGTAAGCTCTTTTGCGACATCAATGGGTATCAAATCCCTCAGGGTTTGAGTAATACTCATGTCAGGAATCAAGCCCCATTTAATTTCCATCACTGACAGCTTTGCATCCGGAGCAGCGATTCGAATATCAGCACCGAGCGCAATTTGTAAACCGCCGCCGAAGGAAACGCCATGTATCGCAGCGATAACGGGAACAGGTAATCGCTTCCAAGCGTATGCCGGGCGCTGGGCGTTGTTTGCTGGCCCATCATCGAATGATTGTAGGTTTCCCGCACTTTGATCACTTTTCTGGTCTGACATACTCTGAAAGCTGCCCATATCTAAGCCGGCGCAAAAGCCGCGACCATTACCGGAGAGTACAACTACCCGGAGTGAATCATCGGCGGCGAGTGTTTCTCCGGCTTCGATGATCGCGCTGAACATTTGCGGACTCAGTGCGTTGTACTTGTCTGGGCGGTTTAATCTTACATCCGCGATGCCCTCTGAAATTTCAATTGTGACAAGTTCGCTCATTATTAAGTCTCCATTAAAAATTTGTTTGCCCGCTCAGAAGCTATCGAGCTGTTTGGTTGCTCAAAGTCTAACGCAAGCAAGCATATGAATGGTATCGATGATGGTTGTCACTTAGCCTGTAAAAGATGTACTTTGCATGAAATGACACGTAAGGGAGTATTTGACAATGAGCAGAGAGTTTAATTCTACATCCTCCACCGCATCGATTAGCGCGGTTACGCCTGTTGCCGATGTAAAGGGGCAAATTGCCCACCCGGAGCATATTGCGCATTCAGAACGCCTAGAGCGCAAGCTTTATCAGGTGCGTGAGAACGTTTGGTGTATGGTGGGCAATGGCCTTTCTAATCAGTCTTTTGTCGAAGGACCCGAGGGTTTGATCTGTATCGATACCGGCGAGTGTGTGGAAGAGATGCAGAGTGCGTTAGATGAAGTCAGGAAGTTTACTCAGGCGCCGGTCGTTGCCTGTATCTACACACATTTTCATTACGTGAATGGTACCACTGCTTTGTTCAGCGAATTGCCGGAGGGTTTGAGTGCAGAAACTCTGCCTATATACGGCCATCAGGGTATCAAAGGGAATATTGCGCGTTACGGTGGGGAAGTTGGACCTCGAATCACACGGGGGCTGGTTTCGCAGTTTGCGATCTCTATGCCAACAGAGGAAGTCGACGGCTGTGTGAACGTCGGTTTGGGTAAATTTTTCAGGAATAGTGATCATGCGCCGTTCACTCCTGGACATGTTCCGGTGACTCATGAATTTAACTCCGAGTTGAGCGCAACCATTGCTGGTTTGCAGGTTGAATTTTCCCATGCACCATCAGATGCAAATGATTCGGCCACGATTTGGTTCCCCTCTCTGGGCGTATGCATTAATAATTTAGTATGGCCGGCGCTGTTTAATGTTTTTGCTATAAGGGGTGAAGAGTATCGCGACCCTAGGTTGTTGTTGGCGGGCTTAGATGACATGTCAGCGCTAAGTGCGGACTACCTCTTGTGTGCTCATGGGCCACCACTCAGCGGTCGGGATGAAATTGCTGAAGTCATTATCGATTATCACGATTCGATTCAATTGCTTTGGGATCAGACCGTCCGAGGTGTTAACAAAGGCTTAAGTTTGGATGAATTAACTCGGTTTGTTCAGTTGCCGGAGAGATTTAATCGGACCTACTTTACGCGCCAGTATTACGGTCTGGTGGAGCATCATGTCAAACAAATCCACGCCGGACTGTTCGGTTGGTTTGATGAGGATGTCGCTAATCTTTTCCCTTTGGCGCCCAAAGATCGGGCGAGCAGAATCGTCAAGGGATTTGGGGGTCCAGAAAAAGTGTTGTCGATGATGGACGGTGCGATGGATGAAGAGGACTATCGCTGGGCGCTGGAGTTAGGTAGCTGGCTTGAGAAAGCAACCGAAGATCAGCTGTATCGTGATGCGCTGGCAAATGTTGTGCGGCTTGTTGGTCAACGGACCATATCAGCAAATATTCGAAATTGGTGTCTGACCAAGGCGCTGGAGCTCGAGGGAACGCTAAACCTAGACCGTTTTCGCCAACACCGGTTCAGGGTTGGAGAAGTTTTAGCAAAACCACCCGTGACGTTTGTCAAAGTACTGCGGGTATTACTTGATCCTGAGAAAGCATCTGACATCGATATGGAATTAAGGCTTAGGTTTGACGATGGCTCCAGCACCGGGCTAAAGATCCGGCGTGGCGTTGCGATCCCTACCGATGGAAATGCTGCAGATATCGAAGTATCAGTTAACCACGAAGTCTGGGCGAACTTGTTGGGTGGCAAGTTGACTCTAGCGGCAGCAATTGCGGATGGGGAATTTCAGGTCAACGGCGAGCAGGCTGCAGTAACACGGTTTTTTAGTGCCTTCGATCACCCCTCTTTTGGCGGCGAGTGAGTTTCTCTCAAAGCGCGAAATATCTGTCCAAGCTTCTCGTAGGTGATTGGGCGGATTAAAAACCATGAACGCGTTTGCCTGTTTTTGGTAGGCTTGTCGAGAAATATTGAAGCTGGTGTGAATTTGTCAGTTTAAGTTCGTCCTGTAGAGAGTTTAGTGTCATGAAAGCTTTGGAAAGTGATTCGCGTCTTATTGTCTATGTTGATATCAAGAGCCCTTACGCATTTGTCGCATTAGAACCAACTTTTGCGATGGAGCAGCGGCTAGGTTTTCAATTTGACTGGAGACCTCTGACGCTCGATATACCGAGCTATGCTGGTTCGGCCCGCAAGGAAAAAGGCAAAGTCGTTGAAAGTAACCGCAGCCCAAAAAAATGGTTGGGTATAAAATATGCTTATATGGATGCCCGTCGATATGCTGAAAGGCAGGGATATAAATTATATGGCACCGAAAAAATTTGGGATTCGAGTCTGGCGAACATCGGCATTTTGTGGGCGGCCCGTCATGATAGAGATCGGCTGAAGGAATATTTTGCCGCGGTGTATCCTCTGTTCTGGCGAAGAGAGCTGGACATAGAAGATGTTGCGGTTGTGCGCCAGTGTTTAACATCCGCAGGCATTGTCACCGAAGGTTTTAATGACTTTTGCAAAACCGAGGGAAGGGCGCTTCACGATCAACTCCAGTCGCAATTGCACCCAAGTGGTATTTACGGTGTGCCAACCTATGTGTTTGAGAATGAAGTACTGTTTGGAAGAGAGCATCTGCCCTATGTAGAGTGGCGATTAAGCGGGTGCATTGGTGCGGCACCTGACATTAGTAACGTATTATGAAATCTCTGGTGATCTACATCGATTTTAAATCAGCTGCTTCATATCTTGCGATGGAGGCGACGCTAAAGCTGATTCAGTCCGAGAAGATTGATGTGGTATGGAAGCCCTATCAAGTGCGAGTTCAGGCAATCGCAGATAAAAAAGAAATTGAAACGGTGACTGAATCCCACCTGCGGGTCCGCGAAACTCAACGTCAGCAGACACACTTAAAATATGCTGCCATTCAGGGAAAACCCATGGTTTTTCAAAGAGAGCCGCAAGGTTCCGGCGCGGCGTTAATCGCACTAGCCCAGCTCGATTGCGATCCTGTTGAATATATACAGGCAGCTTTTTTGGCCTATTGGCAAGATGGTTTGGACCTTGACGACCCGGCGGTCGTGAAAGCGATCCTGCGTCAATGCGGCGTTGAGTCGAGCAGCATTTCTTTTGATCAGAAAGGCAACGATATTCTCGCGACGCAACAAATCGAGGCGGAGGAGCAGGGCGTGTTTGACACACCGATGTACGTTGTTGGTAGCGACAGGTTTTTGGGGCGTGAGCAACTGCCCTGGATGCGGGCTCTGTTGGCAAACAAACTATAAGAGCACGAGGGTCTGAGGGTTCAGACGGCGTGCGCTTCCAGCCTTGGGAATCTATCCTTCATCAGAACTGGTCGCAGCTGAGGTCGGTCCTGCACCGCGCTCACCCGCGCGCATATCCATGAGTCCGCCATCGATCCTCATGTGCTGTCCTGTGACAAATGAAGACTCATCTGATGCAAGAAAGCAGGCCATATTGGCAATATCTGATGCTTCTCCCGATCGTTTGATGGGATGCATGTGAGCGAGTAAAGGACGCATAATGTCAGCGGTTGGCTCGTTGCTCTGGCCGTCTGGGTCTATCATTGGTTTAAAGATAGGCGTTGCGATCCCACCGGGACAAATGCAGTTGGCCCTGACACTAAATGCCGCAAGTTCATGGGCGATTGAGCGGGTATAGCCGATGACAGCAGCCTTGATGCCGGAGTAGACATGGGGACCGTAACCACCCTGTATGCCAGCAACGCTTGCTGTGCTGATGATTGATCCAGAACCTTGTGCTTTCATTATTTTAGCTGCGTGTTTTGCGCCCAGTACGACCCCAGTAAACATAACGCCTATCGTCGCGTCGTACGCTTCTCCCAGTTCGATCGTATCGACATCTCCAGATACCCCGCCAAAGCCGGCATTGTTAAAAATGGTATCCAGACGACCGAAATGCGACATGGTCAGGTCAACGAGCGCCTTAACATCTGCTTCGTCAGAGACATTGGTGTGTTGAAAAAGAACGGATTCCCCTAGCTCGGCTTGAAGTGCAACACCTGCCTCATCTTGAACATCGGCGATAACGACTTTCGCGCCCTCGGTGACGAATTTCCTGACGGTACCTTCACCGATACCGCTTGCGCCGCCGGTGATGATCGCCACCTTGTTTGTTAGTCGAGTCATTGCTTGCTCCCTCAAATTTATTATCTTTACACATCTACTTGGGTCGAAAAAGTGTTCTTAGGTGACGGTAGGCTTAATCCATTTTCAGCTCAAGGGTAAGTTTATCCTGTTCAATGATTTGATCGGCATTTTGAATGAGTTCGTCAAGATCATGTAGGCCTGCATGGATAAATCTGCCGGTCAGTTTGTCGGCTTTGCCAGAGGCCAGGGCAAGTACAACAGCTTGGCATTTTTCTATCGGGGTCCATTTGTCTTTTGGGATGTCACTAAATTTTGGTTGGCTGGTTAAATCCGTTGCAACAAGCCCCGGGCTGACGGTAAAGATGCTGACGCCGAAATCTTTTGCTGCGTCAGCAAAACATGTGCTCATACGTAAGAGCGCAACTTTGCTGACGGCATAAGCTGACGAGGTAGGGCTTGGTGTTGCGCTTATCAGGCTGCCAATATCGATGATCCGACCTTTACCCTGCTTTGTCATGTGCCTCAATGCCGCATGTGAACATAGGTAGGCACCACGCACGTTAACTTTCTGAACCTGCCACCACTCGTCTGGATCTTGCTCCCAGGGCAAACATGCGCCGGTATCAATTCCCGCGTTGTTGATCAATAGATCCAATTGACCATATTTTTGTACGACGGCGTTGACGACATCACGGACCTGTGCTGAGTCAGTGACATCCATTTGGAACGCGTCACTGGTTCCTCCGGCAGCGGCGATAATATCTTCAATGTGTTTCAGATCCTCTGGGTTGCGCGCAGTAATAATGGTATTAGCACCGGCGTGAGCAATTGTTTTTGCGAGTGCTTTACCAATGCCACGATTGGCCCCGGTGATCAGTGCGGTTTGCCCGGTTAAAATTCTGTTTTCCATAGTCGGTGTCTGCATTAACGATAGTGAGGTCTTTGTTTGGTTGTCGCGTCATTCGGTGGTCGGCAACGCTAATTAATTTTACTTTTCTTTCCGCGCCCAAGTGACAGAAATAATTGACGTTGAAGATATGTGAATAAAAACCGTTCAAAATAACTTTCAGAAAATATCGAGATCGTTGGCTAGTATGACTTCGCCATCCCAGATTGCTCGGACCTCATCAACGACTTTCTGTTCCGGTGCGCCGAAGTGAAGACCATGGTACAGAACGAGTTTGGCGGGTTTAGCGCTTCTCGCAAGTTTAGCGAGGTTCGAGGATGTGGTGTGTGCGCTGTTGTGGTAATTTTGCCAGAATATTGAACGCCCGCCGAGACCAGCTTCACTTACAACTTCATGAAAAAGGATGTCTGCTCCGACTGCTTTTTGGGCCAGTATTTCTGAATAAGCTGTATCGCCTGATATCACGATGACTTTATCCGGTGTGGTTATTTTGTATCCATAGGCCGGCTTGACGTGGCCATGATTGACATCAAATGCTTCGATGATCAGACCATCTTTTTCAAAAACGATGCCCTCTGATATTTCTGTCGCAGAAACCCTGTAGCCCAGCGGGTTGGGTGTTGGCTGATTGCCTCCGGTTCTTAGGCTTACGTCGGGTGCCATGAATTGAGCAAGTGCCCGAGTCATGCCAGCAAGCCCATCTGGACCAAAAGCTAGCAAGCCGTCTCTGCGGCGCCACCACATTGTGTAGGCAAGCTCAACCAAATCCATGGTGTGATCGCTATGTAAATGTGTCAAAAACACACAGCAAATTTGGGATGGATACAGGGCTGGAATATCATGTCGGTATCGAGCTTTTGTTGCGTTGCGAATTGCGCCGGCACCTACATCGAAGAGATAAGCTTCGCCCTGATAAATCAAGGCTAGACTAGCGCTGGCGCGTTTCGCGTCTGGGATAGGAGTGCCTGACCCAAGTACAACAATTTGGGTAGGGCGTGAAATATCCGTGACCGGTCCGTTTCTCGGTTCGTTGCGAGCCCCTGTGACGACTGAAGGGTTTGCGCCATTAATCTGCTCCGCAGCATTATTTCCCGCATTCGAGTTTTGTAAATTTGCTGTGGATGCTGAACAAGCGCCAAGCTGGACTATGCAGCACACAAGAATGAATTTTGTCCAATGATGAGCGAAGATTCTAATACTCATTTGGGGTTAGATTGATTTGGCGAATGCGAGTGCATCCCATTCTTCAAGTGCATGTTGTGTGCGAAAGAATAAAGCATCACGCCAGTCGACCCCAAGGTCGCCGCATTCTTTTTCAAAGATAGCAATATCTGTGCTGGCTGAAGCAATACACATGATCATCTGGCTGACGATTAACCCCATGCGATAATCGTTTTCGAGTTGGTCCATCGTATAGTCTTGTACACCATGGGAAAGGAGTTGTTGATGGTACTTGCGAAGAAGGTCAGCTTCATTAGCCTGCCGATCCGGCGTCGCCATGCACATGCCGATCATTCGAGCGAAATCCCAGGCGCCCTGAGCAACAAAAGGAAACTGCCAGTCGATTACAGCAAAGTCGCCCCCGTTAGTTGTGGGAAAGAACATTTGTTTTGCGTGGTAGTCGCCGTGAACAAAGGTTAAAGGCTGGGCGGAAATGTAGTTGATCACGGCTGGAATTTTACTGTTGAGCACTTGCATGATTTCAGTCGTGGTGTCTGTCTTTTCAAATAGGGATTTGAGAACCGGCGCGCTGGCGTTTGCCCCTCCGAGCGCGGCTGTGTAGAAGTCGTAATTATCATTTTGAACCATCCAATCCTTTTGTTTCAGAATAGGATCATTCCACCATTTCGCGTGAAAAGCTGGGAGACTGTTGATGGCTTCAATGGCTTGCGAGGCAGTAATCGCCCATGAAGGTGATTCCGCCGGTGCTAGGTCCCTCATCAATATGACACAATCCTGAGTTTCAGGGTTGTGTTCAGCATACAGACATTCAGGTGTAGCAATGCCTACATCAGGGAACTCACTGTAGAAAGATGTTTCTCGTCGATACTGGTCGTAGTTTGCAATGATTTGTTCCAATACCATGGGGTTTCTGGACGCAATCTTGGCGACCATTTTTTGTGGTAGCTCTGACAAAGGGTTCTTGTAGCTAACATCGAGCAGAACAATTTCAGCGGTTTGTCCCGGGATATCTGAATCAATCGCCTTGCAACCAGTCACTTCGTTGTTGCCCAGTTTTCCCCAATTAGATAAAGCCTCATTTAACCAGTCAACCGTAAAATCTTTACTCTCTTTTGGGATTTTCATAGCGACCTCTTTTGTTGTTTTTTGCAAAACTTTGACATTCCCCAACATAGTAAAGCCTTTCAGTGATCAGGCATAGCATACATAGATGTTTCGATTAGCATCAATGAGACCTGGTTGAAACTGGTTGGAGGCGAGTAAATTAGCCAAGTCCAAAAAAAAGCCCCAACCAGTGGTTGAGGCTTTTTCATGTTGATACCTGTCAGGCTGGTATCAAGCGTTTGTCTTACAAAATAAACTTAACTGAGCCATAAACTCTTCGGCCCCGTATGTCGAAAGTCGACAAGTCAGTACCATTTGCATTTTTCAGTCTCGGCAAGTCTGCTTCAAATAAATCGATCGCTCCCAATGAGATAATGAGCGCAGAGTCATTTAAGTCCATGGTGTAGCTGTAGTTCAAATCAAACGAATAATAAGCATCAATTTGCCCATCATCGATCCGATTATTAACTGAAGCATTGTCTTCGTAGCCACCGATAAAGCGCATGTTAAAGCGAGCTGCGTGTGAGTTCTGCCGATAGCTAATACCCAAATTACCCCTAAGGTCTGGCATAGAGCGAGACAGGCGCTTGTTTGGATCATTGTTTGTGAACCCTGCGGCATCAAAGTCAGGCTGCCCACCAGGGAAATCAGAGACTAGAAACTCGCGAATGTAGTTCAACCTGCCATCAACAACGAACGAACCCATGTCGGTATCCCAAAAGTAGCTGAAGTTAGCATCGACACCGTCAGTCTCGAGCTTACCAGCGTTAATGCCGCCGCTTGCAATGATCTGAAGATCGCGAGACGAGTCGACACGTCGAGTGATAGCACCTTCTAAGAAGCTAGAGTTGCCTCCACCAATAGCGTAAGCGGCTGGGTTAACCTGACAGGCTTCAGCTCTCCCGCCTTGGTCGAGGTTAAACTCAGCTGCGGTTGGATCGCAAGCCGCACCAAACCCTGCTTGTCCAGGTACAGCCACGACAAAGTCACCAGCGGCGAGTGCTGTATTAAATAAAGCAAGCTCTTCACCCAGCAGTGACTGTGTGGGGACATCGATGATCTTGTCAGTGAAGTTGATTACGTAGTAATCCAAACCGACGGTGAGACCTTCAAGCGGTCCATCTGTTGGTGACCAGATACCGCCAAAGTTGTAGGTGGTTGCTTCCTCTGGCTGTAGGGTCGGTGTGGCTTTTCCTTCTTTAACAATGATGATCGTAGGAATATCTGTGCCTGTTGGAAAACTGCATCGTCCTGTACGCACACAGTTAGGCCCAGCTGCATTAGTACCCTCACCAAGTAGATCAATGACGCCGAATTCAAGACTGAACCCCGTGCCTTCTTCGATCTGGGCTAGACCCGGGCCGCGGAATGAGCTGCTCGCTGAGCTACGTAATGTGAGTGCGTCGGTTGCCTGCCATCGAATGCCAATTTTGGGATCAAAAGTTGAACCAATGCTTGAACCATAATCCTCGTAGCGTCCGGCTAACTGAACGTCAACAGTTTCTGTGAGAGGAATCTGGAACTCCACGAAAGCAGCCGAGATGCTCCGATTGGCATCAAAGTTTTTGTTCTCGGAAAGTCCGGCTACGGATTCCGTGTTACTCAAAATGCCAAAACTGTTTACGGCACCAATGGTTTGTGGGTTTACTGTTGTCTTACGTCGCTCACTTCTATGCTGCAAACCGAACGCCATTGAGAGTGGGCCCGCACTCATATCAAAAAGCTCACCGGCCATAACAAAGTCGATGGCGGTTAGCTCCGTCTCTGAACGTTGGGCATCATTCATCTCAACCTCGAGCCATTGCAACAGCTCTTCAGAATTAGGCAAAGCACCTGCTCTGGTGAGGTAAGGGTTGAAAAAGTTACATCCCTGAGCCGCATCTCCTCGGTTGCTGCTACCAAGCGCGACAACAACATTATCCGGGTTGATGAAAGGTTGTCCGGGAAGGCCACCCATTAAAGCTTCCAGTGTGCTTTCCAGTGCGCCGACGGCACCTGCAGCACCGACAGCAGAGTTGATGATACCGTCATTACCTGCAACAAGACCGCGCGCGAAAGGATTGTTGATGTCGCCATCAGGCGTACAACTTGGCCCTCCGAGGCCATAGTGTGCGAGTTCTAGTCGGTCGCTATCGAGGCCAAGAAAGTGAGTAGAGAATTCAGAATCACCCTGTGTGTAGGAGATATCGTAGTTCCAGGGTTTATCCGCTATTTCAATGTCACCGCGTAAACCGAGTTGAACCCTAGTGGTCGTTTGCTCATTACCAGCGTCAAAATTTCGATCTGCATCAATACCAGGAACCCGAACGGTATAGTCAACGAGATCCAACGGTAAGATAAAGTTTGGCGCTGCCTCAGGAGGTAAACCGAGACTGGCGGCAACCGCTATGGCGGTGTCCAAGTCTGGGATGGTGCTGCCGCCCAACAAAATATTGGAAGGGTCATTAGCTGGACTTGAACCAATACCAAATGGAACGAGGGCATTAAGGAGACCTGGCAGCGCATACTTTGGCTCAATCGGACCAACGTAGACTGGTCTCTCTGAACCACTGCTGGAATCTAGCCATGAAAGTTGACCGTAAACTTCAGCGGCTTCTGAGAAAGCATGTGAGAACGTCGCCATAACGCTGGTGCGTTCCTGCTCTGGAATTAGCAACTCAGTATCACTACCGTTCCTGTTACAAGCATTTGGTGCGGAACTAAAGCCGTTGTTAACGAAGTAGCTTTCAAACCCCGCGCCACCGCACTGTGAGTCGGGCCCGTTAAACGAAATGCTATTAACAATCGTATCATTCTGTAGTGGATACACATCATTAGTTAGGTCCCTGCGATCTTGCGAGCGCAAAAGCCCACGGTCAAAATATTCGCCGCCGATCACAAAATGGGTGTCACCGCTTTCGCTACCCCAGCCGAAAATAGCACCCAGAGTAGCGTCATCCTGTGAACCGGTTGAAGTTTGCTGAAACTTTCCGGATAGCTCGAAACCCTCAAAATCGGATCGGGTGATAAAGTTAACCACCCCAGCGATAGCATCAGAGCCATAGCTCGCTGAACCGCCGTCTTTAAGAACTTCAACTCGTTGAACCATCGTGATGGGTATCGAGTTAACATCGACGAATCGGTCACCGTCCGCCAATTTTTGACCCGCGTAGGGAAGTCGTTTTCCATCCATCAATACAAGCGTCGCTGTCGGACCAACACCCCGAAGATTAACGTTGGCTAATCCTGAACCACTGTTACCGTTAAATCTGGTTTCATTCTGTGGTGCTGTGTCACTACCTGAGGCGATTTCGAGATTGCGAATCATTTCAGAAACATCTGATACCCCAGATATAACGATATCTTCACGTTGCAAAGTCTGCACGGGTGAAGGCGCGTCTCCTGGCGTCCCTCTAATATAAGAGCCTGTCACGATCACTTGTTCCATTTCTTCTTCGGCACCTAGCAGCGTAGGACTAAGTGTTGTTAGTCCCAGTAAAAAAGCTGCCTCGGTGATTTTCTTAAGTTGCTTCATCGTATTTCCCTGCTATAAAATTAATCTAAAGCGACCTGAAACACTTCATGGCCACGTCGAGCGATTGCATCTATTGTTTTTTTATTCAGAGCTATCTGATGAAGATTGAATCACTTTATCTTGTTTTTAGCACGATTTTTTTTGATGCGAAAATCGAACTAAATTTAGCCATCGAAAGGCGCTTGAGGACGTGTTGATTGCAAGCAGGGACTACAGATTATTGGTCTTCATGGTGATCGCAAATCGTTCACTTCTATCTGTGCGATGCCGATACCCGATTCGCCCGCGACCGCATA
>CAJXBG010000025.1 GCA_913050215.1 uncultured Gammaproteobacteria bacterium
GGGTTATATCTACTGGAAAATCCCCCAATACGAAACTTAAACAACTCCATAACGGTGGAGTAAATTAGCCTCGCTTAAGCCTGATAGTTTTTTTCAGTAAAGGTAACGACTTGGACGTATCACACATACTTGAATCCCTTAATGATGCCCAGAGAGAGGCGGTAACCGCGGCGCCAGGCAGCTACCTGATTCTTGCGGGGGCCGGAAGCGGAAAAACTAGAGTCCTTACTCATCGGATCGCTTGGCAGGTGCAGACCGAAAACATCTCCCCTCATAGCATCTTGGCAGTTACCTTTACCAACAAAGCTGCAGCCTCTATGAAAGCGAGAATCGAGTCTTTGCTCGACATGCCGCTAAGAGGTATGTGGGTAGGCACTTTCCATGGTTTGGCTCACAGATTACTGCGAACCCATTGGCAAGACGCCAAACTGCCGCAAAATTTTCAGATTCTTGACGCGGATGATCAACTACGTGTTGTAAAGCGGGTGTTAGCGAACTTGCAGCTGGATGAAAAAAAATGGCCAGCGAGGCAAGCGGTCTGGTTCATCAATGCCCAGAAGGATGAAGGGCTGAGACCTCAGCACATTGAAGATTATGGTGATTTGTATACCAAAACGCATCTTGATATTTATAGAGCATATGAAGAAGCTTGTGAACGTGGCGGTATGGTTGATTTTGCCGAGCTACTACTACGAGCACATGAACTCTGGTTAAACAATCCTGCCTTGCTGAAACATTATCAACGTCGATTCAGCCACCTTTTGGTCGACGAGTTTCAAGACACCAACGCGATCCAGTATGCGTGGCTGCGGGTGCTAGCCGGAGACCAAGATAACATGCTGGTTGTGGGCGACGACGATCAATCTATCTATGGATGGCGCGGCGCGAAAATAGAGAATATTCAGAAGTTTTCAACGGACTTTCCAAACAGTCGTACTATTCGACTTGAGCAAAATTACCGATCAACCGGGGCGATTCTTAAAGCAGCTAATGGGTTGATAGATGGTAATGCAGATCGTCTGGGTAAAGAGCTTTGGACAGATCAGGGTGATGGCGATCTGCTCAACCTTTACAGTGCTTTCAACGAGGTCGATGAAGCTCGGTATATTGTATCTAGGGTAAAAGACTGGTTAGCACAGGGTAATAGTTACAAAGAAGCCGCCATATTGTATCGATCAAACGCTCAGTCCCGAGTGCTTGAAGAAGCGATGCTTCGGTCTCAGATACCCTACCGCATATATGGTGGCCAACGATTCTTTGAGCGTATGGAAATACGTCATGTGCTGGCTTACCTTAGATTAGTATCTAACAGGGACGCTGACGCGGCCTTTGAGCGAGTCGTTAATACGCCGACCCGGGGAATTGGAGACAGAACGGTCAACGAGATTCGACAGCAAGCCAGAGCCAACAATATATCCATGTGGCGTGCCGCGAAGCAATTAATTGAAAATCCGAACAGTAAGGGAAGAGTTAAAAATGCAGTTAATGGTTTTCTCGAACTCATAGCAGATATAGATGATGCGACGACAGATGCTGATCTAGTGTCGCTCTGTGAGATCGTGATAGATAAATCGGGATTGAAAGACTACTACGAGAAAGAAAGGGGCGAACGCGGCCAGGCTCGGCTGGAGAATCTTGAAGAATTAATTACTGCTGCAAGAACCTTTGATCCGGAAGAAGATTCGGTATTCAGCGATGAGGCTGACGGCGTGCCATTAACGATACTGGATGAGTTTCTCAATCATGCAGCGCTCGAAGCGGGTGAAGGTCAGGGTAATGCAAACGATGATTGCGTTCAGATGATGACCTTACACAGCGCAAAGGGTTTAGAGTTCCCACTGGTGTTTTTGGCAGGTATGGAAGAAGGCCTGTTTCCTCACGGTCGGTCAGTTGAAGAGCCCGGTCGACTGGAAGAAGAACGCAGGCTCTGCTACGTCGGTATTACTCGAGCGATGAAGCAGCTCTACCTTACCTATGCGGAATCACGGAGAATTAACGGAGCGGAAACCTATAACCGTGTCTCACGGTTTGTTAATGAGATACCAAAAGACTTGATGCAGGAAGTCCGCGCCCAAACATCGGTTACTAGACCAGCCCAGACTTCGTTTTCAACATCGGGTATCTCTTCTCGTGGTATTCGGCCATCGGCGATGACGGGTGCGTCGGTCGATGGTACGGATTTTAAGCTCGGTCAGCAGGTCGTTCACAGCAAGTTTGGTGAAGGCGTGGTGCTGAACTATGAAGGGGACGGTAAGCAAGCACGCGTTCAAGTAAATTTTGGTAGTGAAGGCAGTAAATGGTTGATGTTGGCCTATGCGAACTTGCAGGCACTTTAACGCTAGCAACTCAGGCTTGAGTAATAGTTGAATTAATAATTTGTGGATAATTTGATGAAAATGGAATTCATAAGTAAAGGTTTGTTTTTAGCATTTTTAGGATTACTTACTGCTTGTGGAGACGGCCAAGTAAAGAGTAAAAACGATGGCGGCGTTGTTGCACAGGAACAACAGACATTCCGTTGGCGCATGGTGACAACATGGCCGAAGAACTTGCCTGGACTCGGTATCGCGCCCGAATTAATAGCTGAACGGGTTGAGAAAATGAGTGCTGGGCGGTTGAAAATAACCGTATTTGGCGCGAACGAGATTGTACCCGCGCTAGGCGTGTTTGATGCTGTTTCTCTCGGAAACGTGGAAATGGGCCATGGTGCAGCTTATTACTGGAAAGGTAAGGTACCGATTGCGCAGTTGTTTACGACGGTCCCATTTGGTCTGACGGCGCAAGAAATGAACGCGTGGCTATATCAGGGCGGTGGTTTGGAATTGTGGGAAGAGCTGTATGCTCGATACGATCTGGTGCCTACCCCGGCCGGTAACACCGGTGTACAAATGGCGGGCTGGTTCAACAAGGAACTGAACTCCATGGATGACCTCCGCGGTATCAAAATGCGGATACCCGGGCTCGGCGGAGAAGTCTTTCAGCGTGCCGGAGGAACAGCGATTACCTTGCCGGGAGGGGAGATTTATACGAGCCTTCAAACTGGCGTTATTGACGCAACCGAATGGGTAGGCCCTTACAACGATCTGGCATTCGGACTGCATCAAGTCGCTAAGTACTACTACTATCCCGGTTGGCAGGAACCAGGACCTACACTTGAGATGATTATCAACAAGCAAGCGTTCGACTCACTGCCAAAAGATTTGCAGGAGATTGTCAGAATCTCAAGCCGTGCGACGAATGAGGATATGCTGGCGCTATATACTGCTAAGAATAATTCGGCGTTGGAAGAACTAGTGAATGTCCACCAAGTAGAAGTTCGAAAAATACCAGAGGATGTGTTGCGCGAGCTGAAGAAAATCTCTGACGAGGTCGTCAGTGAACTGCCGACTGAAGATCCTCTCGAAAGAAAAATTTATGAATCTTATATTAACTTCAAAGCCGGAGTTGAGAACTACCATGAGATATCCGAGCGCGCCTATATCAATACTCGCTCTGAATTGGAGTGAATAAAAGCGAGGGGCCGAGTTAAAAGCACGATCAAAAAATACTGACTCAGCCCCTCGAGAAAATCAGTTGTGGCAGCCAAGTGGCGAGTTCGGGTAAAAATATCAGCAGCAACATCATCAGCAATTGCATCACGATGAAGGGGATCACGCCACGATAGATATCGGTTGTTTTGATTGAGTCTGGTGCAACGCCTCTTAGATAAAAGAGGGCAAAGCCAAAGGGCGGTGTAAGAAAACTAGTTTGTAGATTAATTGCGATCATCACGCCTAACCAAATCGGGTCTAGGCCCATGGCGAGAAGAACAGGACCAACGATTGGAACAACAACAAAGGTTATTTCAATAAAGTCGAGAATAAAACCAAGTAAAAAGATCACAAGCATGACAACGAAGGTAGCACCTACCAGTCCGCCTGGCATTTGCTCGAATAGTCTCTGTATCAATGCGTCGCCGCCATACCCCCGGAATACCAGTGAAAACACTGATGCGCCAATCAGAATAAAAAATACCATTGCGGTTGTGCGGGTCGTTGAACGCGCAACTTCCAGAGCCGCTTTCATCGTCATTGATCTGGCCAGTAAAGCCAAAAGGATTGCGCCCATCGCGCCTACCGCAGCAGCTTCTGTGGGCGTCGCAATTCCGGTTAGAATGGAGCCAAGAACAGCAAATATCAGGACCAAGGGCGACACGAGACTTGTTACGATCTCAACAAGATCGAATTTCTCTTTTGAAGCAACCGCCGGCGCACGATCGGGCGTTACCCTCGCTACGGTGAGCAGGTACACAAGGTAGAACAGGACTAAGCCAAGCCCCGGTAGAACTGCGCCGGCAAATAAATCACCAACCGATATCGTTTTAGGGTTAAAAATTCCCAAGCTGAGTTGTGCCTGCTGATAAGCGTTGGATAAGACATCGCCAAGTAACACAAGGGCGATGGAAGGTGGAATAATTTGTCCGAGGGTGCCAGTCGCGCAAATTGTCCCGGTTGCCAAAGCAGGGTCGTAATTAGCTTTTAACATCGAAGGCAGAGACATTAGGCTCATGGTCACCACGGTGGCACCAACAATCCCTGTACTCGCAGCCATCAGCATGCCGACTAGCGTGACTGCGATACCAAGTCCCCCTGGCATAGAGCCAAAGGGTTTACTCATTGTAGAGAGCAGTCGCTCTGCGATTTTCGATTGTTCGAGTATGACGCCCATCAGCACAAAAAGAGGCACGGCAATCAATGTTTGATTGGTGATGATGCCAAATAGGCGATTAGGCGTGGCAAATAAGAAAGTTGGCTCAAAAGTATTCGTCATCACGCCTATCCCCGCGGCGATAAGCGCGGTACCACCCAGCGTTAAAGCCACGGGATACCCAAGCAGCAGACAGAAAAAAACCGCGGCGAACATAATCAGCGAAGCATATTCAGCCATTATCTAGATGCGCTCTGGAATGATAGTGGGTTTGAGTATGACAAGCAGCGCACGCGAAAACTCGGATAACCCCTGTAGAAGTAGCAGTGCTGCCATGAGTGGTATCAGGGTTTTTAGCAGATAGACGCCGGGGAGTCCTCCTGGTTCTGCACTACCTTCTTGCATATTCCAAGACAAGTTAACGTAATCAAGGCTGGACCAGATGAGAAAGAGACTGAGGGGTAAAAGAAATATGAGTGTACCTAACAAGTCGATCAGTGCGCGAGCTCTCATGTCTAGTCGCGAATAAATGATATCGACGCGGACGTGTGATTGTTCTTTTAAGGCATAGGGAATTCCTAACATGAAAACAATGCCGTGCAAATAAATGACAGTTTCTACCAGCGGCGTTAATCCAAGGTTGAAAGAATATCTGGCAACCACCACCACGCAGGTCAGTAGCATCATGATGAAAGACAGAGGCGCGACCAGATTGCCAATCAAGCCGGTGGTTTTGTCTGTTAGAGCGATAAAGGTTTTTAGCATAAACCATGCACGGGTAATGTGGACCTGAAGTATACTCCAACCGAATGGAGCGGCCCAAATAGGATTTCTGTTAGTCAGTTTACGCCCGTAAAGCCAATAAATGGCGTTGACAGTTTTTTGTAATGGCGGGACTGATCATCAGATAAGAAACGATTCTCCAAACGGGTGTGAACAGCTTGCACCGGGTGCTATAAGCGTCAGTCTCAAGTGGCAAATAGGCCGTAGTGTAGAAACACGCCACCAAAGACACTAAGGCCAACCCAGTGATTACTGAGAAATGCAGCGAAACAGGGATCGCGTGCTCGATCTTTGATGAGATATTGCTGATAGATAAGCAACCCAGCGGCAATTGTTAGTCCGGCATAAAACGAGAACCCGAGGGAAAGCCTTTGTGCGACCATCACCATGGTTCCTAGGAAAAATATCTGAAGAACACCGATAATGAATTTGTCGAGATCCCCGAACAGGATCGCGGAGGATTTCAACCCAAGCTTCAGGTCATCATCTCGGTCTACCATAGCGTATTCGGTATCATAGGCGACGGTCCAGATAACATTAGCAACGACTAATAACCAGGCGATCTGGGGTATCTCACCGGTGACGGCAGAAAAGGACATAGGAATGCCCATAGAAAATGCCAGACCAAGCACTGCCTGTGGTAAATAGGTGTAGCGTTTCATCAATGGGTAAACCGCTGCAATTAGGGCGGCAATGACCGCCAGACTCAATGTCAGAAGATTTGTCGTTAGAACCAGGACTAACGCTGGAAATAAGAGAACAAACAAAAAGATAAACGCGTCGCTTAGCGTCAGTTCACCTGTGATCAGCGGGCGATTGACCGTGCGCTTTACTTGACCATCGAAGTTACGGTCAGCTATATCGTTAATGACGCACCCAGCTGAGCGGGTGAACACGACACCGAGGAAAAAAACGAAAAACAGGTGAGCACTTGGATAACCTTCGCTGGCGATCCAGAGACCCCAGAAAGTGGGCCATAGCAGCAGGGAAATACCAATAGGCCGATCGAGTCTAGCGAGTTTGAGTAAATGGGGCAGTTTTGGCAATCGCTGTTTCTGGAAACGCCGTAATTTGGACGATGCGCCAACAACCAGCGAAACGCAGATCTGGCTTAAGTTGCGAAGCAAGGTGCTAATCGGGGGTAATCGCAACGTTCGGACTCGCTCAGGTGATGGTTGACAAGTCCTGGGTCGAAGAGGACGAGGCTGTGACAGTGCGTCAGCAAATAAGTTAGTATACGTTGGTTATCTTCCGCCGCAACCTAGTGGTGACCGAAGGCCGAAAAATCAAAAACAGAGGTGTGTTTCAAGTATGAAAAAGTGGCAGTGTATTGTGTGTGGGTTCGTCTATGATGAAGAAGAGGGACTTGAGTCAGAGGGAATAGCACCCGGCACAAAATGGGAAGATATTCCCGAGGACTGGTGTTGCCCAGAGTGCGGCGTGAGTAAAGAAGACTTTGAAATGGAGGAGATGTAATCTCCAACAACGCCACCATTAATACTGAACAAAGGTAAGGGCAAAACTTTCTGACTGACCAATTTACATTGCCAAGACCCTAATAACGAAACTCTAATTACAAGACACTGATATCAAGCGCAAAGGAGAGGAGATGGATCACAGCAAGCTTACTCGAAATATCGTTATTGGTATGTTCGCAGGTATTGTATTCGGCTCTCTTATTTACGCGTTTGATGTGTCGGAAGACGGCATATTTTGGGGTTTGATCGTAGACGGGTTGCTGGACACCATCGGTAAGATTTTTATTATTAGTCTCAAGCTACTGGTTGTTCCTCTTGTATTTGTTTCTCTAGCCTGTGGTGCTAGTAGTCTTGGCAGCGGCGGCGGCATGGGCCGGGTAGGTTTGAAGACGCTGGGACTTTATCTGTTTACGACCGCTGTCGCGATCACACTCGCGCTAAGCGTCGCCACTGTGGTGGACCCAGGTGCGGGTATGGATCGTACAACCGACAGTGTGTTTATCGCGAAAGAAACCCCGTCTCTAAAAGATACGGTCATTAATATATTTCCCTCTAACCCGCTGAAGGCAATGGCTGAAGGTAATATGTTGCAGGTAATCGTCTTTGCTATATTGGTCGGGGTTGCGATCTCCAAATGTGGTGAGGTAGGAGAACGGGTGCGGGAAACCCTGAATGACTGGAACGAAATCATCATGATGATGGTCATGATGTTGATGTCCGTCGCGCCCTACGGTGTATTTTGTCTACTGATCAGTCTGTTCGCTCGAATGGGTTTTTCCGCGATCTCAGAGCTCATCGTTTACTTTTTGGTCGTCGCTGGTGTCCTATTGCTTCACTTCCTAGTCAGTTACGGCCTAATTGTCCGTTTCATTGCCAATATTAACCCAGTGACTTTTTATAAACGAATGGCGCCTGTCATGGCTTACGGGTTCAGCACATCATCGAGTAACGCGACGTTACCGATTACACTTGAAACCGTCGAACATAAGCTCGGGGTTAAGAAAGAGATTGCAAGCTTTACAGTGCCGTTAGGTGCAACGATCAATATGGACGGTACGGCAATTATGCAGGGCGTAGCGACGGTCTTTATTGCTTCAGCATACAATATTGATATGAGTTTTACGGACTATCTTCTAGTGATACTCACTGCGACTCTTGCGTCAATTGGGACCGCCGGGGTGCCTGGCGTAGGGTTGATTATGCTGGCGCTGGTGTTGGATCAGGTCGGGTTACCGGTCGAGGGTATCGGCTTAATTATTGGTGTTGACCGCCTGCTCGATATGATGAGGACATCGGTCAACGTCACTGGTGACGCGGCTGTATCTGCTGTTGTTGCTAGAAGTGAAAATAAGTTTGATATGGCTGTTTTTGAAGATAATAGGATTCAGGATCAGGTGGTCCAAAAATCGTCCTGATCGAAAATTTTTTTGTGAATCGATCTGTTATAGGTCGTTAAACCTGTCCGGTCTGAGTCGGGTCAGTCAGCCAGCGTTCCATGAGTGCCAGAGCTGATTCTCTGTGCTCTGTCACAAGCGACTCGGAAACTGCTTTAATATCATCGAGCATGTATTGATCACGCAAGAGATCTGCGACCCGGAATTCAATACTGCCTGATTGCCGACTGCCGAATACTTCTCCGGGTCCCCTGATTAATAAGTCCTGTTCAGCAATATAAAAGCCATCATGACTTTCCCGCATGACATTCAAACGTTGTTTGCTCAACTGTCCTAGTGGCGGATGATAAAGTAGCAAGCAATGGCTAACGGCCTTCCCTCTGCCTATTCTGCCCCTTAACTGATGGAGTTGAGCGAGCCCAAGTCGCTCGGGGTTTTCGATAATCATGAGACTGGCGTTGGGTACATCCACACCAACTTCTATCACTGTTGTTGCGACTAGGAGGTCTATGTTACCCGCTTTGAAACGATCCATTACCTCAGATTTTTCATCTGCTTTAAGGCGACCATGGACTAAACCGACGTTGATGGCAGGCAGCAACTCGGCCAACTCGGTGGCTGTTACCTCTGCGGCCTGACAGTCAAGGACCTCTGACTCTTCAATTAAGGTGCAAACCCAGTAGGCCTGTGCGCCGTGTTTGCAAGCAACTGCAATTCGTTCGACAACCTCTCCGCGTTTGCTATCGGGCATAACATGGGTTGTGACGGGTGTTCGGCCAGGGGGTAATTCATCGATAATAGAGCAGTCCATATCTGCGTACATGCTCATTGTCAGTGTTCGTGGTATGGGAGTAGCGGTCATCACCAACTGGTGGGGTACGGTAGCGCTAGCGCCGCCTTTTTCTCGAAAAGCCATCCGTTGCTGTACACCGAATCGGTGTTGTTCATCGATGATTACCAACCCAAGGTGATGATAAATAACATCTTTTTGGAACAAAGCGTGAGTACCAATGACTACTTTCGCCTCGCCCTCGGCGATTTGCCTGATCGTTTCGAGGCGCTGTTTACCCTTCACCTTCGAAGACAACCAGGCGATCGAAATACCCAACGGTGCCAGCCACTCTGTAAAATTGACGAGATGCTGTTCAGCGAGAATCTCTGTTGGCGCCATGATACCAACTTGCACATTGTTTTCGATTGCTTGTAGTGCAGCGAACGCAGCCACAACAGTTTTACCGGAACCTACGTCGCCCTGAACAAGGCGTAACATGGGAGAAAATTTTGCAAGGTCTTGAGCGATCTCCACATGCACTTTTTGTTGAGCGTTGGTCAGTTTGAACGCCAGTCGATTGCGTAGCGCATCACATTTCTCAGCGGGTGGTTTGAAAGACACAGCGCTCTGCTTTGACATTTCTTTTCGAATGAACCGCATACTGATCTGGTGAGCGAGTAACTCTTCAAATGCCAGTCTTTGCTGAGCGGGATGGGTACCACTGTCCAGTTTGCCAAGGTCAGCGTTTGCCGGCGGAGAATGTACGTATCTCAGCGCATCAGCGAGTGGCAAAGGAAACTGGGTGTGATCTAACAGGTAGTCTTTGAGTGAAGAACCGTCCTCAATTCGCTGTAGTATCTGATTGAGCAAATTTCTTATTTTGTTCTGCCCAAGTCCTTCGGTAAGTGGGTAGACCGGGGTAAGTGTTGTCTCGAGGGGAAGCAGATGGGCGGCCTGATATTCAGGGTGGTAAATCTCAAGACCCGTCGCGCCGCGTCGTGCTTCGCCAAAACAGCGTAGCGTGGAGGCATTTTTCAGCGCGTCTTTTTGGGCGTTCGAAAAATGGAAAAAACGTAATGCTATCTTGCCAGTATCATCCTGCAGATAGGCAAGTAGACTGCGTCGTTTACCAAATGTGACATCACAAGCAACAATATTACCCTCGAGTACAACGGTGCTTCCTGGTTGCACCGCGCCAATGGGTGTGACTTTGGTTCGGTCTTCGTAGCGAAGAGGCAGATGAAAAATTAAATCAGCAACAGTGTTGATATTGAGTCGATGCAGCTTTTCTCCGAGCGCCGGACCAACGCCTTTCAGAGAGGTAACTGAAGACGTATCAAGTGTGTGCGAAGCCATTAACTCAGGAAAGATCTACGATCGCATCGACTTCCACCTGAACCCCTTTCGGTAATGCGCTCACCTCAACGACGGCCCGTGCCGGATAAGGTGCAGCAAGTCGCTGTTCCATGGCGGTATTCACTTTTGGAAAGTGGGCAAGATCGGTGAGATAGACGTTGAATTTGATGGCGTCGTCCAGTTTTGCGCCAGCCTCTACGCAAATCGCCGTTAAATTGTCGAATACCTGTTCGATCTGCGCCTCGATGTTTTCGGAAACAATTTCCATTGAGTCTGGCATTAACGGAATTTGCCCGCTGATATAAAGTGTATTGCCAGACACAACAGCTTGGGAATAGACGCCGATGGCAGCAGGTGCCTCGGTGGTGGTGATGAACTTCTTGGTCATAAAATGGCTTTCCCGGTCCTAGTTTTTGGTTCTGAGAATTTTGTTGATCCCCTTAATTAGCCGTATCCTCTTGATAACATGAGCAAGATGGATCCGATCCTTGACGGTCAACACAATATTAACAGTGCCGAGTTTCGCGTCTTTCTCAATCAAATTGATGCGCTCAATATTTGCGTCTGTATTGGTAATTGTTGACGCTAATACAGCGATAATGCCGCGCTCGTGTTCGAGTTCAACCTTGAGTTCAACTGAAAACTCCTGATCGACTTCGGTGTCCCAGCGGACATCCATGACTTCTTCTGGCTTCTCCCGAACCTCCACCATGTTCTTGCAGGTATCGGTGTGAATAACAATGCCTCGTCCCGCACTGATATGGCCGATAATCGGGTCCCCTTTTATTGGCTTGCAACACTTTGCATAGGCGACAACCATGCCCTCGGTGCCCATAATTGCCAAGGGACCAAGCATTGCGACGTCTCCTGAAACATCAGGGTTTGATGTCAATCGCCTTACGACGACGTACGCCATCAGATTGCCAAGACCGATTTCCTCGAGCAGATCATCTAGGCTATCGAGATTCTTTTCTGCCAGCATCGTTTTCATCACGGCGGGCGCTATATCGTTCAGACTCAGATCGTGTGCCTGTAGTGACCTGTCTAAAAGTCTGTGACCGAGGATCACGGATTCATTTCTCTGTTGGTTCTTAAGTGCGTGTCGAATACTGGCACGTGCTTTGCCAGTGACAACAAAGCTTAGCCAGGCGGGATTAGGTTGGGCGCCTGGCGCAGTGATAATTTCAACAGTCTGACCGCTTTCCAGTGTGGCGCTCAAGGGCGCCAGCCTGCGATCAATTCTGCAGGCGACGCAGGTGTTACCAATATCGGTGTGCACCGCATAGGCGAAATCTACCGCGGTTGATCCTTGGGCGAGATCATAAATTTGACCGCGCGGCGAGAAGAGATAAACCTCATCAGGGAAAAGGTCGATCTTGACGTTTTCAATGAACTCAAGGGAATTGCCCGCGCTCTGTTGAAGTTCTAGCAAGTCTTTCATCCATTCCCGGGCACGTTGATGGCTACCGCTGGGAGACTCGTCATTGGATTTGTATAACCAGTGACCAGCAATACCATTGTTGGCGACCAATTCCATATCCTGGGTACGGATCTGAATCTCTATAGGAAGAGCATGTAATCCGAAAAGGGTGGTGTGCAATGATTGGTAGCCGTTAGCCTTGGGAATCGCAACATAATCTTTGAACCTACCAGCAACCGGTTTGTAGAGATTGTGCACAGTGCCCAGTACGCGATAACAGGTATCGACTGAATCCACGATAATGCGGAATGCATACACATCCATGATCTCGGCAAATGATCGCCTCTTGCTTCGCATTTTGTCGTAGATGCTGTAGAGGTGTTTTTCCCTACCAAAAACTTGGGCATCAATCTCGGCGCGATCCAATGCTGACTGTAATGCTATCAAAATCGTATTGACGTATTCGCGCCTGTTGCCTCTTGCTCTTTTAACGGCCTTCTCGATCATGCTAGATCTAAGTGGGTAGAGTGCACGAAATCCCGTTTCCTCAAATTCTACTCTGATGTTGTTCATGCCCAGTCGGTTGGCGATCGGGGCATAGATCTCGAGGGTTTCTTTCGCGATTCTTCTTTGCTTTTCGGAATTCAGGTGATCCAGGGTGCGCATGTTGTGCAGCCTGTCCGCCAACTTGATCATGATGACTCTTATATCTTTCGCCATGGCCAGAGTCATTTTTTGAAAATTCTCAGCCTGAGCCTCTGCCCTACTTTGAAAAATGTTACTGAGCTTACTAACGCCATCCACGAGATGAGCGACGTCTTCACCAAATTCTTTGCCAATCGTGTGCTTGAGAACGCCGGTGTCTTCTATGACATCGTGTAGTAGAGCAGCCATCAGACATTGGTGGTCCATGTGCATTTCGGAAAGAATACCGGCAACAGACAGAGGGTGGGTGATATAAGGTTCGCCGGAACGCCGTGTTTGATCCTTGTGAGCTTCTTCGGCAAACAGATAGGCATGTCGAACTTGCTCGATCTGATTCGGGTCAAGGTATCCGCCAAGTTCCACGGACAGTGAGTCAATGGTTAGCATTGAGCTCTCCGAAAAGTGGGCCCTTGGTCATAAGCGAGATTGGTTTGTATAAAGTTACACATCGGCCATAAGCATAGCCGATGTCTGGTCTTCTAATCCATAGACGGTTGGAGGGATTTACAAATTTGCAGGGTAGTGAAGCGAAGCTAGAATTCGGGGTCGGCTGGTCGCTCGAATTCATCTTGTGCCACAGCGGTAAGCGCCATCAGATCGGGTTCATCTTGCACCTTTTCGGTGAGGATATCCGCAGTGACTAAACCCTCGGCGATCTCCCGAAGTGCGAGAACAGTTGGCTTGTCGTTTTCAATAGCAACCATCGGCTCTTTTCCCTCGGTTGCGATCTGTCGCGCCCGTTTGCTTGAAACCATAACCAGTTCAAAACGGTTGTCTACATTCTCAAGACAATCTTCTACGGTTACTCGTGCCATTTTTTGCTCCTTTTACTTCGATTTGACGTCGTTGAATGACAACGACTGCGGCTCATTTGAAAAGCGCGCGTGCCTCAAGTTGTCGATACCTAATGGGGACCTAACCACTCCGAGCCGCGCAGTTTACCGATATTGAATGCGTAAAACAAATGCCGTTCGACGACTTTCGCTAATAGAAACCCTCAGGGCATCAGACCGCGGAGCAATGGTGTGAGTTTTTCCTGGCAGGCATGCAGACGGAGGTCTTCTCCATTTCCCTGAATTAGCCGTTTTAAGTCTGAAAGCGCCACGTCAAAATTGTCGTTTATGACAATGTAGTCGAACTCGTGATAGTGCGATATCTCGTCGATTGCTTCTGCCATCCTTGCAGAAATTGTGTCCGAGTCATCCTGCCCTCTGCCATGAAGGCGACTGTTAAGCTCATGCATAGACGGCGGCAGAATAAAAATTGTGCGGGCGTCCGACATTTTCGAGCGAATCTGATCTGCCCCTTGCCAGTCAATTTCAAGGACAATATCCCGCCCTTTGCTGGTAATTCGTTCAATTTCAGATCTGCTCGTGCCGTAGTAGTTACCAAATACTTCTGCAAACTCGGCGAATTCCCCTTTTTGCTGGAGTGCCAGGAAATTATCCTGGCTGACAAAATAGTAATTTACGCCGTCTGACTCTCCGTCTCTCTTTATGCGTGTCGTGTGTGAAATGGCTACCTCAATATTGTTGGAAGAATCGATCAGTGCTTTGACGAGACTTGTCTTACCGGCGCCTGAAGGTGCAGCTACAACAAATAGATTGCCTTGGGGTTCGATTTTAGTCACTGGTTTCCCTTACGACTTGCCTAGTTTTACATTTATGAGCGGCTAAACGCCGAATTTCACCGAGCGCATTCTATTCAATATTCTGAATCTGTTCGCGCATTTGTTCTATAGCTACTTTGAGCTCCACGGCCTGAATTGTTGTGTTGGTAGCCACCGCTTTCGATGACAGCGTATTTGCCTCTCGATTGAGTTCCTGCATAAGGAAGTCTAGTCGGCGTCCCACCGCTTCTTTGCTATCAAGTGTGGCGCTGACTTCTTCAATGTGTGTGTTGAGTCGATCTAGTTCTTCTGCAACATCTGACTTTTGGGCCATGATGACCAATTCCTGTTCTATTCTGCCTGGATCAGCATCAATGTTAAGATCATTTAGCTTAGAGATCATCTTATCTCTTTGGCGTGCGCTAATAATTGGCGCCTCGGTCGCAGCCTGATCGACGATAGAGCGAAGATCGGCAAGTTTTTCTAGGATAATTTTCCTGAGTTCTGCGCCCTCTGATGATCTCATCTCGATGAGTTGGGCTAAGGCTGAATCAAAGAGTTCAACGACAGTTTTCTTAATGGATTCTTCGTCTTCGGTTGGTTCACTGAGAATCCCCGGCCATTTGAGTACCTCTAACGGGTTTACCGGGGCCACTGTTTCAAGCTTCGGGATGATAGTCGCTAGAGCACCGGTGAGATCTTCGAGCAGCTTTTCATCAATAGAAAGACTGGCTTCTGAAGCTTGGGAGTGCCCGATGCGTAGCTGACAGTCAATTTTGCCTCTGTTAAGCCGCGCTTTCAGTTTATTTCTCAGACTTATCTCTAAAGAGCGAAAGGCATCAGGTACCTTTAACCCAACTTCTAGATAGCGATGATTTACCGATCTGATTTCCCAAGAAATATGTCCTGATTCACTACGAGCAAAAGCCGTCATACTTTTTGTCATTGCATCTGTTCCTGAAGCTAACCCATACGGGCAATTTTTTTGAGCTGATAAATTTTCGGATTAAAGTATCCGAAGCGCAGTATAATGGAGTTTTAAACTGAAGGAGAGGAAATGGGTTCTCAAACAAGCCAACGTCCCAATGGCAGGAGCAATGATGCGCTACGCCCGATTACAATTGAACGAGGATTTACCCGACACGCCGAGGGTTCAGTACTCATTTCGTTTGGAGATACTAAGGTGATATGTACAGCGAGCGTCGATTCTGGCGTGCCCTCTTTTCTCCGGGGTAAAGGGCAGGGTTGGATAACCTCGGAATATGGGATGTTGCCGCGATCTACGAATACGCGAATGGATCGGGAAGCGGCGCGAGGTAAACAGAGTGGGCGAACGGTTGAAATTCAACGTTTAATAGGACGCTCACTTCGAAGCTGTGTTGATATGAAAGCGTTGGGCGAGTACACAATCAGGTTGGATTGCGATGTGATACAGGCTGACGGAGGCACCAGAACAGCGTCAATAACGGGTGCATGTATCGCTCTGTATGATGCGGTCTCAGGTTTAAACTTAAAGAAAAACCCCTTCAAGCAGTGGGTTGGTGCGGTATCTGTGGGTGTTGTTAATGACACACCAGTACTAGATCTTGAGTATATAGAAGATTCAAAAGCTGAAACTGACATGAACGTTGTGATGTCAGAAGATGGCCGGTTTATCGAAGTTCAGGGGACGGCGGAAGGTAACCCATTTAGTCGAGAAGAACTCGATCAGATGCTTGCGCTCGGTGAAAAAGGGATTCGTGAGTTGCTTGAGTTTCAGAAAAAGAGTGTCGGAGCCTAGATGATAGAAGATTATCAGGCAGAGTTTTTACAATTTGCGCTTGATCATGGCGTGCTAAAATTTGGTGAATTCCAATTGAAATCGGGGCGCACTAGCCCCTATTTCTTTAATGCTGGCAATTTTAATACTGGCAAGGCGCTGAGTCAGTTGGGTAAGTTTTACGCACAGGCGCTAGTGGCGTCCGGTATGGACTATGATTTGCTGTTTGGTCCTGCCTACAAAGGGATACCTTTAGCCGCTGCAACCGGCATTGCATTGGCAGCCGAACATAACGTCGATGTGCCTTACGTGTTTAACCGCAAAGAAAGCAAAACGCATGGTGAAGGCGGCCTTTTGGTGGGCGCTGAACTAAAAGGCCGGACGGTCATTGTAGATGATGTGATCACCGCTGGAACTGCCATTCGGGAGGTTATGGATATTATTGCGGACTCATCAGCGATTGCGCAGGGAGTGTTGATCGCAATCGACCGCCAAGAAAAGGGTAAGGGAGAGATGTCTGCGATTCAGGAAGTAGAGCGTGACTATGGTCTTTCCGTCGTGAGCGTCGTAAAGTTGGACAACATCGTCACATTTTTAGAACAAAATGGTGGTTATGTCCGGGAGTTGGCACTCATTTCAGACTACAGAGCCCAATATGGTGTCGGATTCTAGTTTTCAACTACTGTGACAGCAGAAACCCTTCGCGAAAAGTCGTGAATGATTATGAAAATGAAAGTGTGTGCGAACAGAGCAAAAGTCGCGATATCGTCAGAGAAGTCAGTTTTCACCCCGTTTAAGCGCTTCATCACAAGGTTAAAGACACCATATATCAAGCCTATTGTGACGGTTTGCCGCGCATGCCTGATCCTTCTTTCTTTTATTGGCACCGCGAAGGCGGAACTTTATAAGTATCTCAGTGAAGATGGTGTAACCGTGCTCGATAGCCACGTGCCAGCGCGTTATGTGAAAAATGGCTACACCATCCTCAGTGCTGACGGCAGAGTTTTGGAAGTGGTTCCCCGCGCCTTGACGGAGGAAGAAATTCGAGCGCGCGATCGAATGCTCGCTGCCCAGCAGCAAAAGGAGAAATTGAAACAGGAGCAAAAGATAGCTGATCAAAATCTGTTGCGAATTTACAGTACACCGGAAGATGTCATTCGCGCCAGAGACACAAAAATCACGAGCATCGACAATTTCATCAGAACCAGTCAGGGTAATCTCCAGCGACTGGAGAGCCAGAAGCGAAATCTTGAATCGACGCTGGCGAATATTGAGAGGGCTGGCGGGACTATCCCCGAAGATCCTCTCAACCGAATTCGACATGTTGAGACCCGTATTAGGACGACAGAAAGAGAAATCATTGAAAAGAGAACGGAGATGAAAGCGTTAGAAAAATCATTTGCGACCGACTTGCAACGATTGAAACAACTCTACGGCGCTCGGGAAGGCTAGTATCTAGACCTACTGCATCTGTTAATAGGCAAGCACTACGCTTAAAAAAGAATAGTACTCAAGGCTCGCCACTGAGAATCCCAACCTTCGGTTGGTAGGCGGCGAAAATCACTTCTGACAAATTGGCTAATTCGGCCTTCTACGGTAGCAAGCATCAAATTAGCAGCGATCGCTATTTCGAGTTTTGGGGCGATACCCTCTCTAAGTTCGGCTTCCCTCAATAATTGTTTAAGTTGAGTTTCGAGGCGCTCAAACAATTGTGCGACCCGAAGTCTTAGCCGGTCAGTTTCTCCGGACAATGGGTCACCCGTAAGTATTCGCGTAATACCAGGGTTTCGCTCGGAAAAGGTTAAGAGCAAGTTAAGGACCTGGCGGCACCGCGGTTCAGCTCTGCCCTCCTCTTTCAAAATCAGGGAAATTCGAGAAAAAATCGTTTCTTCAATAAATTCTATCAAGCCCTCAAACATCTTGGCTTTACTTGGAAAATGTCGATAAAGCGCTGCCTCGGAAACACCCACGTGTTTTGCAAGCCCGGATGTTGTAATCCGCCCGCCCGGGGTTTGTTCCAGCATTTCTGCCAATGATTGGAGGATCTGATCTCGTCTGGAAACTTTCGGAGTCGGTTCAAGCATTATGATTGTGGTCCTGTTTTTTTGCTGTCACTCGCGAAGACTATTCTAGTGATTTGTTCACGACTGTGCACTCTTTGAAATCAATGTACCAATTCCTTCATCGGTTAATAATTCGAGTAGCACGGCGTGTGGGATTCTACCATCGATGATTTGGGCGGTGCTTACGCCATTTTTAACAGCGCTAAGCGCACACTCAATTTTCGGCAACATACCCCCAGTGATTGTGCCATCCTCAATAAGCTTGTCGACGTCCTCTGCGGACAATCCAGTAAGCAGGTTACCTTCCTTGTCTTCAAGACCAGGTACGTTAGTGAGCAGGATCAATTTTTCAGCATTGAGCGCTTCAGATATTTTGCCCGCCACGAGATCGGCGTTGATGTTGTATGTCTCGTTGTCGTCGCCATATCCGATAGGTGCGATAACAGGAATAATATCCGATGAAACACACACATCGATGATGTGTTGATTCACGTTCACAACCTCGCCGACATGGCCAATGTCGAGAATCTCCGGTGCTTTCAGATCTGGAGAAGCACGTTCTATCAACATCTTCTTTGCCTTTATCAACGCGGCGTCCTTCCCAGTCAGCCCTACGGCCTGTCCACCATTTTGATTAATCAGGCTAACGATGTCTTGATTCACTAGGCCGCCCAGCACCATCTGAACAACGTCCATGGTTTTGCTATCAGTAATCCTCATGCCGTCCACGAAACGGGATTCAATATTCAGCTCTTCGAGCACCTTCCCTATTTGAGGGCCGCCGCCATGAACAACAACGGGATTCATGCCCACGAGTTTCATCATGACAATATCTTGGGCGAAATTTCGTTTCAGCGCCTCGTCGACCATTGCATTGCCACCGTATTTTATAACGATGGTTTTATCGGTGAACCTTTGAATATAGGGTAGTGCTTCAGTAAGCACTTGAGCGACATTAGTTGCATCATCACGGGAAAGAGACATGTTTATCTACCAATAAGTATGAGAGAAAAATAGGCGAACAACCTACGTGCTAGAACTCTAGCGATTCATCAACCATTTTAAGCTTTTGCCTGAAGTCGTTCTTAATTCGCTCGAGGCTTTTGGCGTCGTCCGCCTCGAATCTCAGGGTGAGGCATGGGTTTGTGTTTGAGGCCCTTATTAGACCCCAACCATCTGAGAAATCAACACGGGTACCGTCGATATTATTCAAAGTGCCTCCTTCGAAATCCGCTAGCTGGTTAAAGTTTCTAATTATATCGAACTTCTCAGCTTCGGAAACGAACATCTGAATTTCAGGTGTTGAGACGCTGACAGGAAACTCGCTCATCAAATCCTTTAGACTCTTTGGTTGTGCACCAACAATTTCCAGCAGTCTTGCCGCTGCATACAACCCATCGTCAAATCCGTACCAACGCTCGTTAAAGCAAACATGACCCGACAGTTCGCCGCCAAGTACAGCATCGGTTTCTTGAATTTTTTCTTTCAAATAGGAGTGACCACTCCTGCAAATTATCGGTCTGCCACCAAAACTGCTAATCACGCTATGGAGGTGACGGGTGCATTTTACGTCATAAACAACATCTGAGCCCGGATTTCTTGATACGACGTCTTTTGCAAATAACATAAGCAGCTGATCCGGCCATACAATTTCTCCATCACCAGTGATGGCAACAATTCGGTCCCCATCGCCATCGAGCGCAATACCAAGATCCGCTTCATTCGATCTAATTGTTATAATAAGATCTTCGAGGTTCGCGGGTATTGTCGGATCAGGGTGATGGTTTGGAAAGCTCCCATCTACTTCACAGTAAAGCGGTAAAACCTCACAGCCAAGCGCACTGAGTAGGTCCGGTGCGATGTCACCTGCGATGCCATTACCGCAGTCGATGACTACTCTGAGGGGTTGCGCCACGATAACATCGTCTGCAATTGCGTCTATATAGTCGTCCCGAATATCACTTTCGGTTAACTGGCCCTCACCGGAACGAAAGTCTTCATTAAGAACACGCTGGTAGAGCTTCTGAATGTCCTCTGATACTAGGGTTCGTCCTTTCAGAACGATCTTGAATCCATTGTAATCTGCAGGGTTGTGACTGCCTGTAATCGCTATACCGCTCTGAGTGTCAAGCGTGTTAGTGGCAAAATATACCAGCGGGGTCGGCACCGCACCGATACTATGCACATTTGTTCCCGTAGTAAGAATGCCATTGATGAGCGTATCCATCACCGCAGGACTTGAAATCCGTCCGTCGGCGCCTACTATCAAGGTTTGCTCGCCTAGTTCTTTGGCCTCTGATCCAATCGCTTGGCCAATTTTTTTGATGACTTCTGTGGTGAGAGTCTGGTTTATGATGCCCCTGATATCGTAAGCACGGAAGATAGTTGCAAGCCCATCTTCGGTCGACTCCTTTTTGTCAGTATCGAAGTATTCACTGTCAGTTACTTCTTCGACTATCGAGCCCTCGTGCTCAACGACAGGGATTTCTTTCGCTTCAATATCTCTCATCTCAACGTTAGAGCCTGATGTTGTATCCTGCTCGCAAGTTAGCGCATCGAGGTTAATGTCTGGCGGTGTGACCGCCACAGGCACTGTTTGTTTCTGTCTAAGTTTGGTGAGTGAGGCGTCTAATTCTAAAAAGGCATGCAGGCCATAGCGGGCTCTCGTGTCACCGGTGCCGTTCGATACATCGTCCATTTGTCGCTGAAGCCGTGCTGAATCCGCCTCAACCAGAGAAATAGATTTACGGGCGCCGACGAGGACACCGATGGTAGCGATCAAGAGAAATAGCAGGCCGGGCGCTAGATAAAATAGCGCATGACCAGTGGACTGATCCATTAGCTCGACGTTGGGTTTATAACTCATATGCCAGTTTGGATTATCCAGCGGCCGTTCCAGTACGAGGTTGAATCCACCGGAGCCGTGGCTAAATATCGCAGAAGGCTCAGTATTGCGAAAGGTTTGGTGAATCGTCACTTCGCCCTGAAGTTCATCGCCGAAGATGTCGCCGAGTGCGCTGATCTCGAGATAGATAAACAAGGTGCCTGTAACCCTTGGGTCTGGCGGCGATTTTATGGGTGCGGCAACGCTTATCAGCCAGCGTCCGTTGGCGTTCGCGGCTTCAGGAAATACGCTTTCGCCAGTTTCCACCCGATTAACCAGGTCGAGAGAAGTAAAAGTAAACGGAGGAATCGCTTCGCGCTCTACGGTGGCTTCTTTAAGTCCGATGAGTCTGACCCTCACTGCATGGGGGATTGTTTCCCTCAGTCTGGCTTCCTCAAGCGCGCGCTGTGTGACGTTACCGTTGCTGACAAGTTCACTGAGACGGATGCTCGTGGCGACGCGATTCGCCTGGGCGAGCAGTTGATCCTGCCTCTGATTCACCCGAAGTTGCAAATTGTTAGCGACGACATTTCCCAAGTGTGCTTGGTAATGGCTATTGATGGCGGGTTGTAGAAAAAAGACAGATGCGAGCGTGCACAACAAAAATCCAGCGACAACAAAGATAAGTTGGGTTTTGCTGAATACGATGAGTTCGCTTCTATTGTTCACTCGCATACTTTTTAGCTGGTACCGGAGGAACCGAAACCGCTTTCACCTCTGATTGAATCCTCGAAATCTTCAACCACTGAGAAAGTCATTTGCGCAATCGGGACGAGCACCAGCTGGGCAATTCTGTCTCCGCGCTCAATCGTGAATTCAGTTTCGCCGCGATTCCAGCAAGAAATCATCAGCTCTCCCTGATAGTCAGAATCAATCAACCCAACGAGATTTCCAAGTACAATACCGTGTTTATGGCCCAGACCGGATCTCGGCAGGATCAACGCTGCATAACCCGGATCTTCAATGTAGATAGCCAACCCGGTAGGAATCAGCTCACAATCACCTGGGGTGAGCGTAACTGGCCCGGGAATACAGGCGCGCAAATCCATGCCGGCTGATCCCGCAGTGGCATAGGCAGGCATGGGTATCTCCTGACCAATTGAATCGTCTAGAAGTTTTACCTGAAGTTTATTTTTCATAACAGTTTGTCTTCGCTGAGTAGTTCTAAAATGTCGCGCTTTCACAATGTCCGAAATCGGCTCACATGATTGTGTTGCTGCCGACATCGAGTTGGCTGATTATCTCACACCAAAATCGCCTTTATCTGGCAGACAGAAGCTCAGGATTCAATAGACTACTAGAAACTATTCGCTGACCAGATTTAGGGGTCAAATTGTCATGTATGAGCAGTCTCGAGCGAATCAGCATGGCGTGTGAAAGCAACGTGATAACAGATCAAAGATAGCATTTTTATACCCTTCGGGTCCGGTTTAATCCTCAGTCAAAAGGTGATCATGATATGGCATTAGCAGAATGGCCGATAGAAGAACGACCCAGAGAGAAATTGCTCAGTTTTGGTGCTGCATCGCTTTCAGATGCAGAACTGCTGGCAATTTTTCTGCGTACGGGGACAAGAATGAAGCCAGTAATGGCTTTGGCTAGGGATTTGTTGAACGAATTTCACGGCGTGAGAGGGCTTCTAGAGGCAGACAAGCAGACATTGATCGGGGCTTACGGTATCGGTGAAGCCAAATTTGCCCAGCTCCACGCGGCCCTAGAGCTCACCGAACGATACTTACAGGCTGGGTTCGAACGGGGTGATGCAATCACAGACCCCGGAACGACGCGTCGATTTTTAAAAAGCAAGCTAAGAGGTTATGCCCGAGAAGTATTTGCCTGTCTTTACATGGATAACCAGCATCGCCTGATTAAATATGAAGAGCTATTTTTTGGCACTATAGATGGTGCGAGCGTTCACCCTAGGGAAGTAGTGAAACATGCGCTAAAACATAACGCGGCGGCGGTAATATTCGCGCACAATCATCCCTCGGGGGTTGCGGAGCCAAGCCAAGCAGATCAGAGAATCACCGACCGATTAAAATCTGCTCTGTTGTTGGTCGATGTCCGTGTGCTGGATCACATGATCGTCGGCGACCGGGAAGTTTTATCTTTCGCGGAAAAGGGACTACTTTAGGCTCGATAAAAGCGCTGTCTAGTGGTTGAAAGTGGCCAATTTCAGGGCCCGTTCGGCCCTGCGTCGGCAACGTCATTATCGTAAATTGTTTGAAAAGAAAAAGGTGTTCTGGTATAAAGCACGGCTCTCGGTAGGCAGCCTGATACGAAATTGGTTTTAACAGGTTGCAGAAGAGCTGACCGGATTGGCAGGGCTCCTGCCAAAGAAACGATTAAACGAGAAATAGAAGGGCGACGTCATGTCCAAAGTATGTCAAGTAACAGGTAAGCGACCAGTGGCCGGAAATAACGTTTCCCATGCGAATAATAAAACGCGTCGTCGGTTTGTACCCAATATTCACGACCACAAGTTCTGGCTTGAGAGCGAAAACCGTTTTGTGAAGCTCAGAGTATCCGCCAAGGGTATGAGAATTATTGACAAAAAAGGTATCGATGTTGTTGTGGCAGAAATGCGAACAGCGGGCCAAAAAATCTAGGAGTAAATACTATGAGAGATAAGATTAAGCTGGTCTCTTCGGCAGGCACCGGGCACTACTATACGACTACAAAGAATAAGCGAACAATGCCCGACAAGATGGAAATCAAGAAGTTCGACCCTGTCGTCCGAAAGCATGTGACTTACAAGGAATCTAAGATCAAATAGTCCTATGCCTTTATGCAAGTTTCGATAACCCTCGACCTCAAGCGCGAGGGTTTTTGCGTTATGGGGTACCCATTATTCTGGATAATCGAATATTTCCCTGAAAATCGACTGCACCTTGCCAACCCGCCTTGATGAATGTTGTAGCGTGATCTTCTAGGACTAAGAGGGGCCCAACAAGCTCATCCGATGCTTTGAGTTGTCGGCGATGAATCTCCATTAACCCAATCTTCTTTGAGACACGCGCATCTCCTTCGGTTTCATCGCGGTATCGTGTGCCCGGGCCATCGGCCTTTGAAATTGACGGTAGTTGTCTAGTTTCCTGAAGTCCCACTGCGCTCAATCTGATATTGAGAAGTTCGATATCCACTTCTATGCGATGTCCATATTGCTTTTCATGTTCTTGATGAAATCGCTCGATCGCACCCTCAATTGTGCTGTACTCGATATTCAACGTATGTGATTGTCCGAGATAACGAAGATCCAGGCTCGTGACCGAATGGATATCTGTGATGCCCTCCGCTGCCAGCTCCGTGCGAGCTTGTTCAATTAGATTTTCAATGCGGTTTTCGAGTGTTGAGGTTTCCAATTGCTCGATGAGGCAACGCCAGGTTTGCACTAGCTCTCTGCCAGGTTCAGAGGTCACCATCCCTTGTGCAGACAAAATGCCGCTGTTTCGAGGAACGATCGCCTCCGGAATCTCTAGGGCCTCGGCTAATTCGCAGACG
The DNA here is from genome assembly GCA_913050215.1 of uncultured Gammaproteobacteria bacterium. Taxonomy (GTDB): domain Bacteria; phylum Pseudomonadota; class Gammaproteobacteria; order Pseudomonadales; family Azotimanducaceae; genus UBA4582. Next base: position 24,411 of record CAJXBG010000025.1, read on the forward strand.
TGAAGGCCACCCGCACCGCCAAAACACATAAGGGAAAACTCCCTTGGGTCGAAACCCTGTTGTATCGAGATAACTCGAAGCGCCTGAGCCATGTGCTCGTTAGCCAGTTTCACAATCCCTTCAGCAAGGGTTAAGACCTCCATATCGAATTCCGCTGCCAGTGGTGCCATGGCGTTATATGAAGCTTCTATATCGAGCATCATCCGCCCCCCGAGAAAGGCCGTGTTGCTGATCCGTCCTAGGATCAAATTCGCATCGGTCACGGTGGGCGCAGTGCCACCCTGACCGTAGCAGGCAGGACCAGGATTCGCGCCAGATGATTCGGGCCCAACTTTTAGCAAGCCACCGCTATCGATACTTACGATAGAGCCACCCCCGGCACCAATGGTGTGAATATCTGCCATGGGCACTGAGATAGGAAAGCCAGCGATTTTCCCCTGGTTAGTTAAGCTGATTTTGTTCTCCAACAAAGCGACGTCGGTAGAAGTACCCCCCATATCGAAGGTCATCAGATTCGTTTGTTTAATGCTTTGGCCAATATGCATGGCAGCAGCCAGTCCACCGGCGGGCCCAGACAGTAACAGGTTAACCGCGCGCACCGCTGCCAGATGGCTAGCGACGGTGTGACCTGAGGATTGCATAATGGCCAGGGGTGCTGGTGCAAGGCTGCGCTGTAGAGAATTAAGATAGTCCCTGATTAAAGGTCCAATCCAACTGTTCACCCAGGTTGAAATACCTCGTTCATACTCGTTGATTTCGGGTAGCACAAAAGATGAACGCGAAACGAAGAAATGTTCCTGAAACAACGCTTCGATAGTCATTTCATCGGCGGGATCAAGGTAGGAAAAAAGTAAATTAATCGCTATGGCTTCTGGCTTCAGGGATTTGACATCATGTTCCAATTTTTTGAGTGCCGCGGGAGTTAAGGGTGTTACTACCTCTCCCTTTGCATCAAGTCTGACATCGACCTCAAGGTTCAGTGATGGATCGAATCGAACCTTGGGTAAATCAGGTGTAAGGTTATAGAGTTCTTCTCTCGTTTGTCTGCCGATTGCCAGTACATCTGCCAAGCCTGTGTTTGTAATATATGCTGTGCGGACGCCTTTACCCTCAAGCGCAGCATTGGTTGCAACTGTGGTTCCATGGATAATCAGGATGGCTCCGCTGCGAACAGATTCGGTCAAAGCCATTTCCTCGATGCCCTGCAGAATAGCCTCATCCGGCGCATGCGGGGTCGAAAGTACTTTGTGGACCTGCACCTGATGTTTTGCTCCCGGTTGATGCAGGTAGACAAAATCAGTAAAAGTGCCGCCGGTATCAATGCCTAGTATGGGCGAAGACTTGCTGGTCATTTCGGTTTGCGTCTGTCCTATAAAATAAAGTAGAAGCACGGTATAGCGGCAGTGTGGTGGAAGCAACCCCGGCTGTATACACTTGAATAACTAATAATCTAGAAGCAATTTTACTTATGCCTGAACTACCAGAGGTTGAAACGACCCGCAGGGGAATTGAACCACATTTGATTGGTGAGCGTGTCGCTTCGGTGATCGTGCGTCAGCCAAAGTTGAGGTGGGAGATATCACCTGAGTTGGCTCAGATGCTCTCGGGGCAGGTCATTCTGGGTGTCGAACGAAGGGCGAAATATTTACTGATTAATACGGTGCAGGGGCAGGTGATGATTCATCTTGGCATGTCTGGTTCGCTCCGAATTCTTGATTCGAGTACGCCAGCTGAAACCCATGATCATGTCGATTTCGTCCTGCAAAACGGGCGAATGCTTCGCTATCACGATCCCCGACGATTTGGTTCAATTTTCTGGTTGAACGAAGAATATAAACACACTTTGCTGGAGAATCTTGGTCCTGAACCGCTTTCTGCAGTGTTTGATACGAATTACCTTTACGCGGTCAGTCGTTCAAGGAAAACATTGTTAAAGTCTTTTCTAATGGATGGTCGGGTCGTCGTGGGGGTCGGCAATATATATGCAAATGAAGCTTTGTACATGGCTGGCATCAGGCCGGATATTCCCGCTGGAAAACCCTCACGCGTTCGTTATTTGAAACTGGTCAATGCTGTAAAGCAAGTGTTGTCTGAAGCGATTGAAGCCGGTGGCACCTCACTGAAAGATTTTGTTCGCGAGGATGGTTCACCGGGGTACTTTAAACAATCGCTAAATGTTTATGGGCGTGGTGGTGAGCCCTGCCTTGGCTGCAGCAGAGCATTGAAAGAGATTCGCCTGGGTCAACGAACGACGGTGTTCTGCACTCGGTGTCAGACCTGAGGCAGCTAGATTGTGCCGTCGGCTAGTGCCCTTGAAACGGCAGGGTGAACAAACTGGGAAACATCTCCGCCATAGCCCGCGATCTGTCTGACCAACGTTGAAGAGATATAGGAGAACTCCTCAGATGGTGCAAGAAACACCGTTTCTAGGCCGGGTTTTAACGCGCGATTCATGTTGAGCATTTGGAATTCGTATTCGAAGTCAGTAAAAGTTCGAATACCCTTTAGAATGATCTCCGCATCAATTTCTCTGGCAAAGTCGACCGTCAGTGTATTGAATCCGATGACGTCAACATCCTTCACATGAGCGAGTGCTTCTTTGGCCAAGTCAATCCGCACAGTTAAATCGCCTGGGCTCTTATGTGGACTGGTGGCGATCCCAAGAACGACTCTGCCAAAAATTTTTGCCGCTCTCTCGACGAGGTCGGCGTGACCGTTGTGTAGTGGGTTGAAGGTGCCTGGATAAAGTACAGTTGTCATTGGAAACCGAGTGCTTTGATTTAGGAAAATGAATCATACATGAGCTTAATTTTGGATACACCCATGATTGAAAACCTTCGTTCGATCGAAAAATGGTTGAATATTCAACTAATGACCGAATTGGCACAGGCAATAATGTACCTTTCCGGCTTTTTTCTGTTTGAAAATTTCAAGTGATGTCGGCAGCACATTAGGGAGTATCTTGACGGGACTTTCAATATAGATGAGGCCGTCTGTCGAGAGTAATCCCTGGCTAATAATTAGCGGCAATATCGTCTCCAGCTCAGCACCCGCGAAAGGTGGGTCCAGATAAATGATGTCAAAGGGTCCGCCTTGTGGGTTTTGCACCCATGCAGCGGCAGATCTGTTGGAACAATGAAATGAATCCATAGTGCCGGCGATGTTGTTAAATTCATTGATCAGATGTGTATGTACTAAAGTCGACTGTTCAACCAGCGTGACTGAACCCGCGCCCCGCGATAGGGACTCGAAACTAAGAGATCCGCTACCGGCATAAAGCTCAAGGCAGTTAGCGCCATGAATAAATCCTTGCAGCCAGTTGAACAGTGTTTCTCGTATTCTGTTGGGTGTAGGGCGAATTTCATCGTGCGGCGCGAAAGATATTTTGCGGCCACGCCACTTTCCGCCGATAATTCGCATAGAATAAATGGATGAGTTCATTTCAGAAGTCGTTTTCGTGCCGCGTCAATGGGATCGGTATCGAGGCTTGATACAAACCAGGTAATAACCGTAATGACAGACAATGTTGCAGAAGAGGCAAAAAAAGGCAAATCGGGTTTTTTCTCGAGGATAAAGGCTGGGCTATCCAAGACCCAAAACAAGTTCAGTGAAGGTATGGGCCGGGTATTTCTCGGTGAAAAAATCATCGATGAAGATTTGCTGGAAGAGATTGAAACGTTGCTACTGACCTCTGATCTCGGCGTTCAGGCAACAGAAGATGTTATGGCTAACCTAGCGAAAAAAGTAGCGCGAAAGGAACTGGGTCATGCGCAAGCGCTTTACACAACCCTGAAGCAGGAACTCACCACGTTACTGCAGGGAGTAGATATCGGATTAACCATTCCCACCTTCGATGACCCAGCTGATCACAAGCCTTTTGTGATTCTCATGGTTGGTGTAAACGGGGCGGGTAAGACTACGACCGTTGGAAAGCTCGCGAAACGTTTTCAGTCTGAAGGCAAGACTGTGATGCTGGCCGCGGGAGATACCTACCGTGCTGCGGCGGTTGAGCAATTAAAAGTATGGGGTGAACGTAATGACGTACCTGTGGTCGCACAGGCAACTGGTTCCGATAGTGCTTCTGTGATCTTTGATGCGCTTGAATCTGCTCGTGCCAGGAAAGTAGATGTATTGATAGCGGATACGGCGGGCAGATTGCAGAACAAAAAGAATCTAATGGATGAACTGAGTAAAATCAGACGGGTAATGGGCAAGCTTGATGTAGACGCGCCTCACGAGGTGATGTTGGTGCTTGATTCCACAACTGGTCAGAATGCGTTGTCCCAAGCCAACGAGTTTTTGCAGGTGGTTGATGTGTCTGGTCTATCGATAACAAAGCTCGATGGTAGCGCAAGAGGTGGGGTTGTCTTCAACATTGCGCGAGAATTCAATATACCTATCCGATTCATTGGCATCGGTGAGAAAATAGATGACCTCCGTCCATTTAATGCCGAGGAATATGTAGAAGCAATATTCGATGGCGTAAATACAGGCTTGTAGATGTTGTGATTAGATTCGATCAGGTAAGCAAAAGATACGAAGGTGGCAAGGAGGCCTTATCGCGGGTCAGTTTTGAAATGCCGGCCGGTGAAATGGCTTTTCTGACCGGGCACTCAGGAGCAGGTAAAAGCACCTTAATGAAGTTGATCATTGTCATGGAGCGAGCGAGTCAAGGACAGGTTATTGTCAACGGGACTAATCTCAACCGTATAAGCGCAAAGCAGGTGCCTTATATTCGTCGTAACGTTGGCGTTGTGTTCCAAAATCACCAACTGCTCTTTGATCGGACAGTCTACGATAACGTTGCGCTTCCGCTAACGATAGCGGGATATCAACCGAGAGAAGTGGGCCGACGCGTTCGCGCCGCACTAGGTAAATTGGGGCTCAGCAAGAAAGAGAAGCAATATCCGGTTGCGTTATCGGGTGGCGAACAACAGAGAGTGGGTATTGCGCGAGCAGTGGTTAATCGCCCCACAATTTTACTGGCGGATGAGCCGACCGGTAACCTCGATCCGACGTTGTCTCGGGAAATCATGGATCTCTTTGATCAGTTTAATCAAGTTGGCGTAACCGTTCTGATTGCCACCCATGATTTAGATCTGGTGGCTCGCATGGGCAAGCGCGAACTCATACTGAAACAGGGTCGATTATTGGAAGGTAAAAGTTAGATGTCGCCTAGCGCCAATGCAAGCCTCTCGTCCCGGAGTTTGTTGGATAAGATCCAATCCTGGGTTCGCCATCATCGCCAAATTGCTTGGAACAGCTTGAGCCAGCTGCTTGATACCTGGGTGACAAGTTTAATGACTTGGTTGGTAATCGGCATAGCCATCGCGTTACCCACTATTTTGTACTTGTTACTGGGAAACTTAACTGAACTCGGTGGTGACTGGGATGGTCAACCCCGGATTAGTGTTTATCTGAAAGAAGAGGTCAGTGTCAGTGCAGGTAAGGCTTTCGCTGTGTCTCTTTCGGAAGAGCGGGAAGTTTTAACAACAAACTACATATCAGCGGAACAGGCACTTACTGAATTTCAGGCGCAGTCGGGCCTAGCGAATGTGATCGCGAGCATCGGCGAAAACCCCCTACCGGCTGTGATTGAACTCACACCTGCGATTGAGCAGGCTGCCGGGCTAAAATTGTTGGTCGCCCAATTGGCCGCCGATGACAGGATAGAGACGGTAGATCTGGATCTGGAATGGATTGAACGATTGCTGGCACTCGTTGCATTCGGAGAGCGTTTTGTTATTGCCCTCAGTGTGTTTCTTGGTTTGGGTGTGCTGTTGTCCATTGGCAATACGATCAGACTGGCAATTGAAAATCGCCGCGCAGAAATAGAAGTCGTGAAGTTGGTTGGGGGCACAGATAGCTTCGTCCGACGACCTTTCTTGTATCTAGGGTTCTGGTACGGTGCAGGTGGGGCCGTCATGGCTTGGTTGCTGGTGGAGAGTAGTTTCCTATTTCTTGCGGGTCCAATAGAGCGATTAATGACCTCCTACAGTAATACTTTTGGACTCACTGGCCTTGGCATTGGTGACACATTTACGCTACTTCTCAGCGGTGGACTGCTTGGGGTTGTCGGGGCTGGTTTGGCGGTAAGTAAGCACTTACATTCAATAAAGCCCAATTAAAACAGAGGTCCAAGCTGCAGAGATCACGGCCTCTCAACGACTATGAAAACTTATTGTAAAAGTTACGATCGAAACGCTGCTACGTTCGTATAACTTTTTGTAGGGAAATGGCAGTCTCGTCAAATGAGTGCTAGACTGCGCACCCGAAATTAAAAGGTCATAAATGAGTACTAATATCCAGCCAGTCGATCTGATGTCACCAGGTGCTAACTTGGAGGCATATATTCAGGCAGTCAACACGATTCCGCTACTTAGCGTGGAAGAGGAAAAGGAACTGGCAGAAAAACTCTACTATGACGCAGATCTAGACGGCGCGAGACGACTGGTAATGTCTCACCTGCGTTTCGTTGTCTACGTGGCGAAGTCCTATTCGGGCTATGGTCTTTCTGAGGCGGATCTGATCCAGGAAGGCAATGTCGGACTGATGAAGGCAGTGAAGCGCTATAACCCAGAATTCGGGGTCAGGCTTGTATCTTTTGCAGTGCACTGGATAAAAGCAGAAATGCATGAGTTCATTCTGAAAAACTGGCGCATCGTGAAAGTCGCTACGACCAAAGCGCAGAGGAAGCTGTTCTTCAATCTCCGAAGTAGCAAGAAAAGACTGGGTTGGATGAACGAGCAAGAAGTCAATCATATCGCCGAGGCATTAGGGGTAGAACCCAACCACGTGCGGTTAATGGAAGGAAGGCTAGCCGCGCAAGACGATGCATTCGATGGGTCGGCAGATGATGACGAAGAGGCTTACTCACCCTCGCACTACCTCCATGATCCCGGATTAGACCCTGCGCTAATCGCCGAAAATCAAGACCACGCCGAGTCTGAGCAAAAGAAATTGCGGGAAGCATTTTCGCAACTCGACCCACGCGCACAGGAAATCGTTGAAAGTCGCTGGCTCCGGGATGACAAGATGACGCTGCACGAGTTAGCAAGCAGATTTGGCATTTCAGCTGAAAGAGTTCGGCAGTTGGAACAGAACGCGTTAAAAAAGCTGCGTAATCAAATACACGCCTAAGCGCCTCGGGTTCGCAACCAAGTACTTCATTTAACACTACGTCGTGCACCAATGATCAAGCACCTGTACACCTTTGCCGCACTCAGCGGATTCTGTAGCGTTGCTTGCGGCGCTTTCGGATCCCATGCATTGAGTGACATTCTAGAGCCAAGGATGTTGGCAGCGTTTAAAACCGGTGTGCAATACCAAATGTTTCATTCACTCGCGTTGCTGGCTACCCTCCTCGTCATGGAGGTTCGTGGGCAGAACCTGCAATTAACGCTCTCCTGTTATAGTTTTGCTGCTGGGATTATATTTTTTTCCGGTAGTCTTTATCTCTTAGCGCTGACCGGGCTTAATTGGATTGGCCCGGTCACACCTTTTGGCGGCTTGTTATTATTGTTAGCTTGGGTATTGCTGGCTGTCGGGATCTGGCAAGCATCAAGCGCAGACTGACGACGTGCGGTAACGAAGCAACGTGTAAAAGAGAATTTCTGATGAGTAGCAAACCGCCAGTAGAAACAAACAAGCCTTACAAGAGAGAGATTCGAAGCTTTGTTATTCGTGATGGGCGAATAACCCCCGGGCAAATAAAAGCGCTAGAGGAATATTGGCCAATCTACGGTTTCGACCTGGCAGGTGATCCTAGTCCAAAAATCGAGCCCCTGGATAGAAACATGCCATTCCTGACCGAGCAACCTGTTGTCTTAGAAATAGGCTTCGGCATGGGTGATTCTTTGTTTGAAATGGCGATGCAATCTCGAAGCACCAATTTTATTGGCATAGAAGTTCACAGACCGGGAGTAGGACATCTGCTGGGTCTGGTCCATCAGGAAGGCCTCGAGAATGTTCGAGTGTTCAGGGCAGACTCAGTTGAAGTATTAAAGTTCGGACTGCCTGATAATATCTTGGATAAGGTACAGATTTTCTTCCCTGACCCTTGGCACAAAAAGAAGCACCACAAGCGCAGACTTATCACCAACGCATTTGTCGCGTTGCTTCGGGCCAAACTTAAACCTGGAGGTCTACTGCATATCGCGACGGATTGGGAACCTTATGCTGAGGAGATCGCTGAGCTGATGGCGGACGCAACGGCGTTCGAAAAGTGCGACGTACCGGAACGCGTTGTAACCAAATACGAGAGAAGAGGACTGCGACTCGGACATGTTGTGACAGACATGGCCTACGCGCTGCGCGAGTGAATTAGCAAGGGTAGGGTCAGACTAGTAACAAAAGTTCATTCAAAAACTGTAAACCCAACGATGATGGCTGAATGCCGTCACCTCTCTCAGTAATCATTGACCTTGTTTTTGCTCTTTCGATGAATGGTCTGAGAGCGGTTCTGCTGAGCCCAGTATTTTCCTCAAATTGTTGATAGCTGAATCCATCGACCAGCCGCATTGTATTCATTAGATATTCGAGTAACAGATCGCTTGAAGGTACCAAGCTGTATTTTGCATTGGGACTGGCGAGGTAGTCTGCTGGAAGTCGCGTCTTGGTGCTACGAGAAAACGCTTTGCCCTGTCGATGTTTACCGTGTGCGCCTGCACCTATCCCAAGGTAGTTACCAAAAGACCAGTAGTTGAGATTGTGTTTGCTTCGAAAGCTTGGGCGACTAAATGCGGATACTTCATATCGGGAGAAATCGTTCTTCTCTAGCAGTGATAGACCTGCTTCATAAATTTCCCAAAGCGCATCCTCGTTGGGGAGACTTGGCGGTTGTTTGTAGAAAACGGTGTTGGGCTCAATCGTAAGTTGATACCAAGAAATGTGTTCGGGTTGAAGATCAATAGCATGCTGTAAGTCATTCATCGCTTGTGTCAAATCCTGACTTGGCAAGCCATGCATGAGATCGATATTGATATTACTAAACCCGGCAGCTCTGGCGAGTTGATAGGTACGAATAGCACTTTCAGGAGAATGGATCCTGCCAAGGTTTTTAAGCTGTGAAGCATCAAATGACTGTACACCAAGGCTCAGGCGGTTCACGCCTGCCTCGCGATAACCAGCAAGCTTTTCTTCGGCTAATGGCTCAGTTTCACCGCTTTTTGATATAAGCGATTTAGATAGGTGATTTTCGTAACTCCCCGGGGATATGCTACCTGGGTTCACTTCCATCGTGACTTCGATTTTTGTTGCTAGATTGACGCGTTGTCTAATTTGATCAAGTAGGTAATCGATTCCCTTCGGCGAGAACAGGCTTGGTGTTCCTCCTCCCATGAAAATAGAACCAACCTCCATGGTGCTTGATGCGACAAAATTTCTCAGGAGATCTTGGTCTAGATCGGCAAGCAACGCGCTTATGTAATCATGCTCTGGGATACCATTAGGTTTCTCGTGCGAGTTAAAGTCGCAATAGGGGCATTTGCGTACGCACCAGGGAAAGTGAATATAAAGCGAATAGTTTGCCGTCATCTAGCGGTTAGCCAGAATCTGGTTTAGTTGTTTTAACGCAAGTCCGCGATGGCTATGGATGGTTTTTTCATCCTGAGTCAGTTCTGCAGCGCAACGATTCAAATGGGGAACAAAAAATATTGGATCGTACCCAAAACCTTTATCGCCTTTTGGGCTTGTAAGAATTTGACCCTCCCATGTGCCCATGGCAATGACTGGCGTTGGGTCTGCCTTGTGCTTCAGCATAACAATAATGCTTCGGAATCGTGCTCGACGAAGGTCGGTGGGCACGCCTTTGAGTGCCTCGAGTAGTTTAATATTGTTTTGACTATCGGTAGCGTCGGCCCCCGCAAAACGCGAAGAATAGATACCTGGTGCACCGTCTAAGTAGTCAACTTCCAGTCCCGAATCATCAGCAATTGCCGCTAGGCCACTTTGCTCGGCGGCATATCGCGCTTTGATGATGGCGTTTTCAACAAATGTCGTACCGGTTTCGTCTGGACTCTCAATATCAAGCTCAGCCATTGTCACAATAGAGAAATCTACTGGAAGATTTTGTTTTAACTCTTCGACCTTGTGGGCGTTATTGCTGGCGAGAACAACTTTCATGGATAGAGATTCCTAAAGATGATTTAGAACAGGACCAACCCTAATAATACTGTCGGTTGTAATTGAGATCATACGTCTCCTCCGAGCCGGAAGGTTTAATCCTAAGGGAAAACCGCAAAGTGTCTTTTTCATCGACAATTTGATTGGCAAGGTAATAGATCCCAGTGCGTTCATTGACTTCTATGAATGCTAGTTGGGTCAGTTGCCCAAGCAGGTTGAGAGACTGCCCTGTTACCTGTGCCTTCGTAGGGATGCCATTCTGCACAATCGAGATATTAGTGATTATGCTGTTCTTGGAGCGTGATATCCCATGGGCTTTAGCCACGTCCGGCGGAATTAACAAACTGCTGAAGGTGTTGTAGTGGATATCAAAGCCCTGCCACTGTACAAACTGTTCTGCGCGGCTCGCCGGTATCATCAAGAGATAGCACACGATGATGAATACAATGGTAGCAAGAGGTGATTTCATCAAATTAAGCTTCTTATGTGCTAGCGGCGGTGTTGGTCAATTCTGAGGTCGTCAAGAAACGCTGGTGGCTTGATCGATCGCCGAGGTTTGACGCGTGTATATCAAGAAATTCTGTCACACGTGATGATAAGCCCAAATTCTCGAACTTGAAATTATCCGTCAGGTACTTCCTTGGATATCGATTTGCCTCGCCATATTTAGGACCTGCCTGCATTTTCGGTTTTCGGTGCGTGGTTAAAATTTAAGGTAGCCCAAGAATGAGACCTGCTGGTATTCGCAGTGAAATAGCGATCGGTTTGATGACCAGTATGTCGTCGATGATGTGCAGGGCTGCAAAGACGAGAATGATTGATAGATCCAGACCTCCCATCGGCGGCAACAGTTTTCTGGCGGGCGTACAAATCGGATCTGTTATCTGATGAATAAGCACCAGCGCGGGATGGCTGGAATAAGGCGCGATCCAACTGGAGATCACCATGATAATGAGCGCGAAGAAATAGATGTTAAAGATCATTGAGAACAAACCAATCGCAACCCAGGCAAAATACACCGGGTGGATCAGCGGATTGCCGGAAAGCAGCATGATCATCACGATACCGATCAGTTGAACAATGAAGGCAGCGGTTAGCGATGCGAAATCCACACCCCGAATGGTTGGCAGCACTGTCCTGAAAGGGCGGATAGCCGGGTCTGTAATCTTGACGATACCCTGGCAGATCGGATTGTAATAATCGACCCGGGATATCTGCATCAGGAATCGGATCATGATCATAAGCACATACAAGCCGATGAAAGTTTGAATCAGGTAGATTCCTGCGCTGGCTAAATTTTGTCCCATTTCTGTCCCTTATATATTTTCGTTTTGCAACAAACGCCGATCTCAGGCTGTGACTTGGACCCCGTTGGCCGTTATCCACAGACTAGGCAAAACCATATTACAAGATATGCCTCAATGGGGCGAGAAGCTCATTCATTTGCGAGTTCAATAGAGCGCTTATGTGCCGATGCGATGGCCCGGGCAAAAATCGCGGGAATTTGATCCTCTGTGAGGGAATTGATAGCAGCAGCGGTAGTGCCTCCGGGAGAAGTCACATTGTTGCGAAGGATGGATACCGGGTCTGTCGAATCGCGGGCCATCATCGCAGCGCCAAGAGCAGTTTGTGTAACCAGTTGGTGGGCAACCTCCGGGGTCAGCCCCAGTTCAACTGCCGCGGCTTCCATTGCCTCAATGACAAGAAAAAAGTAGGCAGGTCCGCTGCCGGAAACTGCTGTAACAGCATCGAGGTCGCTCTCGCGCGGAAACCATTCGAGCAGGCCAATAGCGGACAGGATATTTTCAGCACTTTGCTTTTGTGCGTCAGTGACATTCGATGTTGCAAATAAACCAGTCATGCCAGCCTGAACCAGTGCCGGAGTGTTCGGCATGCACCGGATGATTGGCACCGATGCGCCCAGTCCAGCTTGCAGGGTGCCACTCTGTATACCTGCAGCGACGGAGATCACCAAGCGGTTTCCAATAGTCGGAGATAAGGACGCGCACAATTCAGCAATCGTGTTCGGTTTAACCGCTAGAACGACAACATCGGCTTGGGCTATTGCCTTGAGGTTGTCAGAGAAACCTGTCACCCCAGAAGGAAGTGCTGCGATCTGATTTTGGCTTGGATCTGCTGCAAACAGGCTCGAGGGAGATACGCCTTTTTTTAGCATTCCTCCCATAATTGCTTTTGCAATGTTACCCGCGCCCAGAAATGCGACTTTTTCTTGCATTGGTTTCTCCATCAGTTTCTCTCTCCAAAAATTGCTGTGCCGATACGCAGCCAGGTTGCGCCCTCTGCGATCGCTGCTTCGAGGTCTCCTGTCATGCCCATAGATAGTTGATCAAATCCCTGGAGCTCGCTACCGAGCTTGGCAATGCAGTGCTGTTTCAGATCCCCTAGCGCTTTAAAAGGCGCGCGTTGTAATTCAAATTCTGAAGCGGGCGCAGGAATTGCCATCAGACCTCTCAACTGTATGCCCGGAAGTTGCAAGATGGCCCGCATTAATTCGAGCAACTGCTCAGGTTTGACGCCTGATTTTGTTGGTTCGGCATCAATATTAACCTGCAGCAAGATGTTCAGAGGCGGCATGTGGGAGGGCCGTTGGTCACTCAGGCGTTTAGCGATCTTGTGGCTTGAAACCGTGTGAACCCAGTCAAAATGCTCCGCTATTGGCCTCGTTTTGTTGGACTGAATTGCACCGATGTAGTGCCAAATAGGCTTGGGCAGCTTTGCTTGATTCTTGATCTCTTCGATTTTTGTCAGGGCATCCTGCAGATAATTTTCACCAAAGTGAATCTGTCCCAGCGCTATTGCAGACGCTATCATGCTGACGGGCTTCGTTTTACTCACCGCCAGCAAGGCAACATGGTCTGGATCGCGGCCAAACTTTTCGCATGCGAGTTTTATGCCTAGCCTGACATTTTGCAGGTTGGCCTGAATGTCTTCGGCGGGTGATTGAGTGCTTTTCTGGTTCATATTAAAAACTGCGCTTAGTACGGCAGGCTAAGATAATCTGCGCTTTAGGCTATGGGTCAGAGTGTGGTGTAATGTTTGTTTCAAGAAGATTGTTGGCAAACATACCTTTCGATTTAGTTTGGTTAGCTTCGGATAAAATGTGAACCCGTAACATGACGATTGATCCTGTTTTTTTCAGCAGAGTGATAAAAGCAGCAGGGTAACACGCGCACGATTAATATTTCCGAGTTAAAGGCAAAACTAAATGGATATTACAGAACTATTAGCATTCAGTGAAAAACAGGGTGCCTCCGATCTGCATCTCTCAGCAGGTTTACCTCCCATGATTCGGGTTGATGGAGATATACGTCGGATTAATTTGCCTGCCCTTGATCATAAGGAGGTTCACTCCCTTATCTATGAAATCATGAATGATAAGCAGCGCAAGGACTACGAGGAGTTTTTCGAGTGCGATTTTTCATTCGAAGTGCCTGGAATTGCTAGGTTTAGGGTTAACGCATTCAACCACAACAGAGGCGCTGGTGGTGTATTTAGGACGATTCCCTCAAAAGTTTTGAGTATGGAAGACCTCGGTATGGGACAGGTATTCAAGGACATTTCCGAAACACCTCGGGGATTGATTACTGTCACCGGACCTACAGGTTCAGGCAAGAGTACAACCTTAGCGGCGATGATGGACTACATTAATGGTAGTCGTTATCAGCATATTCTGACCGTAGAAGATCCCATCGAATTTGTGCATGACAGTAAGAAATGTCTGATCAATCAACGGGAAGTCCACAGAGATACGCTGGGATTCAATGAAGCGCTGCGTTCGGCGATGCGGGAAGACCCGGATATTATTCTTGTAGGGGAAATGCGAGATCTGGAAACGATTCGGCTGGCACTGGAAGCGGCGGAAACTGGACACATGGTGTTTGGTACATTGCATACATCGTCAGCGGCGAAGACGATCGATAGAATTATCGATGTTTTTCCTGCATCAGAAAAGTCGATGGTCCGTTCGATGCTTTCTGAATCGCTCGCAGCGGTGGTCTCGCAAACACTTTTGAAGAAAATTGGCGGCGGTCGAATTGCGGCTCATGAGTTAATGCTCTGCACACCAGCGATCAGAAATCTGATTCGGGAAGATAAAGTTGCGCAGATGTATTCAGCGATTCAGACCGGCGGCAAGTTGGGTATGCAGACGCTAGATCAATGTTTGAAAGGTTTGCTTGAGCGGAATCTGATCACTCGGGAAGCAGCGGCAGAGAAAGCGAAAATTCCCGAAGATTTTAAATAAGAGCAACATGAATCATGCCCATGGATACTAGCTGGGTGCATGTGTACAAAGGACCTAAAAATACGAACCATGATAGATTTTGATAAATTGCTGAAAATTGTTGTTGAACAGGGCGCTTCTGACCTGTTCATTACTGCAGGACTACCACCGTCAATAAAAGTGAGCGGCCGTATGATGCCGATGTCCAAAACCCCTCTAACACCGGAGCAAGCTCGAGAACTCGTTCACAGCACAATGAACGAAGCCCAGGTAGAGGAATTTGAGTCAGACCATGAGTGCAACTATGCAATTCATTCACCCGCTGTAGGCCGATTTCGGATAAGTGCTTTTTATCAACGCAATCAGGCGGGTATGGTGCTGCGAAGGATCGAGACTCACATTCCAACCTGTGACGACTTGTCATTGCCTGACACCATCAAACAGCTTGCCATGTCGAAGCGGGGCCTAATTATTCTTGTTGGGGCAACGGGAACAGGTAAGTCGACCTCGCTGGCTGCGATGATTGGCCATCGCAATACCAATAGTAAAGGGCACATTATCACCATCGAAGATCCTATTGAGTTTATTCACGAGCATCGCGGCTGTATGGTCACGCAAAGAGAAGTTGGCGTTGACACGCCGAGCTTTGATGTTGCGCTTAAGAACACGCTACGACAGGCACCCGATGTAATCATGATCGGTGAAATTCGTAGCGC
>CAJXBG010000026.1 GCA_913050215.1 uncultured Gammaproteobacteria bacterium
ACCAAAGTAGCGACTAGCCATAAATTTTCCCCATAAAATTACATATAATTATTTTTATACCCACTATTCATATGGAATTGCGAGTGGAGACACAATAGAGCGAATATGTCGCAAAGTAAACGTTTGGTGAACGAAATGCAGCCTCTCAGCATAGATATTTCGACGGTTTTTGAAATTCAGCGGAATATTTGATGATCGGGGCTAGTTTGAGGCTTTAAAAGGGCGGTTTATCCCTATTTTTAGCGACGATTCCTTGGTGTTTGGTTTTATCTAAGCCGACCGCTCAATACGTCGAAAAAGGCAAGGAACGCCAGCATATAGACCAAAACCTTCACGTGATGCCGTCACTGGGAAAATTGATCTCTAGGGTGGAGATGGTGGGATAGTCATCGTATCCCTAAACGCATATTGATCGAAAATCCTATAATTTTATTTCCGATTTTACACTCTGAGCTTTACAAATGATGATGACATGGCCCCCCTTTTTTGAGCAAAGAGATGACCCCCATATTTTTACCCGCTGTACCTCGCAGGGTGCGTAAATGATGACAACCCTGCTGACAGGAGTCTGTGCTCTGGAACCCGGCGGAGAACGATATCAAGCCAGTGATGAAGAGAGTAATCATGAGGTTTATGCGCCTTTGTACGCGATTGATCCGAATGCTAGATTGCGCGTATACATTTTTGGGATACACATTCAGGCGTCTGACGATGGGTTATTATCTGCTTGTTTGATCCCATCACTGAAACCACAGCCGATGGTGAAAATGGCGGTGTTGTATGAGTAGCGTGAGTAATTGAAGGCCCGATAGCTAAGCACATCGCAGTGATACTAAGTTGGATTTATGAGCGAGACCATCAATACAGAGAACACCGAAAGCGAAAAATCGCCCGCTGTTAACAAACGGGTCGGCTCGCCTCGAGCACGACTGGTGAATTTTTATCTGATGGCGATTTTGTTACATCTCCCGGTGTTTGTTTACCCTATTTTGAGGCTATCGCACTGGTTGGAACTCGGGACATTGTTGACCGCCTTCATCCTCATTCCCCTGACGGGTAGTCAAGTATTCAGCAGGGTGTTCCTGCGAAATCGAAAACAGGCCTGGGCGAACTTCCTTCGACGTGCCTCAGACCTGTGGCTGGGAGTGAGTGCGCTAGTGCTCACCTCTCTAGTCTGTTTTGAAGGCTTAGTATTGCTTGATCTTGTTACGGAAAGGAACGCGGCAATTGGTGTCATTTCTATTTCAGGGCTGATCGGTTTCCTTGGTACGCTCAATGCACTCAGACCATCAGTCGTCACAATAAAATTCAAGGCGCCTGAATTAAAATCTCCAGTTAGGTTTGCACAAATCTCCGATGTTCACATTGGCTCTAGGAGTCGCCGTTTCCTCGAGAATGTGATCGCTCGAGTGAACGCCTTAGAGCCCGACTTCCTTTGTATAACAGGTGACTTTATCGATGCGCCGGGGGTTCAGGAAAGCGCGCTTGTGTCTCTTAAAAGCGTGGTGGGACCTGTGTATTACTGCACTGGAAATCATGAAAAGTATGAGGATTTTGAGGAAATTCTCACACGGTTGGACAACTTGGGAGTCGTCGTGTTGAGAGACGCGTGTACTCACCATCGCGAAGACCTGCAGGTTATCGGTATTGACGATATGGAGGATGCGATGCAGGTGCAGCGGCAACTCAGTCAAATTGAATTGGATGAACAGGCCTTCAACCTAGTGCTGTTTCATAGGCCAAGAGGACTTGAGGCCGCCGCCGCCGCGGGTGTAAACCTGATCATCAGCGGACACACTCACAATGGTCAGATCTACCCTTTTAACTTTCTTGTGAGGAGAGTTTTTGACAGAATCAAGGGGATGTATCAGATAGGTTCTGCCCGTCAGTATGTTAACGAGGGCACAGGGACGTGGGGCCCAATTATGAGAGTGGGCACCCGAAGTGAAATCACCTTGTTTGAAATAGCACCGGAGTAAACGTAGCAGTAGGCAATTCTGAGATCGATTTTGAAGAGGGTGCCTGAAATTTAATAATCAGATAGGTAAGGAAATATAAATGTCGTCAGCAAGTGGTTCTTTGGAAAACTTTAGAACAGAAATCGCAGCTTGGGTAGAAGAAAACTGCCCAGCGAGTATGCGAACACCTTTGCCTGCAAATGAGCATCCGGGTGGTGGTAAGCGTGCGAAATATAACAATCCTGACACGAAAGTCTGGATGGATAGGATGGCGGCAAAAGGATATACCGCGCCAACGTGGCCCACGGAATACGGTGGCGCGGGACTTAATGCAGAACAAAACATGGTGTTGCGCCAAGAGTTGGGCAAGATTAACGCAAGACCTGCGTTGGTGGGTATGGGGCTCTCGATGATCGGGCCTGCTTTGCTCGAATATGGCACTGATGAGCAGAAAGCTGAGCACTTGCCAAAAATTGTGTCCGGTGAGATTTGGTGGTGCCAGGGATATAGCGAGCCTAACGCCGGATCGGACCTCGCCAGTCTGCAAACAAAGGCGGTTGTAGATGGAGATGATTACATTATCAACGGACAAAAAATTTGGACTTCTGGCGCTAATAACGCTGATTGGATTTTCTGTCTTGTTCGAACCGATTTTGATGCGCCAAAGCACAATGGCATCACTTTTATTCTGTTTGATATGACAACACCCGGCGTTACAGTAAAACCCATATTACTCATCAGTGGCTTGTCCCCGTTCTGCGAGACTTTCTTTGAGGACGTACGCGCACCGCGTAAGAATGTCATAGGTACGGTTAACGATGGTTGGACCGTTGCAAAGCGGCTACTTCAGTACGAACGTACGATGATTGGTGGTGGCGGTGGTGGACAAAAAGTGAGAAGTCTGGCTGAGATCGCGACTGAGTACGTTGGTTTGCAGGATGGTAAGATTAACGACAGTGATCTTCGTTTAGATATCGCCAAACACACGATGGACTCGCGCGCATTCAGCCTAACCACACGCAGAAGTGTCGAGGAGTCTAAGTCGACCAAAGCGCCAAGCTTCGTCTCTTCCATGTTTAAGTATTACGGAACGGAGCAGAATATCGCCCGTTATGAACTCATGATGAAGGCGATGGGCTCGCAAATGCTTGGTTGGGAAGGGGATGAATTTCAGCCTGCCGAGCTAACGGAAACCAGAGCATGGCTCCGGTCAAAAGCGAATTCTATCGAAGGTGGAACTTCTGAGGTGCAATTGAATATCGTTGCCAAGCGAGTATTGGGGTTGCCGGATTAAATGAGCGCTTGACTCGGTGCAGGGTGCTAATCCTGAAAGTAAACTATGAATGATCGTTAGGTTTGAAGAGGGCTTGGCTTGTAGCTCAGCCTTCCTTCAATCCATAGGCGAGCGTGCAACTTAAAATTTGTGTTAGAAACCACGTTGCGCCACTGTCGAGAATGACACTAACAAAAACGCCTAGCATGGGAATACGTTCCCGGCCGTCAATGTCAGATCACAATTCCCTGTTAAAGCAGGTCCCGCGCCGACAGCAGGGCCTGTGATCGCTTTAATCCCGTGTGTCGATGCATGTGGAATTGCCATCAGCATTGGTTGGTAAAACATTTAGTCTGCCCAGATAATTAAGCTCAAAATTTGGCGCTGGAACCTGTCGTTTCAGCGTTAAGTTTTAAGTTGTATTCATGTTGATTTGTCCCGTATTTGAGTAACATGCACTAGCGCAGGCGAGAGGATGTTTGTTAGCGCTAGCGAGTATGTCGCCAATTAGCATACCGACTAGCGAATGGGCGTCTGGAAATGCAATTAATATTGTATGAGTTTCAACACGAGAGAGTTAATCAGACAATTCGCTGACTTTGATGTTTGGGATGACTGAAAAAACCGTACTGTTTCTGGATGAAAACACACAAATAACGGAAGGTATCATGTATCAATTTTATTACGCGCCAGGTTCCTGTTCCATTGCGGCACAAATTGCACTGGAGATGTCTGGTGCACCCTATCAAAGTGTCAAACTCGATTTTCGATCAAATGCGCAAAGGGAAAGTGGTTATCTGACTATCAACCCGAAAGGCAGGGTGCCTGCGCTTGTTTGTGAGCAAGGTGTTGTTACTGAAAACCCCGCAATTTTGCTATTCCTGGCGCAGCAATTTCCTGACGCCGGTCTTGCGCCTTTAAAGGATCCTTTCAAGCTTGCGCAAGTAAACGCGTTCAATGCCTATTTGAGTTCAACAGTTCATCCGGCACACGCTCATGGAGTGCGTGGTTATCGTTGGGCAGATGATGAAGCTGCGATCGCAGAGATGAAAAGAAAAATGCCTGAGGTCATGACCGAGTGTTTCGGAATGATCGAAAGTGAGATGTTTAAGGGACCTTGGGTGATGGGGGAAGACTTCTCGATCAGTGATATTTATTTGTTCACTATTGCTCAGTGGCTAGAGGCTGATGGTGTCGATATCACACAGTTTCCAAAAGTCATGTCGCATCGATCAAGGATGCGTGATTTGGAGGTTGTTAAGAAGGTATTAGCAGAACAATAAGCAAAGTAAATACGCAGGGAGCGTTAAGCACTCCCTGAATATTTAATGGTTTACGACTTATTTGGGCTGCATCCTGATGCCGCCATCCATTCGAATACATTCAGCGTTGATGTAATCGTTTTCTACGATACTTTGGGCTAGGTGCGCAATTTCATCCGGCATTCCGAGTCGTCTTGGGTACAGGACCTGACTTGAGAGCGGTTGAATTGCCTGTTCAATTTCAGGCGTCATTTCTTCCTGGCCACCCATCATCAATGGTGTCACGATCAATCCAGGTACGATAGTGTTACATCGGATGCCTATTGCAGAAAGGTCTCGAGCGATTGGCAGGGTCATGCCAACTACGCCGCCTTTTGAAGCGGAGTAAGCAGCTTGACCAATTTGGCCATCGTAAGCTGCAACAGAAGCGGTATTGATGATAACTCCGCGACCGCCATCCTTGTTGAACGGTTCGTTTTCAGCCATTTTCTCGGCACAGAGCCGCAGCACGTTAAAGGTGCCGACGAGATTGACGTTAATGATTAGGTTGAAATCCTTAAGCGGGAAAGGACCTTTCTTGCCCATTGTTCGCTTGGCGTTACCGATGCCCGCGTAGTTGCAGTTAATGTGGATAGCGCCAAAGGCTTCCATTGTTGCATCAATACCTGCCTTTACCGAATCTTCATCGGTAACGTTAACGTTGCAATAGATTACGCTGCCGGCATGTTCTGCCGCGAGTGCATTTCCTTTTTCTTCGTTCATGTCGAAAATGGCACATTTCGCGCCACCGGCGACAAAACGTTTCACGGTTGCACGGCCTAGGCCTGATGCGCCACCTGTAATAACAGCAACTTTATCTTGTAATTCCATAGGTACTCCCTAGTTAGGTTCTGAATGTGATTTTTTGCGTGAAAAAGAACCCGCGCATTGTATCAGTGTCGCGCGTGAGTGAGAAACTGAAGTTGAAATTGCTGTCTTGTGATCGGTCCCGTAATATTCCTGAAATTATTTTAGTATAGGAAGTGCACGGTGGATCTTGGTAAATTAGGCGTTTGGTATTTTTTTGATGGTTTGTCTTCAGCCGATGCAGCGCTCGCCGCAAGGCGTATTGAGGCGCTTGGCTACAGTGCCCTATGGTTGCCGGAGACGGTAGGTAAAAGCCCTGTTGTGCTAAGCGCGTATCTGCTGGCTCAAACCGAGAAGTTAATCTTGGCGACCGGTATCATGAATATCTATCACCGTGAACCTGGCGTTACAACGGCGCTGCAAAAATCGTTGGCAGAGCAATCAGGCGGCAGGTTCTTGCTGGGTATGGGCGTTTCACACAAACCTTTGGTTGAAGGCGTTCGTAATCTTGAGTACGGCCCGCCAGTAGCAACTATGCGAACTTATATCGAAAAAATGAAAGGCGCTATCTACACTGGTCTGCCTCCAGCGTCTGAACCTCCAACAGTTATCGCAGCACTGGGACCAAAAATGCTTGAACTTGCGGCTAAGGAAACTTCAGGTGCTCATCCCTATTTTACCTCGCCGGATCATACTCGAATGGCGCGAGATATTATGGGTGAGGGCCCCATGTTGTGTGTGGAACAGAAAGTGATTTTGGAAAGTGATCCCGCTAAGGCCCGCGAGTTGGCCAGACCTGTGGCCAAAATATATAACCGGTTACCTAATTACAGAAACAACTGGCTGCGCATGGGGCTTAGCGACGAAGATATCGATTCTTTAAGCGATAAGTTTATCGATACAACATTTGCATGGGGTAGTGTAGACGTCATCAAGAACCGATTGCAGGCACATTTTGATGCAGGCGCTGACCATGTCTGTATTCAGCCAGTCAATCCTAACGGTCAGTTTGGAGATCTGCACTGGGAAGGGCTTGAAGCACTGGCAAGTTAGCTGCTGGTCGCGGCCTTAAGGAAGTGCTTTATTCAGGTGATCTTCCGAGTCAGTGAAATATCGAGGCCGTGTGAGTTGTCACTCGGACCGCAGAGGTACAGTAAAAGCAGGAGGAGTTAGGCTAATGACAGATATGACAGACAAGGTGGTGTTAATTACCGGCGGCAGTCGCGGTTTGGGACGTGCGATGGCGCTGGCATTCGCAGACGCGGGTGCCGACATCGCAATAATCGGGCGGAAAATAGACAGTTGTTTAGCAACTGCCAGAGAAGTTGAAGCCTTAGGGCGCAAGGCATTCCCCTATGCCGCGCATGTTGCGAACTGGGAGCAGATCGATACGATGGTGGAGGCGGTTTACGCCGAATTTGGTCGAGTAGATGTGCTCATCAATAACGCGGGAATGTCTCCGCTTTATCCATCTTTGGATGAGGTCACCGAAGAGCTTTTTGACAAGGTGATTGGTGTCAATCTAAAGGGTCCGTTCAGACTCAGCGCAAATGTTGGTAAGCGAATGATGGAGGGTGATGGCGGTGCCATTATCAATGTCAGCAGTACCGCTTCTGTTCGCCCGAGTCCTCATGCTGAACCTTATGGAGCATCGAAAGCCGGTCTGAACGCGATTACTCAGTCGTTTGCTCATGCTTACGGTCCTAAGGTGCGTGTTAACTGCATCATGGCTGGACCTTTTCTCACGGATATATCAAAAGCCTGGGATATGGAGGCCTTCGAAAAGCGAGCGGAAGAGAACATACCCTTGATGCGCGGCGGGCAACCGCAAGAGATTACTGGCGCTGCTTTATATCTCGCATCCGATGCCGCCAGTTTTACAACCGGTGCCATCCTTGCCGTCGATGGCGGTGCGCACTGATCTAATCTTGAGCGGATTTTTCTATAACAGTTTCAGAGGAAGTACAGGATGTTGCAGGATCGTTACGGAAACCGGGTAAGTACTGAATCAAATGTGGCATGTGATGGCTATATTGAATCTGTAGATAGTGTGCTCAGCGCAACCGATGATCCGCTGATAGGCATCGATAAGGCGCTGGCGGCTGATCCCGAATTTGCACTGGCGCACGTGACGAAAGGAAGGCATTTCATGTTGCTGGGTAAAATGAAGGAAGCGAGAGAAAGCATCCTTCATGCCGCAGCGCTCGCTCCAGGCTTGACGGCGAGGGAGCAGAGCCACATCGAAATCTTCAATTTACTTTCGAGCGGACGTAGCCCTGATGCACTTACGTTGACACTTAGTCATATGCAGGATTATCCCCGTGACGCCTTTGCGCTCGCGCCGTCAACCAGCGTTTTTGGATTGATTGGCTTCGGTGGTCGAGAGGCACGTGAGCCAGAGCAACTTGATTTGCTCGAACCGTTAGTAGATGCATACGGTGATGATTGGTGGTTTCTTACTGTCTATGCATTTGCGCTGATAGAGATGGGGCAATGGCAAAGAGGTCGCGAATTGATTGAGCGAGCGCTAGAGCAAAAACCTCGGAGTGCCCATACAGCGCATATATACGCGCATGCGCTCTACGAGGCTGGGGACGACAAATCGCTGGCGGATTATCTTGAGGCATGGTTACCAGATTATCCCAATACGAATTTGTTAAGTTGCCATGCTTGGTGGCATTTGTGTCTGGCGCGGCTGATGCTGGGTGAGCATGACGCGATTTGGCCGATGTACGATGCTCACTGCGCGCCCTCAGTCTCCGATGGCCCTGCTATCAACGTTTTTACCGATGGCGCTTCGCTATTGTGGCGATCGGAGCTAGCGGGCATTGAAAGGAGTTCTGAGCGTTGGCAAGCATTGCAGGATTACCGCGAAAAAATGCTGCCCAATCCGATGGTCTTTGTCGATGCGCATGGTGGTTTACCGGCGCTGGCGCTCGGGGATCCGGAACGATTCAGTGATTGGCTTGAAGCTCTGAGTAAAGCCGACGAAAAAGGCAGTCTCCCCGCGGGTAAGATTCCGGGTGAGATAAATCACGCGTTTGCTGCTTATGCGGCGGAAGACTGGTCAAAGACGATTAGTATTCTCGACCCCATTCAGGATCAGGTGATTAGAATAGGTGGAAGTCGCGCGCAGCGTGATTTTGTGCTGAATACATTGCTTTCTGCTTACGTGAAAGATGGTCGTGCTGAAACTGCAAGGGCATTGGTGTCTGCCCAGACCGATCGGCCAAGAGCCGTGCCGGTTGCAGGTCTTTACGCGTAGGGCTATCCGCTCAAGTCAGCGGTAAAAGTGCAAGCTGTTTTTCTAGATCAGCCAATAGCATGTTTTCGTCTACAGTGTCAGTCGTATGACCGTAGACAATACGATCTGGCCTGATCAGTGCACAGCGGCTTGTTCTAAAGACGTTGTCAAAGTGGCCTCGCTGTTCATTCAGTTTTTCAATATTTAGGCGCTTGATATTGAGTCGTGAGACGATCTCTACTGAGTGGTCATTCAGTGACAAATCACCGCGGTATACCAGCGCAAAGCCTGAGCCCAGTAGCGCGTCTAATTTGCAAATTTGACCCTCTCTGGTAGTCACAATCGGCTGACTAAATAAGTATCCCGTTGAGCCCTTGTCGCTGATTTGATCTCGTTGCAGAACCCCTGCCCTGATAGGCGGTGATTCACGACCTTGACCGTAGCCAGACGACTTCAATGATGCTGGTGTCTTTGGTGGCGCTTTGCCCTGACGTTGTGCGAGTTCAATGGCTGCCTGGTGTTCCATCAAGTGACCAATAGCGACGGCCCATTCGACCAGGTCGGTCGCATGGGCCGTTCGTTCTGTTTCATAAGAATCGAGTAGTTTGTCCTCCGCAACACCCTGACAGACAAGTGCCAGTTTCCAGGCAAAATTGATGACATCCCGCATACCTGCGTTCATTCCTTGGCCAAGGAATGGCGGTGTTTGATGCGCGGCATCTCCAGCCAGAAACACATTGCCTGCGCGCCACTTGCCCGCCGTAGCCGCGTGGAACTGATACACGGCGGCGCGTCTAATTTCATAGGTGCCGCGGGGCGTCCAAGGGTCAATTAATGTCTTGATCCGCTCCGGATCAAGCATTTCTTCTCTTGTTTCATGAGGTAGCAACTTGAACTCCCAGCGTCGATATGGGTCCTTGGTCGCGACATAGGTGGAAATTCTGTCAGGGTCGCAAACCTGAACTGTATCGTTAGTAAGTGTATGTCCAGGAAACGTAGTGACATCCACGACGAGCCACTCATGATCGTAGCCGAGGTCATGCCACTCAATACCGAGCGCCTTGCGGGTGGGTGAGGCAGCACCGTCACAGGCAAGGAGATAGCGGGCGCGGACCCTAAAATGGTCTTCTTGGGGCTGCTGCATATTTTTCACCAGAATATCAACGGCTGTCGTGCCATCCTGAAATGAGCATGCTTCCATCCCAATGAATGCCGTTACATTCGGGTGTTCCTCTGCGTTTTTTCGGAGATAGCTTTCCAGTTCAGGTTGGTCAAACATGTTGTTTGGCTGCCAACCGTTAGAGCCAAAATCCTTGAAGTTTGTGCCAAACATCCACTCTCTTTTCGAGTTGGCGAACCCGCCTCTGTCTCCAGGTCTAACCGTCTGTAACAACGCATCGACCTCATCCGCACGTCCTATCGATTGAAAAGCTCGAACGATTTCGCCGTCCAGATTGACCGCTCGTGGTAGTTTGTAGACCTCCATGTCCCTTTCTATAACCACTACATTGAGCCCAGCCTCGGCAAATAGAATGGCTGCTGTAGCGCCCACCGGCCCAAGCCCTATTATCGCGACATCATACTGGGGATTTGTCATGTCAGGCTCCGGCGTTCGTTGATTTAAAGATAGTTGTAACAAAAGCTAACGTAATTTTGTTAAATCAGTCCACCTATTTTTTGGTAAAATTAAGGCTGTCCGTTGAGTTGGCGTATGAGTATTATTCAAGGCATCGATAGCAGAATCGCGCATCAAATAGCCACTCAGGAGAAGCTCGAATGAAGATAGCGACATATACCAGGTTCGGAGAATCTGCCCGGAGGTTGGGCATGGTTCGAGATGATCAGATCATAGATCTGGAGGACAACGGCATTGACGGCAATATGATGTCAGTGATCACCGGTGGCGTTGATACCGCTGCCATTGATGCTGCAACAGTGGGAAAGCCGGGTGTTGACCTTTCTTCTGTGCGGTTGCATGCGCCTGTGCCTCTGCCGGGTAAAATTCTCGCCATCGGTCTGAATTATGGTGACCACATTGCTGAGACCGGTAGCGAACCGCCGAAATTTCAGATGTGGTTTAACAAACAACATAACTGTGCCGCGGGCCCTTACGATGATATTAATCTGCCGATGGTATCGAATAAGCTCGACTATGAAGCTGAGCTTTGCTTGGTCATAGGCAGAAAGTGCAAACACGTACCTCGCGAGCGCGCCCATGAGGTTATTGCCGGATATTTTTGTGGCAACGATGTCAGTGTGCGGGATTGGCAGATTAGAGTACCGACATTCCAGATCGGTAAGTCATTCGATACCCACGGACCCATGGGGCCTTATCTTGTCACGCCAGATGAGGTTGATGACCCGCATAATCTAGCAATACGGTGCACGGTCAATGGTGAAGAGCGACAAAATTCAAATACTAAGCACCTGATCTTTGATTGCTATGATGCTATCGCGCATCTCACCCAGTCATTTACGCTCGACGTTGGTGATGTCTTGTTTATGGGAACTCCCAGTGGCGTTGGCGTAGCAATGAAACCGCCCTCATTTATGAAAGCGGGTGATAAGGTCAGGGTCGAGATTGAAAAGCTGGGTTACATTGAAAATACGGTTGTCGCAGAAGATACGCAGACAGTGATCGAGTAATCGATGGCGGAATAGGCGATGACCGAATAAGACATGCACATAGAAGAGGAAACCTAGAATGAAGCTTTACCACTGTCCGGATGCCCGGTCACTTCGACCATTATGGGCGCTAGAGGAAATGAAACTTGAGTACGACTTGATCAATATGCCTTTTCCTCCCAGGGCGTCATATCCGGGATATCTGGACCTGAACCCGATGGGCACAGTGCCAACGTTTATTGACGGAGACACAACAATCACCGAGTCGTCGGGAATTTGCCACTACCTTGCGGAAAAATATGGTCCCACTGAGCTTGGCGTTTCGGTTGACGACCCGGCTTATGGTGAGTACCTGAACTGGATGTATCGAAGTGATGCGACATTAACCTTCCCTCAGACGCTGGTGCTCCGTTACACGGTACTCGAGCCTGAAGAACGCCGAGTTCCTCAGGTTGTTGAGGATTATTCAATTTGGTATCTCTCGAGGTTGAAAGCTGTGGAAGCAGCGCTTGAAGATCGTGAGTTTTTGGTCGCTGACAGGTTTACGATGGCGGATATTGCTGTAGGCTATGCACTTTTCCTTGGTACTACGCTAGGGTTGGATGCGCGTTATAAACCGAATTGCGTGAGGTATCTCGATAGCTTGATGCAGCGCGAGGCGTTCAAGCGAGCGCGGGAAAAACAGAGTGATTGATAAGCTTTGTCCATAAGCAATGATTGGTTTCCCGGCGCATAACCAGCAGAGAATCTGCGCCGCAGGAACCAAACGATGGGCTAGCCGGATATCGTCGTTCTGTGGAGCAGACGATCATGCCCCTCATAGCCACCGGTAGCACGGTGGAGTACGGAACGATTGTCCCACATAACCAACATGTTCTTCTGCCATTTGTGCTTGTAGATTGTTTTTTCGTGCCCCTGGTATTGATAGATTTCACGTAGTAATCCTACCGCTTCTTCCTGTTCTAACCCCTCTATGCCAACGATATAGCCAAGGCAGCTGAATAAACCCTCTTCTCCAGTTTCAGGGTGCTTCCGGATAATAGGGTGTAAATGGGTTTCTCTGGCCTCATCTGACGGTAGTATGTTCATACTTCTGTCACTGGTTTTATCTTCCTCACCATAAAAACCATCCGGGGCATAGGCGCCTGCAGCAGAATGAATAGCCTGTTTTCCTTCCAGTTTTGCCCGCAAGTCAGCGGGTAGAAGTTTAAGCGCGATGTGTTGATCTGCAAACCAGGTATCTCCACCAATGGGTGGAATAGTGATGCCGAACAGACAAGTGCCTGACGGCGGGGTCGACTGGAAGCTCCAGTCGGAATGCCAGGTTTCTGCGAACAGTGGTGCTGTTTCGTTAGCATCTCGACAAACAGCAATGACATGCTCTCGACCCTCAATAGGCGCAATAAACGGATCATCGCCAAACTGGCCAAAACACAAAGAGAAACGTTCAAGGTCATCGTCGGTCATCGGTTGCTCTGGAAATGCGAGTACGTGATGAGTTAGCCAGGCAGACCTGATCGCTGATGCCTCGTCTTTTGAAAGTGGTTGAGTGAGATCGACGCCTGTGACCGTGGCTCCGCAAGCCTGACCTGATGGCTCTACATTCATGTGTTTTCCCTTAAAATTAGTCTCTGCTGAAATACTACCTTAAGCCATGCTATTCATGAAGGCGCGAGTATAAACGTCTCGCATAAACAATCCGCTGGCGTTAGAGTATTCGCTTTCCATAAATACGATAAAAATATATGCGTCAGAACAGCCCAGGAGGCCGTGCCCTTCAAGTCCAAAATGGTGATGTTAGCATCCACGTCAATATTTACGGTGATGCTGTGAAAGGAGAGGTTAGTCACTACCCAGTTATTCTTTGTGTTCACGGTTGGCCAGAGCACTCGCACTCATGGCGACACCAGGTCAAATTCTTTGTAAACCACGGATATACCGTGGCGACGATGGATGTTCGGGGTTATGGAAACAGCTCAAAGCCGGACCATGTTGACGGTTATACGCTGGAGAGTCTCGCGCTTGACGTCGCATGCGTCGCTGCTGCCGTGAGTGATCAACCGGTTGTCTTATTTGGTCACGATTGGGGGGCACCGATCTGCTATGCCACAACGTTGCGTTATCCCGAGCTGATTTGCGGCGTGGCAGGGCTAAGTGTACCTTTTACACCTTATGGTGATGTGGCGGTGCTTGATGTGCTTAGCGCTATCTACGCTGAGCAGTTTTTTTACATTCTATATTTTCAAAAAGTCGGGCTGGTTGAATCAGAAGTTGAGGCCGATATGTTCACTGCGTTGCGAAAAATCTATTTCGCACTTTCAGGCGATGCGCCGCATAACGATTGGCTCAAGAAAAAGCCGGCGAATGCAGGTTTGTTAGACAATATGACCCTGCCGGACAAGTTTCCTGATTGGATGTCTGAAGAGGACTTCAACATCTATGTTGAAGCTTTTACTCAGGGAGGCTTTACGGGACCAGTTTCCCGTTACCGCGCAATGAGTCTGGACGAAAATCTGAATACCCCCTACCGGGGTAAGACAATTGCGCAACCTGCTTGTTTTATTGCTGGTACAAAAGATGCCGTGAGAAATTACGTACCCGGCGTTGACGGATATGGTGACCCGGGTGTGGGCTTTGAGGATTTTCGAGGCGCTACGCTGATTGAGGGAAAAGGACATTGGATTCAGCAGGAGGCACCCGCCGCAACGAATGCAGCGCTCAAATCATTTATGGACTCGTTAGCTTCTTGAAATAAAGACTGACTTCCTAAATATGCCAGAGTTAGTGGTTGTCCCTCGGTATGCCTTTTGACGTGGCGATGCGTTGATATTTGTCAGCCCCGCGCACGATCATACCTTGATCGAATTGCGTGACAGTTTCTCGAAATATTTCCTGCCACGGCGTCTGACTCTCGGGAATAAGTAGGCCGCCTGCTGCTTCCAGAGCAGTTCTTCGCCGGATTAACTCCTCCTCCGAGATCAAGACATTGGCCTCACCTTTGCCAAGGTCGATGCGGACCTTATCGTTAGTTTGTAATAATGCGAGTCCCCCACCGGCAGCGGCCTCGGGTGAAGCGTTCAAAATTGATGGGGAACCGCTGGTACCCGACTGACGACCATCCCCAATACAGGGTAGTGAAGTGATACCCGCTTTGATCATCGCTGCAGGCGGCTGCATATTTACGACCTCCGCGCCTCCGGGATAGCCAATAGGTCCTGTACCGCGGATGAACAACAAGCAATGAGTGTCGATGTTCAAATCTGGATCGTCGATTCGATTGTGGTAATCCTCTGGGCCTTCAAAGACGATAGCGCGCCCTTCAAACGCATTGGGATCATCTGGCTGCGAAAGATAGCGTTTGCGAAACTCATCGGAAATAACGCTGGATTTCATTATCGCCGAATCAAACAAGTTGCCGCGTAATACGATAAATCCGGCGTTGTTTAGCAGTGGTTTTGTATAGGGTCTGATCACTTCATGGTTGGTGCTGGCCTTGCCTGCGCAGTTGTCACCGATGTGTTTACCGTTGACGGTCATCGCGCCTGGGTGAGGTAGTTGGTTTTCTTCGATGAGCTCCTGCACGACTGCAGGGACCCCACCGGCTCGGAAGTAGTCTTCGCCTAGGTATTCTCCCGCTGGTTGAAGATTCACCAGCAATGGTGTGGCAAGACCCGTTGTTTGCCAGTCTTGAATATTCAGTTCAACACCAATATGCCTTGCGATTGCGTTTAGGTGTATCGGTGCGTTGGTAGAACCCCCGATAGCCGAATTAACGACGATTGCATTTTCAAAGGATTCTCGCGTGAGAATGTCAGAAGGTTTCAAATCTTCCCAGACCATATCCACGATCCGCTTCCCTGTCTCATAGGATATTTGGCCTCTTTCGCGGTAAGGCGCAGGAATTGCGGCACATCCAGGCAATGACATGCCAAGCGCTTCGGTGAGGGAGTTAAGGGTTGTTGCGGTGCCCATCGTATTACAATAACCCACAGAAGGTGCGCTTGAGGCGACCAGTTGTAGGAATTCATCGTAGTCTATCTCTTCCGCGGCAAGCATCTCTCTCGCCTTCCAAACAACTGTGCCAGACCCAGTTCGCTCACCGTGATGCCAACCATTTAACATGGGACCTACAGAAAGCGCGATAGCAGGAATGTCCACGGTCGCTGCCGCCATAAGTAGAGCCGGGGTTGTCTTGTCGCAACCGGTGGTGAGTACTACCCCGTCAATAGGGTAGCCATATAGCAGCTCAACCAGTCCAAGGTACATAAGATTCCGATCAAGATTGGCGGTGGGGCGTTTACCGGTTTCTTGGATTGGATGGGTTGGAAATTCAAAACAAATGCCACCGTTGGCATTGATACCTTCTCTGACACGTTTCGCTAATTCGATGTGATGGCGGTTGCAGGGTGATAAATCTGATCCTGTCTGGGCAATGCCGATAATCGGTCTGCCGGACTGAAGTTCATCCAGTGTGATACCAAAATTGAGCTGTCGTTCTAGATACAGGGCAGTCATCCCCGGATTTTCCGGGTTGTTGTACCATGCCTGTGAGCGCAACTTTCTGGTTGGCTTATCCATTATTGATTGTTCCTGTAAATGTCACGTACATGAATAGGTAACCCGGTTACTTTGCTATTCCACGCTAAAGCATAGTTGTCACTCACGATTTTAGGGTGCCAGGCTTGATCTCGCCTGCGTTCCCCAATGACCGTCTTTGTTTGTGACAATATATAGAGATTCATAGGTACCGATGATTTCGTTGCGGTTGTTAAACCGTTGAAAAACGGTTGCGATATGCACCTTTTGGGGTGATACGAGCACAACGTCACGGGTTAACCAATGGGAATGGTCCCAGCCTGATTTTGAGAGCATCTCGAATGCATCAGTATCGGAGAAATCCGCTGCACTGTTCCACACCGTCACGGTACCACTGGCGAAACGCACGTGTGGATAGTTCAGAGAAGCTGCCCAACCCGCTGCATCTCGCTGATTGAACGCCAATAAAAACTCATCCATCGCATGCATGGCTCCCATGATGGCAAGTTCGTCTTCTGTTTTTGGTTGGGCCTGCGCCGGTGCAGCTAGGATCAGGGCGGTGGTGAACGCGAGCAAATAACGCAGTAACGCTTGCTGGCGTTGTAAGTAAGGCGTTGTCATGGGTGCAACCTCGGGTTAGATACACCCTCAGAGTAGCAGGCATGGTATTGCGGGTGAAGTAGGGAAGAACACAGACCCGCGCTGTTATTGCTGTACTTGATCAAGAAACCGAAACCTGGGGCTTGTCACAAATGCTTCCAGTTCTTCAATTTCCCGGACAACTCGCCGCTTATCAACATCATCTCCGTCGTCGATATGATTGCGTAATCGAACGATATTCTCCTGTGCCGCCCTCAGATTGTCTCGTGTGTCGAGGAACTCAGGATCTATTCTTTCCCAATTTACATTGGAGAGTATTGAGACTAGTACTTCTGTGCGCTCTCTCAGGCGCTCAAGTTCATCTTGAGTGTCACGCCAACCGGTCAGTTCCTGCATTTTGCGCGCTTCCCAACCGGCGCTCGTACCAAAAACGTCGAAAGCATGCATCGCAAGGCCGATTCCCCAGCCTCCGAAGGAAAAGAGGACCCACATAAAATCCGGGGTCACAAAAAGATTTAGTGCGACAAGGAAAATGTGAACCACAATATAACTCGCCAGATGGGCGTAAAAAGCTTTCAATTCCTTGATGCGTTTCCGAGCTTGTTCCTGATCCATGCTGGGTTCTCTCTGATAATTTAAGGCACGCTGATACTCGCAAACAGTGCAAATTGCGTGCCGCATCATAAAATACTAACAAAAACAGTGGTTTAAAAAATTTGGAATTTCACTTTTGGTCAGTTTCACGAATTTCTTGGTGTGTTTCACCATCTGCGAGCATGCCAGTATGAGTGATACCGCTAAAACGCGCTCAAGATGAGATAACGCAATGATATTTATTCAACAGCAGCTGGGTATCAATAGGCGTGAGCCGAATCTTTATCTTTTCTTAATATGTGTTTGGTACCATATCGGTTAAATATCCCCTTAAAACATTTTTATGTTAAAGAAAAAAATAGTCATCATTGAAGATGAGCCGGATATTCTTGAAGTGCTGAGCTACAACCTGAAGCGAGAGGGCTTCGATGTTAGTCATGCGCTTGATGGTATCAAAGGCCTCGCGCTGATTGAGAAAGTTGAACCCGATTTAGTGATTCTTGACCTAATGTTACCGGGCTTGGATGGCCTTGAAATATGTCGCCGGATAAAAGGCGGTGAAAAGCTGAAGCATATTCCGGTGATCATGGTCACTGCCAAAGGTGAAGAAAGTGATATTGTGATTGGTTTGGGTATCGGTGCTGACGACTATGTCGCCAAACCGTTCAGTCCTCGAGAGCTGGTGGCCAGAGTAAATGCTGCGATCAGAAGGGCCGGCATGTCTGATAAGCAAGGTCGCCCGGATATTGTCGAGCTTGAGGGCCTGATCATTGATGAGCAAAAATTCAGCGTCACTTACCATGGAAATCTAATTAAGCTAACGGCAACCGAATTTCGGCTATTAAATCAGTTAGCCAATCATCCAGGGCGGGTCTTCTCGCGGGAACAATTGCTCAACTATGCTTCCGGAAATGACGTCGTGATCGTTGATAGAAATATTGACGTTCACATTCGTGCAATTCGAAAGAAATTACCCGGTGAGATCCAGTTTATAGAAACCGTGAGGGGCATTGGCTACCGGTTTATCGATGTCGTAGGTCAATGAGGTTGTTGTGAGATACATATGATCACTTCCCGTATTTTATGGCGACTCTATGCTGGATATGTCGCAATTATTCTAATATCGACCATTATTGTTGGACTACTGGTGGGACAACAGGTTGCTAGTAATGGTATGGATGAAATCGAAAAATCGTTGACCATTCAGTCCGAGATGCTTGCTGAATTGTCTCGCTCTGCACTAGCACGCGATGTCACAACGACGAAAATCGATGATCTTCAGGAGACTATCCAAGTGCTTGGTCGCAAGAGCGGTAGTCGTCTGACAGTGGTTCGGTCCGATGGGAAAGTGCTTGCAGATTCTCAGGAGTCTCCAGAGAACATGGACAATCACTCGAGTCGCCCGGAAATAGCAGGCGCAAGGAAAACAGGTTATTCGTCTTCAACTAGGTTCAGCCAAACGCTGAGCCAGAATATGCGGTACCTTGCTAAACGAGTTGATGAAGGGGATGCCTTGCTAGGTATTGTGAGGGTGTCAGTTGCGCTGAATGATATCGAGCGAAAGGCAACACAACTCTGGTGGTTGGTATTACTGGGTGCGACTACTTCGGCGGTAGCTGCATTGGTTTTGGGCTTTTATTTCGCGAAAAGATTTACCGACCCGTTACGTAGCATGACAGATATCGCTGAAGCGATTTCTCAAGGTGACTACGATAGACGTCTCTCCGTCGTTCATAAGGACGAGATTGGCACGCTTGCTGAAGCATTTAACCGGATGGCCCGAAGTTCTGCCGAGCGAGTGCTGGAAATTACCACCGAGCGAAATCGGCTCGCGAGAATTCTGGCTAGCATGGTCGAAGGTGTCATCGGAATCGATGCGGAACGAAGAGTCATCCACGCCAATGATGCCGCCAGAAATATGCTGGGACCAGATGGCCTGGGACAGGATGGTAGTCATGACAGCCACGATCATGAGCGACAAGAACTGCTCTGGGAGGATGTGCGTATTCCAGAGGTGATTCAAGCGGTTGAGGAGGCTTTTGAAACGCAGCGAGTGGCCAAAATGCAGGTGCGACGTGTCGGCGTGGGACATGATCTGATAGTTGATGTTCATGTGTCTCCATTGCTTACCGGAGCAGAGGTTTCCGGCGTGCTGATTGTACTGAATGATATTTCTGAAGTTGCTAACTTAGAACGGGTCCGTCGGGATTTTGTTGCCAATGCTTCCCATGAGTTAAAAACGCCGATTACAGCGATTCGTGGTCTGACGGAAACCATGCTCGATGATCCGAATATGGAGGACGAGGTCAGAAACCGTTTTGTTGAAAGAGTCAGCGCTCAAAGCATGCGATTGTCGGTGCTTGTTTCAGATCTGCTGACAATCTCCCGCCTTGAGTCAGACCTAAGTGAGAAAAATGCACATGCCTTTGATCTGCAGGAATTGGTCAAGCGAAGTATTTCAGCGGTGAAGTCTACCTGTCATGAAAAACAGCTCGAACTTGAGTTTGAACCTGATGACGCGACCTGCCTGTTCGAAGGTGATGCTCAGTCGATCAGTCAACTCGTCGATAACCTGATGGATAACGCCATTAAGTACACGCCAGCCGGTGGGAAGATCAGTGTTCGACTGAGTCGCACTGCGGATTTACTTCAGTTAGAAGTTGAAGACACCGGTATCGGCATTGAGGCTCAGGCGCAACAGCGAGTGTTTGAACGTTTTTATCGGGTTGATAAAGCGAGATCGAGAGACCTTGGGGGTACAGGGCTGGGTCTATCGATTGTTAAGCACATCGCGGAAGAACACGGTGGTACAGTTGAGCTGGACAGTGAACAGGGCCGGGGCTCTCGTTTCATCGTGAAGTTTCCTTTGACGCCTTAACGACGTTCCGAAAATCGGAAACATTAACCTTCTCTTTATCTAATCTTTATATTTCAAATCCAAAATGCGCTCTCAAAACACACGAGAGTTAAGCAATGGTTATAAACAGGTTTCAACAATGGTTGGCAGCCTCCTTGGTCGTCTCTGCCGTTTCAATTTTTACCCTAGCGCCAGCATCGGCTGAACGACTTCGGGGTACCGTTTCCATAGATGGTTCCAGCACGGTATTTCCAATTAGTGAAGCGGTTGCAGAAGAGTTTCTTGCAGTGCAGCCGAGAGTTCGGGTCACAGTGGGGGTTTCCGGTACCGGTGGTGGCTTTAAGAAGTTCCTGGCGGGTGAGATTGACATTAACGACGCTTCGCGGCCTATCAAAATGAAAGAAGTGAAACAGGCGAGTGCAAGTGGTATCGGCTTTATTGAATTGCCTATTGCTTATGATGGTCTCTCCGTTGTTGTAAATACGAAGAACGATTGGGTTGATCATCTTACGATCACCGAACTAAACAAAATTTGGCAACCTGGCAGTTCAGTAAAACGCTGGAGCGATGTTCGCGATGGTTGGCCAGAAAAAGAAATTCAGCTTTACGGGCCGGGTACTGATTCGGGTACTTTTGATTACTTTACAGAAACGATCAATGGAAAATCAGGGGCATCGAGACCGGACTACACAGCAAATGAAGACGATAATGCGCTGGTGCGGGGAATCAGTGGTGATGAAGGCTCGCTTGGTTATTTTGGCTATGCCTATTACGCTGCGAACAAGGATAAGTTACGCGTGGTAGCGATAGATGGTGGCAAGGGACCTGTCGCGCCAACGGAAATCACGATAAACAACGGCACCTATGCGCCACTGTCCAGGCCAGTGTTCATTTATGTTCGTCCAGATGCGCTAGATCGAAAGGAAGTACGCGCTTTTGTAGACTTTTATATTGAGTCAGCCCCCATGCTGGCGACCGAGGTCGGTTATATCCCATTACCAGATTCAGTGTACGCCGGGGCCAAGCAGCGGGTTGAGTTGCGAGAAATTGGAACGGCTTATCACAGTGAAGCGCTGCCCCAAAGCGCCAATCTGTTGACTGATAACTAGTATGCAAATGCGTGAAATGGAAACGTTAAAGCATTCGGATGTGAATCAGGCCAAGAAAATTGACATTCGAAAAACCCGGGTGCGCTGGGGAGAATTTCTCATCGAATCCTCACTGGGTCTCTGTGCGATGATTTCTATCTTCACCACCGGTGTCATTATTTTTATTCTTGCGCAGGAGTCGCTTGGTTTTTTTGAGGCTGTGTCGCCATTTGACTTCTTTTTTGGCACTTCGTGGGTGCCCTTGTTTGAGCCGAGTTCCTACGGGGTGTTACCTTTGCTGTGGGGTACGATGCTCATTACGATCGGAGCTGCCTTATTTGCGATTCCGACCGGTTTGGCCAGCGCGATTTATCTGAGTGAGTATGCTTCTCCCCGAATGCGAGCAGTTGTCAAACCTGTGCTGGAGGTGCTTGCTGGCATTCCAACAGTTGTTTACGGTTATTTCGCATTGACCTTTGTCACGCCGTTGCTTCGAAAGATGGTGCCCGGGCTGGAAGTTTTTAATGCTTTGAGCGGTGCCATTGTCGTCGGTGTGATGATATTGCCGACCATTGCAACGCTAAGTGACAACGCGCTCAGGGCTGTTCCCGACTCGCTGCGACAAGGCGCCTATGCCTTGGGGGCGACTTCCCTCGAAGTGACTACTAGGGTCGTTGTACCGGCGGGTTTGTCGGGCGTCATGGCTTCATTCCTGTTGGCTATTTCACGCGCGATTGGTGAGACGATGGCAGTAACGCTGGCAGCAGGTGCTACACCGAATCTGTCGCTTACGTTTTTGGAAAGTATCCAAACAATGACCGCGTACATCGTTCAGGTAAGCATGGGTGATACTCCTGCCGGTGGCATCGCCTATCAAACATTGTTTGCTGTTGCAGGATTGCTGTTTGTTATCACTTTGATACTAAACATTGTTTCGCAATGGATATTGAGCAAGTTCCGAGAGGTTTACGAGTGAAGCGTTCTCCACTGGAGTTGAGTAATACAAATATCCAGAAGCGTCATCGTAAAGCGAGAATGTTTCGGTTGTTGTGCGCAGGTGTTACCTGGTTGGGCGCGGCACTTTTAGCCATCCTGCTCATTCAGATAACGCTCGATGGTATTAAGTGGCTGGATATTCAGTTTTTAACCAGTTTCCCATCCCGATTTCCATACAAGGCTGGTGTTAAGTCTGCGCTGGTTGGCACCCTCTGGCTGATCACCATGATTGCAATCGTCTCAATACCGATCGGCGTTGCGACAGCGCTTTATCTTGAAGAGCTGAGTCACAAAGGAAGGATTGCAAAAATAGTAGAAGTTAATATCGCTAATCTTGCCGGCGTCCCCTCAATAGTCTACGGCATCATAGGGCTGGCAATTTTTGTTCGTGGACTGGGTTTTGAGAGAAGTCTTGTGTCCGGCGCATTGACGATGAGCCTGTTGATTCTGCCAGTTATCATCATTGCGAGCAGGGAAGCAATTAAGACAGTGCCAATGAGCATTCGCCATGCGGCTTATGCGTTAGGCGCAACCAAATTGCAAACGGCATGGGCGCACGTTTTGCCGGCTTCATTCCCGGGTATTCTAACCGGCGTAATCCTCGCGCTTTCAAGAGCGATTGGCGAAACCGCGCCGTTGATAATGATTGGTGCATTGACCTATGTGGCTTTCCTGCCTGAGGGCCCGATGGATTCTTTTACGGCCCTTCCGATCCAGATATTTAACTGGGTTTCCAGACCTCAGCAAGAATTCCATGAATTAGCGGCGGGCGGCATTATCGTCCTGCTTGTAGTGTTGTTGACGATGAATGCGACAGCAATATTTATCAGACACAAAACGGAGAAAAAGCTTCAATGAGCGCTATCAATTTACTCGAAGAGAGCATAGTCGAAAAGACCGCGGGCGAAAGCGAAAGTATTCCCAGCCAGACATTTCCGGATGAAGTGATTCTGGACATAGACAATGTTTCGATAAGTTATTCGGGCAATCCGGCTGTTAAGCATGTGTCGTTTCCAATAGCAAAAAACAGAATCACATCAATCATCGGTCCCTCTGGTTGCGGAAAGAGTACATTGCTGCGATCAATTAACCGGATGAATGATTTTATTGATGGCGTAACGGTGGACGGAAACTTCATCTACGCTGGTCATAATGTGTACAGCAGTAGGATTGATCCGGTGGAGGTGCGAAGGAACATCGGGATGGTTTTCCAGAAACCCAACCCGTTTCCGAAGACGATCTACAAAAATATTTCCTGGGGACCGCAGATTAACGGCTTCACAGGTTCAATGGATGAGCTGGTAGAAAAATCCCTGCGGCAGGCAGCCTTGTGGGATGAAGTGCGTGATCGGTTGCACGAATCTGCTTTGGGTTTGTCCGGAGGGCAGCAACAGCGTCTGTGTATTGCGCGAGCGCTTGCGATGGAACCTGACATTCTATTGATGGACGAACCCTGTTCAGCCCTTGACCCCATTTCAACTTCGCACATTGAAGATTTACTGTTCGACCTGAAAAGTCGTTATACCATTGTGATCGTGACGCATAACATGCAACAGGCGGCACGTATATCTGACTACACGGCATTTCTGGAAATGGGTGATCTGATTGAATTTGGTATCACGGATCAGCTATTTACAAGGCCAAATCAAAAACGAACTGAAGAATATGTCACGGGTCGTTTTGGTTAACCCTCGTCACACCGAAATTTAGCAACAAGGAGAAATTATGTCGCTCCATCTACAAAGAGACCTTGATGAACTAAAAAGAGATATCTTACATCTCGGAAGTTTGGTTGAGACGGCGCTGGGTAACGCGAGCTTTGTATTGAGAGATCGAAGAGTTGAGTTGGCGCAAGCTGTTTATGCAGACGAAAGCGCGATCAACGAGAAAGAAGTCCAGATCGAAGAAAACTGTCTGAAAATTTTGGCGCTTCATCAACCGGTAGCGATTGATCTAAGGTTTATTGTCGTGGTGCTAAAGGTTAACAATGATCTGGAACGTATTGGAGATCTGGCGGAGAACTTGACTGCCCGGGCGGTTTATCTTGCAGAAAGGGAGCCGATGCCTGAACCCATGGCGACGATAAATGCAATGTTTGTGACAATTCGTTCCATGTTAAAAGACTCGCTCGATTCCTTGGTCAAACTTGATGTTGATCTCGCAAGAAAGGTGATTGAGCAAGATGACGGCGTAGATCAAATCAATCGCCAAATGTATGACGATTTCCGGCAGATGATGGCCAGAGATGCGTCCATGATAGAGCAGGCGACCTCCTGGTTATCCTGTTCAAGATATTTAGAACGTATTGCTGATCTGGCGACAAATATTAGTGAAGATGTTGTCTTTATGGTCGAGGGTGAAGTGGTTCGTCACCAGACTCATTAATCTATTTGCTAAAAGACTGCGAGTCAGTGTGCCAGATAGGTCGCGCGCATGATCGCTTCAGCGCCGCAGTTTTATTGATCTGGATAAATTTGTAATTGGAGGTGTTAATTTACGCTTAGCATCAATACACTATGCCGCGATGAAATTAAGAAACAGCAACGTCCGTCGTCTCGGTAATGAAGAATATGATGTGCTCATTGTTGGTGGCGGGATCAACGGCGCTGTTTCCGCGGCTGCGCTCGCGGCAAAAGGTGTCAAGGTTGCGCTGATTGATCGCGGTGACTTTGCCGGTAGCACAAGTTCGGAATCATCGAATCTTGCCTGGGGCGGTATCAAGTATCTCGAGTCGTACGAATTTCTGCTTGTAAACAAGCTGTGTAAAAGCCGCAATTATCTGATGGACCACTATCCCTCGACGGTGAAAGAGATCCGGTTTTTGACCAGCATTGCTAAAGGTTTCAGATATCCCGCATTCCTGGTCTATTTGAGCACGCTGCTTTACTGGGTAATTGGTAGATTCAAAACCGGTATTCCCAAGTATAGATCCCGTGCCCGCCTGAACAGCCTTGAGCCGGCTATTAATACTTCCGACGTGCAGGCTGGGTTCGAGTATTCGGATTGCTATCTCTACGATAATGATGCCAGATTTGTTTTTAACTTTATTAGAACAGCTTTGGACAACGACTGTGTCGCGGCGAACTATGTTGAATCACTCGGCAGTGAGAGAGACAGCGGGATATGGACCACGTCAGTGCAGGACAATGTTTGCGGTGAGTCTTTTCAAATCAGGTCGCGGGTCCTAATCAATGCTTGTGGTCCCTGGCTTGATGATCACAACGGCCTGACAAAACAAAAGACTGAGTATCACCACCTATTCTCAAAAGGTGTTCATCTGATTGTTGACAGAGTGGCGGAAGCAGAGCGGGTTCTTGCGTTCTTCGCATCCGATGGTCGTTTGTTTTTTGTGATACCCATGGGGCCAAAAACCTGTATCGGTACTACCGATACTCAGGTTGATTCTCCTGAGCAAGTGGTCTCGGATAGCGAGCGAGCATTTATCCTCAAAAACGCCAATAATATGTTACGTCTCGATCGGCCGCTAACGAAGCAGGACATTGTTGCCGAACGATGTGGTGTGAGGCCGTTAGCGCACGAGGGAGCGGGTGGTGTTGCTGATTGGGTCGGACTGTCACGTAAACACGTGATAGAAGTACGCGATCAGGATGCGCACCTTAGTGTTTTTGGTGGTAAATTAACCGACTGTCTGAATGTAGGTAATGAGATTGCAGATATCGTCAAGAATCTTGGTGTTGATGTACCCTTTGCAAACCGCAAGTGGTACGGAGAGCCTGACGACACGGTTAAAGAGGCATTTCTGCATCAGGCTAAGTTGATGGATCTTGATGGTATGACGAGTCCATCTTCATCGGAGCCGCTGACGACCAGGCTCTGGCGCCGCTACGGGTCAAATGCGTTTGAAATACTCGAAGGGATCAGAGAAGAGCCGCAGCGGGCAGAATTGTTGATTGAAAACGCTGAGTACTTGAGAGGCGAGATTGAACTCGCTTCCCGACGTGAAATGATAGTCAAACTAGAAGACTTTCTGCGCAGAAGGTCGAAAATTTCGCTTGTGGTTCGAGATGAAGATCTTCGAACAGCCGAAGGTTTAAAAGAGGCTTGTCAAATTCTCTTTGGTAATGAAGCAGAAGAAAAACTCAGAGAATATCTACTCGAAAGTGAAACCGCCACGGTGTAATAATTTAATCGCATGCTAAAAACACCGGAGGTGTTAGTTTGCGAGTTTTCTGATTCTTTCCTCGTTGTTACTTGTTTGCCATAAACGAAAAGACAGTAAAAAAGCCGCGGTTCCGACGCCAATGGCAAGGCCGACCCAGAATCCGTATACGCCCATTGGTTCGCCGATCCAGCCAAAACCTAGGATGCACTCAATGGGTAGCCCAATGCCCCAAAAGCTAAAAAATGCAATCCACATAGGCGCCCTTGTATCCTTGTAACCTCTCAAGGCACCGGAAGACGTAGATTGGATGGCGTCGAAAATGAGAAAGAAGACAACGAATAGTAGCAATACAGAAGCCTGATCTGCGACGGTGGTATCCTGGGTATAAAGGGCAGTCACGTCAAAGCGAAAGAAGTAAATAAATACTGAACCTAAAAGTGCAACCAGAATTGTTGTTGCAATCGCCAGGGCTGCCGTTGTCCTGGCTTCTGAAACTTCCTTGGCACCGACCCTGAATCCTATTCTAATTGTGGCGGCCATACCCAAAGCCATAGCCGGCATAAACAACACGCCATTCAGGTTCATTGCGATATTGTGTGCGGCGACGGTTTCCGCACCAAAACTTCCCAGCAAAAGGGTTGTGAAAGAAAACAGACCAACTTCGGCGAAGATAGATGCGCCGATGGGCAAACCAATAATCAGCAAGGGTTTGATTCTTCGCCAATCCGGCGCAGAAAACTTTTGTCGCCAGCCGGTCAAATTGAATCGTTTTTGCGAAACAACCAAGACCATCATAAATAACTGAAACCAGTTGATAATACCGTTTGCTAGACCGCATCCGACGCCGCCCATTTCGGGCAGTCCAAATTTGCCGTAGATGAGTACATAGTTTAGCGGGATCTTTAGGCACAAAGCAGCAATGGCAATAAACATCGCGGGTCGGGTAAATCCCATGCCGTCAGCGAGAAAACGCAGACAAAAGAAACACATCAATGCGGGAAATCCCAGAGACGCCATAGCAAGGTAAGGTATAGAGATTGCTGTCGCGACAGGATCTACATCCAGTAAGGCGTAGACGGGTCCGATATTGTTTAATATCAATACCCCTGTGAGCCCTCCTATCAGCGCCATCCACAGGCCCTGACGAATGACCTCACCAATTTCCTTGTAGTCTTTGCGCCCGTTTAATTGGGCGACAGTCGGCGTGACCGCTTGGATTAACCCCATAATTAACAGCATGACCGGCCAGAGCAAACTCCCGCCAAGCGCAACGCCAGCGAGGTCGGCGGAGTTATATTGCCCTGCCATAATCGCATCGCTCACGCCCATACCCATCTGAGCGAGTTGAGCGCCCATCAGTGGCAGCG
This sequence comes from uncultured Gammaproteobacteria bacterium, assembly GCA_913050215.1. GTDB lineage: Bacteria > Pseudomonadota > Gammaproteobacteria > Pseudomonadales > Azotimanducaceae > UBA4582. The sequence goes on from CAJXBG010000026.1 coordinate 27,370, forward strand.
CGATATGAAACAGCCGCCTGATTTCCAAGGTGTACTTTGATGTTTGCGTTGTTGTGTTAACGCGTTTGCCGGTTAAAACTTTATCGGTCATTCGAAATTGACACTCTCATTGCATTCGCCTGTCTCAGGACGTCTTTAATTTCGTGAATTATTGTGAGGGCTTACTTCTTGAGAGCCTGGTTAGCCAGCCATCAGCCTAAGCGAGGGCTGACTTCATGATGTCGGCGATCTCCTTAACCGCCCGGCGGGCACTGGTGACAACACCCGTCTGTTGAATAAAGTTGTGCATCAAGCCGGGGTAGCAATGATAAGTAACCTTGATTCCAGCAGCTTTGAGAATCTCGTAGTACGCCTGGCCCTCATCACGCAATGGATCATATTCAGCGGTGATGATATGCGCGGGTGGTACGTTTTGGTGATCTGGTGCGAGTGCTGGGGAAATTCTGGGGTCGGATGGGTTGGCACCCGTTTCTCCAAAATATGTGTCGTGGAAGTAGTTAAGCATCCGCTCGTCGAGGGTGACGCCTTGCTTTAGTTCCTGCAGTGAATCCGTTTCAACCGTTCTGTTTGTTGCCGGATAGATGAGCAACTGGAAAGCCAGCTTCGGACCATTGTTCTGACTGAAGTGATTGGAAACAACCGCGGACAGATTACCGCCGGCACTATCGCCACCAATTGCAATTCGTTCAGGGTTGATGTTGTAGTTTTCTGCATTTTCGCAAATCCATTTGGCTGCCGCGATGGCATCATCAACGGCAGCGGGAAATTTGTGTTCCGGCGCTAATCGATAGTCTATTGCGATGACCCTGCTGCCGCCGTGGTTCGCCAGTTGGCGGCAAACGCTGTCGTGACTGTCAAGGTTGCCAATCATGAACCCACCGCCATGAATAAAGATCATGCCAGGCGTTTTTGCGTCACCCGTTCCAGCCGGCACATAGAGACGCGCTGGAATCGCTGACGCGGGTCCGGGAATTTCTAAATCTTGGATTTTATCGCAAGTAACATCTGTAACGCCTTGCATTTGACTGCCAGCGACATATCCGGCTCGCAATGCCGCCAACGGAACGTCGGCCCCATGTGGGCGGCCAAGGGCTTTAGCCGCATCAGTCACTGCCTGTAGTTCTGGGTCAAGATTGATAGCCATTTCGTTAATTTCCATTCACTTGGTAACAGCGCGCTGCCAGCGCACTAAGGGCGCTGAATTAAAGCAAAATATCAGTGTAAGAGGAAATCTCAAATGCTTTATTACCCATCTCCGGGATGAAAATGATGCGATGCAGCAGAAGAATCAAGCAAACTTGTTTATAATTGAAACTGGTAACACTGCAAAAGTTTTGGAGATTGATAGTTCATGACGAGCGATACAGCAAAAAGCACAAAGCCGATGAAAGGCAAAGCCAGCCCAACTTCGCATACCTACTATTCGCAGCGGATGAAGCTGCATTATCTGGATTGGGGTAATCCGGATGCTCCACCACTATTGCTAGTCCATGGTAACCGTGACCACTGTCACAATTGGGACTGGGTCGCGCAGGAGTTGTGTGATGACTACCATATTATCGCGCCGGACTTTCGTGGACACGGTGATTCACAATGGGTTTATGGTAGCGCCTACAGGAGAAGCGAGTATATCTATGACTTGGCACAATTGATTCATCAACAAAATCTTGCGCCACTGCACGTAATAGCCCACTCCCTCGGTGGCGGTGTGGCACTTTGTTATGCAGGCGTTTATCCCGAAAACATCAAAAAAATGATTGTTATAGAAGGTACTGGTGGGCCGCCGGGTAATTATTATGATCGTCCAATTCACCAAAAGATCGGTGATTGGATAGAACAAACGCGAAAGATGGCGGGTAGATTACCTAAACGTTATGAAAACCTGGAGGAAGCTTTTGAGCGAATGCATGAGGCTAATTCTCACCTGCGTGCAGATCAGGCAAGACACTTAACCGCTCACGGTAGTGACCAAAATGAAGATGGAAGTTATAGCTGGAAGTTCGATAATTACACGCACGTCATGTCACCACTAGATATCTTGCCGCATGAGACAAGGGAGCTTTGGGGCAGAATAGATTCTCCTGTGATGTTAGTCAGTGGCAGTGAGAGTTGGATGGATTCCGTCGAAAGGGAGAAACATGTCACCTTCTTTAAGGATGCGACGCATGTCACAGTTCAGGATGCCGGACACTGGGTACAGCATGATCAGTTGGATGAATTCCTCCGCCTCACGAGAGACTTCTTCGACTAAAGACACGCTAATATTATTAAGAAACCGTTGTCGCCCGTTTCTTTTAATCGATGCGTATACCATTGGATTTCAAGTAGTCGATCAATACATCGCGAACCAGCACAAGCCTGTTATTTAATATGACCTGATCACCTAACATTTTTTGTGTTTGATCAGCGACGAAGTTGCTGGTTGCAACGGTATATTCTTTTTCATCCACTAATTCTGGTATGCGATGGTGCTCGCTGTCTTCTCGAAGCAGCATCTGTTTTATTGCTCTTCCGTTGCCTGTGACGGTAACCATCGCGTTACCAAAAGGAGCGATGTTCCAGACATGCCGTGCTGATACAGGTCCAGCTCTAAAGTGATCTCTGATGCCTCCCATATTGTAGAAACCGAAGTCTGCACCGGCCGCCTCCGCGAGAATTTGCTCCAGAAACGGCTGCATTTCCCTCTCTGTATAGTCTCTCTCTGACGTTGCAATTTTGAAATCAACTTTTCGCGCAACCTTCCTTTCCCAGCGCTCGACTAGGCGCTCGACCGCTTTATCCGGTGCGGGAAGATCAGCAGCAGAGATTAACGTTCCCGAGAAGGAGGTTAGCTTGTCGAGATCTGTGTCAACCGTCATTTCAACTTTTCCAACATAGGCGCCGTAGTGACCGGCCTGGACCACATAGGTGTCATTGATCTTAATGGGTGTCAGCACCTTGGTGTGAGAGTGTCCACCCACAATCAGGTCGACGCCATCTACATTTTTTGCCAGATTTTTTTCAGGCTCGTGACCCACGTGAGAGACCACAATTAGCAAATCTACCTGAGGTCGAAGCGCGGTGACCATTGCTTTTAACATTTCATCTGCTGGAGAGAAGCTAATGCCCTCATTGCCCGAGGGCGTAATCATATTCGGCGTATGCTCGGTGATGAGCCCGATGATGCCAATTTTTATCCCGTTAATTGTTTTGATAAGTGCAGGCGCATCGCCGAGCAGGCTACCGTCCGGGGCAAAAGCATTGGCGGATAGTAATGGATGGTTTGCGATTTCCTTAAATTCCAGAAACTGCTGGTAGCCATGATCGAACTCGTGATTCCCAATAGCCGCTGCGTCGTAACCCACCTTGTTCAATACTTCGAATATGGGTGCACCTTTAAACATGGTTGAGACTGGCGTACCGGATATACTATCGCCAGCGTCGAGCACGAGAACACCTGGATGTTCCTGTCGTGTTTGTTTCACAAATGATGTGATGCGCGCCGCCCCAGCGTATTCATTTTCCTGGCTAATTCGACCATGAAAGTCATTGGTGTGCAGGATGACCAGCTTTCTTTGATCCGCGAATCCTGCGCTTGTTACGGTAGCACATAGAAGAAAAAGTGCGGCGGCTCTCAATATCGGCAGGCGTTGTCGTTGCCTAAGCATGTATCGGCACCGTGAGATTAGGGTTGAACCATTCTATAAGCGCCGGATTTTCAAAACGCGCATAGCTGTGAGGTAAACCGGGAATTTCACGAAAATTTAGTTTGGCGCCTGCCTGCTCAAGTTCATGTTTTGCCATATGGGCAGTTTCGACCGGGAACATCCAGTCCTCCGTGCCGTGGACGAGGTAGATAGGTTTGTCTTTTGCCTGAAGGATCTTTGGGCATGCCGGAATTTCAGGATGCAATACACCTGAAAAGGGCGCGAGGTGAGTGAATGGGGCGTCTTCTGTGAGTCCCGCCAACATTGTATAGGTTGCACCATCTGACATGCCGCCCAACAAGATATGTTCTTCATCGATATTCCATTCCTGTTTAACATGATTGATGTTTCTCAACAGGGGAAGATAGTCCGTGTCGTTGTAGAGATCCATTAGTGACCAGGTATCATCTTGAGAAGTCACTGACATTAAAATGAAACCCCGGGTACGTGCTTCCCGCAACCAGGACCAGAGAAAATCTGCGCCGTGTCCTGTGCCGCCATGTAGCGCGATGACCAACGATGCAGGTTTTGCCAGATCGAGATTTTCTGGTACGTACAGGGAGAATCCACCGCGCTCTTTCCTGTCATTTGAGAAGCTGAAAATACCGTGTTTTTTTGTTTCTGCTGGCTCGATTTCCAAGCCCATAAACTGTTGCAAAAAAGCATTGTTGCCTCTCGCGCTCGCCTCCACAAAATACTGATTTACGGGAGACATAACAGAAGCAAGCGGGTAGATAAATTCCTGAGCCCGGCAGTGCGCTCGCATGGCTTTCATCGATTCGATCATGCGTTCAGAACCGTCTGCGTTTTGACCCGTATTGATGAACGGGGCCATTGCTCGAAGGCAGTAGGTACAGCTCTGCGAGATAGTCTCACCATAGCCTTGCAGGTCATCCGGAAAGGGTAGTTTCTCGAACGCTTCGTAGGATTTACGCAGCGCTTGCTCGAAAGGCCTAACAAATTCTCCAAGCGTATCAAGCGCGGCGGGATTCATATTTCTTTGCAATTGTTCGAACGCTTCCATGGCCATGAGAAGTTTTGGAATCAGGTCAGTAATTGCGGCAAGTAGTTGATCGTTTTCGTCTGTCATTGATAATCCAGTCTTCATGTTCTGTACTAAACGTCTTTTCAACAAGTTCTATGTGTTTAAATATAAGGCGCGCTTTCAAACTCGTCTTTTATTGGCAGTTTAGGCACTATACGACAACTCGATGTAGGAGTGTTCAGATTTTCATGGACCGTTATACTCGCCATATTCCACCACCCTGTGAGGAAGAGTTAAAAATTCTTCACAGCGACGATCATATTCTGGTTGTGAGTAAGCCAGCCGGACTACTATCGGTGCCGGGGAGAATCATCAAAGACTCGGTGCTACAAAGAGTTAGATTCAGTTTTCCCGAGGCGGTCATTGTTCATCGGCTTGATCTAGACACATCGGGTTTGTTGGTGTTGGCGCTCAGTCAGCATGCCGTTCGAGAACTCAATCGTTTTTTTCGCGAACGCAGTATCGTCAAGGAATACACGGCGGAAGTGTATGGCAGTATTGAGCACGATATGGGGGTGATCGCGCTCCCCATTGCGGCAGATTGGGAACGTAGACCTCGTCAGCGCATTGATCGGTTGGTTGGCAAAGCGTCTTCTACAAGGTTTTATGTTCAAGCCAGGTTTTCGAATTCGACCAGGCTGCTGCTAAAACCTGAGACAGGGCGGAGTCATCAATTGCGAATTCACTTGGCGAATGTTGGCCATCCGATTTTGGGCTGCGATCTCTATGCTCACGAAAAAGCCTTCGCTGCATCCGAGAGACTGCGACTTCATGCACGTTATCTTGCTTTTAAACATCCGTTTACCGGAGAGGATCTTGTCTACGAAGACGACATTACATTTTAATATTTTGCCGCACAGGCTTTTGGGATGGTGACGTCACTCGAGTGGTGATACGGGGTCAGTCAATTCGAGCCTGAAAGAGGTTTAGGGTCAAAAAGTGACCTCGCTTTTACGGCTTGTCGATCAAGGTTTTTGTGCGATTACAAGCGCTCTTTTCGGCGCAGGGTAGCCCTCGAAAGTCTGGTTGCTATCCAATGGGTCTAGGAAATCTGCCAGCGAGTGGAAAGTCATCCATTCGGTGGCACGTTGTTCTTCGATAGAAGTTTGGTTGATATCGACGACGCGCACATGTTTGAAGCCCGCGCGAGACATCCAAATCTCTAGTGCATCCGGGCTGGGCAGAAACCACACATTCGACATTTTTGCATATCTGTCCTCCGGTACGAGTACCGTGTTGGCATCGCCGTCTACAATAAGGGTTTCGAGGACAACTTCACCACCTGAATTCAGGAAGCCCAGCAGTTCGGTAAGATGGTCGATAGGGTTACGTCGATGATAAAGCACACCGAGGGAAAATACTGTATCGAATGATCCGAATGCCGGTAGATGCTCTCCTCTCAGGGGAAGCAAGTGAATGGGTAAATCAGGCAAGAATCGGTTAATGAGTTGAAACTGATAGAAAAATAGCAGTGTCGGATCTATGCCAAGTGCCAGCTTTGCGCCGGATGCGAGCATGCGAAACAGGTGGTAGCCGTTACCGCAACCGATGTCTAACACCTGTTTGTCTTGCAAGCTGGAGATATGTGGAACGATTCGCTGCCATTTCCAGTCGGACCGCCACTCTGTGTTGATGTTGGTGCCAAAAAGTTCGTAAGGCCCCTTTCGCCAGGGCATAAAGTTCTTGAGCTTAGCTTTGAAGTCTTCGGTAGAGATCGTTAAGTCTGAGTTTTCACCAATTTGGATTAGGTCCTGACCCAGATCGAAGTGTTTCGGTTCGAGCGTAGGAAACGTAGCAAGCGCGTCATCCCATTCAGTTTTGCGCCCGTGCCGTTTGCTGAAGAAGTGAGATTCAAGACTGGCGGCTAATTCATCTTGGAACGGTTCCAGATCAGACCCACGGGTCGTTTTAATGAACTTTTCGAAGAATGTGTCGAAGACAGAAATGGCCATGTGAACTAATCGTTAGAGTCGCTGTAGCTGCGAGTGTAATTGATGTTTGCCTTCAATCTTGATGTGTTCGATCATCAAGTCAAATGCGTCGTTAAAGTCCGCCCTTGATAGGTATTTGCTCATGGGGAGTCCAGTGCTATTTGCTATTCACGCTGTTTGATCGCTATGAGCGAAACGAAATTGAAGCATTTGAGAAACATGTCACTAGAAATGAACCCTGCGTCACGCAATCTTTCTTGGTGTTGTTCTAGCGTATTAGGTACTAGCACGTTCTCTAAAGATGCACGTTTTTGTGCAATCTCAAGATCCGAATAGCCCTGATGCTTTTTAAATGCGTGATGTAATTCTGTCGTAGCGTTCTGGGTAGCTTCATCCATGAATCGAATTTTTTCCGATAGAATCAGTATGCCGCCAGGAACCAAACCCCGTGCAATGTGAGTCAATATCTTGAGTCTTTCCTTGTCGGGTATAAATTGTAGGGTGTAGTTCAACACCACGATTGATGCATTTTCAATTTGTGTTTCCTGAAGCGATTGCAAACGAATTTCTGCCGTGGCGCTACTATGATCTCGAGTCATGTTGCTTTTGCACCGTTCGACCATTGATGGCGAAGTGTCAACACCAATGACATGGCAGGTGGATGGTAGGTGCTGACGAATACGTAAAGTCGAAGCACCCAGAGAACAACCGAGGTCATAGCAATTCGTGTTCGGTTGCGCGAATTGCTCCGTAAGCACCTCCAGTAAATCAAGCAGAAGCGGATATCCGGGCACAGAGCGCGAAATCATATTTTCGAACACATCCGCAACTTGACCGTCGAACTCAAATGCGTCGACTTTTTCTCTGGGTACAGAGTAGACCTTGTCTTCTTTCATCATATCGGTTCGTGTTAAAAGCCCTTGTTATGTGTTTTTCGCTACTCAAATTTTAAGTCCGTATTCTACGCGATTTTTCAATCTTATTTCGATCTTCCCGCTTTCATAACCTCACTTCAGGGTTTTCGTGACGCTATTAAGGGGGTCAGGGGTTGATTTGTTCAAGGGCATGGCTAATATGACCAATGACTTGTTGCTATTTTTATGAACGAACGTGAATCTAATTTAAGAGCGAGCGAGTGATATGGATATGAGCGGTCCGGAATTGAATTTGAAGATACTCAGAATCAATACGGCTGGCACACCTGTTGAGTGGTTGAGCTGGCAAGAGGCTGTTTGTCTTCACGCCAGGGAAATGGTGACCTGGACCTACGGCGAAGAAGTGATGGAGGTCCGAGGCGGTTACTCACGGATCACGGGAAATCAGACGCTGGTTCAATTGAACAGTATTATCGCCTGTCGGGGAAAAGTTCATATCTCAGGAAGAAAGGCGCCCCCCTTGACCAATCGAGCCCTGTTCCGACGCGATCAGAATATATGTATGTACTGCGGTAAGGGTTTTAAGGAAAGCGACCTGAGTCGTGATCATGTTCATCCCTTGTCTCGCGGCGGGCGGGATGTCTGGACCAATGTTGTTACATCCTGCAAACGCTGTAATGCAAGAAAAGGAAATACTTTATTGGCGGCGTCAGGAATGGAGTTGCTGGCGCTACCTTTCATGCCAAATCACGCGGAGTATCTTGCGCTGACCCACAGTGGAAGAATACTTGGTGACCAGATGGCATTTCTGAAACGACAATTCTCGTCAAAGTCTCGGTTATTTGACGAGCCCCTCATCGCGCTGCAGTAGCTCGTTATGTAATGATACCTTTGGCTCGTAACTGCGCCTGTTGCTCGGGCGTGATACCTATTTCGGCAAAAATTTCTTCATTGTGTTGACCGTGTAGCGGTGCACCCATTCTGATTTCCGGTGTCGTCACGCTAAAACGAGCCGCTGGTCTGGTTTGCCTGATATTACCCGCGACCGGATGTTCCATTTCGACAATCAAGTCGTTTGACTCAACCTGAGGGTGACGGATCATTTCCTTTCTGGTGAGGACCGGAGCACAGGGAACACCGGCATCGTCCAGTATCTTAAGCCATTCTTCCGCTGGTTTTTCGAGCAGGGCGGCCTGAGTCATGTTGAGCCTTTCATCGGCGTTACGGTCGCGCAGTGCCGGGGTGGTGAATCGCTCATCCTCTAACCATTCAGGATGGCCGACTGCCTGACAAAGGGCATGCCATTGTTTGTTAGCCATAGCAGATACACTGATATAGCTCGTGCTGGTCTGATAGATCAGGTCGATAAAGGTTGCAGCTCTTTGTGTGCTGACTTCCTTTCCGACAAAGGTCTGCCCTCCCATGTCTGACGACCACAGGAAGGCGACCACTGCATCAATCATCGAAACGCGAATATGTTGACCTTTACCGGTTTTTTCTTTTGCGACGAGTGCCGATGAAACGGCTTGCGCGGTTGTCATACCGGTGAGTTTGTCTGGCAAGATAGTTCTTACCAAGCGCGGTCTCGCTTCATCCGACCCACCCTGTATCGTAGCAAGGCTGCTGATCGCCTGAATGATTGGGTCGTATACCGGTTTGTGAGACAGAGGACCCTTTTCACCAAAGCCACTAATGGAGACATAGATGATTTCAGGATTAACTGCGCGGACTTCCTCTTCGCCGATACCCAACCGTTCGACAACACCAGGTCTGAAATTTTGTATAAATACATCAGCGGTTGCAGCCAGTGATAGCAGTGCTTTCTTGCCTTCCGCTGACTTGAGATCGAGCGTGACACCGCGCTTGTTCCTGTTGTTATTCAGAAAAGTTGCGGTGAATTGTGATTCGCCGAACCCAGCACCTCTCGCATGATCCGGATTCGATACCGATTCTACCTTAATGACATCGGCGCCCTGATCTGCCAGCAGCATGGTAGCAAAGGGACCCGATATAACCGTAGTGAGATCAAGTATGCGATAGCCTTCCAGTGGACCCGCCATAATAAATATTCCTTCAGGGTTTGAGGTTTCTGTGCGTCAAGTGGCGCTTCTGAGTCTAGTGTAGCTGTTGAGATCCGAGTCGGTAAAGTGGTAGGTATCTGACATCGAGAAATGTCTGTAGTTTTATCTCGCGACGAGGCAATGTATCGTTACATTTCCCCTATTTGAATGTGAGTGAGCAGTGGCCAAGAAAAAGAAATCGGGAGGGTCTCTTCAAGACCAGTTGAGGAGTGCCGGTCTAGTGACTGATAAGCAGCTAAAGAAAGCTCAGAAGGGCATGCATCGTCAAGAAATGCGGGTCAAAGCCGGGGTTGAGGTCGATGAAACCAGAGTTGCGGCTGAAGCAGAGATCGCCCAAAAGCAGGTCAGAGACCGGGAGCGTAACGAAGTGCTTCAGCAAGAAGTGCTGGCTAGGGAGTTACGCGCGCAAATTAAACAACTTGTGGCGCGGAATAGTCAGAGAGAGCAGGGTGATGTGGAATACAATTTTACCGAAGGGAAAAAGGTCAAAAAGCTGTATGTGTCTGCGAAAAATAAAACACAGCTCAACAAAGGTTTTCTTGCAATTACCAAAATTGATGACCATTACGATTTGGTGCCCGAAAAAGTAGCCCAGCGTATCGCTGATAGAATTCCGGATACAAAAGATCAAGTGATTCTGTATCTTCATGATCGTTCAAAAGATGTTGTAGACGAGGATGACCCCTACAAGGATTTTCAGATTCCTGACGACCTCGAGTGGTAGCGCCCTAACGGGTGCCGCTTTACAAGTTTGATGCCGGTAGATTGTTCAGGCGATAGCCATTGTCGTAGTATTGATTCGATGGGAATATTCCCGATATCACTGTTTTTTTAATATTTACTAGATGTGAGGTTTGCGAATGAACACTGAGCTTCCCGAAGCGGTAGCATGGGCTGCGTTATGTCGAGACGACGGTGAATTTATGCTCGCGGCAAGACACTGGAACGGCGGTATATCAATTTCAGTGGGTGAGCGAGAATTGTCTTTTGGTATTAGCGCGGGACAGCCAGAAAGCGCAGTGGAGCATCCTGCTGGATTAATCAGTTTTACCGGTAGTGAAGCGGTGTGGGCAAAGGTTCTGGCGGCAAAGCCAACGCGTTTTAACAACGACCTGATAGCCAACATCATGCAGGGTCAGGGCTTAGCAAGAAAGTGTGACCCTGTGATTGGCGCCCAGTATTTCCCGGCAGTTGCCCGGGCGATAGAATTGTTGCGACCCGAGAACATAGTTAAAGACACACCCATGGCGCACGACATGCGAGCCGATGCGGTGTTTGACAACCCTACGGGAAGATACGTTCACCTAACGCTGGGTGGATTTAAACATCGTATCTACTTCGAAGAAGCAGGGGAGGGTATCCCGCTGTTGTTGCAGCATACGGCGGGCTGCCACGGCAGTCAGTGGCGACACTTGTTTGAGATGCCGGAGATTACCAGTCGATTCAGATTGATCGCTTATGATTTGCCTTGCCACGGTAAATCACTACCGCCTGTTGAACAGGCTTGGTGGAATGAGCAGTATCTTCTGAGAGGGGATTTTCTGCGTTCTGTACCACTGGAATTAAGCAAAGCGCTGGGATTGCATAAGCCAGTGTTTATGGGATGCTCTGTCGGTGGTTTGCTGGCGCTGGATTTAGCACACAAGCATGCCAATCACTTTCGTGCAGTGATAGCTGTTGAAGGTGCGCTTGAGATCCCTGGTTCAATGAAACACAACGCTGAGCTCTGGCATCCCCAAGTCAGTAATGAATACAAAGCGCGCTTAATGGATGGTCTGATGTCTCCGGCATCACCGAAACGCTATCGAAAAGAAACAAGTTTTATTTACGCCAGTGGTTGGCCGCCGGTGTTTCTTGGAGATCTATTCTACTACCTTGAAGATTATGATTTGAGGACGACCGCGGCAGAGATCGATGCCAACGAGATTGGTGTGCATATATTGTCTGGTGAATATGACTGTAGCGGCACCGCGGAATTAGGCGAGGCGGCGCATTTGGCTATTCCCGGATCAAGCTTCAAAGTGATGAAAAATATTGGTCACTTCCCGATGAGTGAAAACCCGGCGGCTTTTAAAGAATACCTGTTACCCATACTTGATCAAATACAGGCGCGATAAATGCTACTGCTGTAAATTGGCGCGCCCAGAGAGATTGAACGCGCGCAGCTAGCGTCCCGCGGAGCTGGTTGGAAGTACAGAAGTATTTAATTGGCGCGCCCAGAGAGATTGAACGCGCGCAGCTAGCGTCCCGCGGAGCTGGT